>CAZDFF010000114.1:0-11064 GCA_964504425.1 uncultured Hyphomicrobiales bacterium
ATGATGAAGCCGGAAAAATCTACCTTCCGGCGGTCCTAAGTTGGGGCTCGGACCACATAACCAACAGGGTCCACTCATTGACGAGCTTGGATCGGGGACCAGGTCAGGAGAACACAGCATTCTGTTTTAGATCTAGTCCGCTTCACCGCGGTATAGAGCGCGCCGCCCTCGTATATAATGGAGCCAGAAGAATTGACGCCCCACAGCCGCCCTCCGTCTGCCCAGCCATTTCAAGAGCCCAGTTTTCTGACGGTATTTGTGACGGTATTTATGATTTTTCAAAGAGCGATCCCTTTTAAATTCAGTTGGTTGGACCTACAGAAAACAATCGAGTGGGAATGATTCGAGACTTCAGTGCCTTCGCTGGCACGATGGAACTATGGTCGTCGCAAATGCGATCGAAGGGCGGTGACGCATCGCGTCAACAATCTGACACGCACCCTCCTAAAAATCTGCGGATCGCCACCGTTCGGAACGAAACGAAAAGGCAATGGCCGGGCCGAACGGCCGGCCCGGCCATGCCGCTGGAACGCGTGGATTTGCCTCGCCGCCTTACTTCGCCTGGAACGGCGTCATCTTAAAGCGATAGACCTCGGAGATCTCACGGTCGTAACCCGGGTAAAAGCCCTTGACCATCCCGAGGACGATGCGCGATCCGCGGTTGAACAGGACGAGAAATTCGCCGGTCTTGGGATCGACCCCGCCGGCTTCGATTTCGCCTTGGCGCTTGACTTCGGTGAACACCTTCTCGCGGACCACGTGGGCATAGCTTTTGTCGGTGACATCGATGCGGTACAGGTTATCCGGCTCGTCGTCATCGGCCGTGCCGTCGTCGGCGGTCACGAATAGCTTTCCTTTCCAATAATGGATTCCTTGAATCCATTGCGGAACCGGCTGGAGATGGACCTTGCGTAGATATTTTCCGGTATCGAGGCTGTATCCATAGATGTAGCGGCCGCTTTCCTCGCCGACCCACGACACCATCCAGACGATGCGTTTGTCGGTGTCGACGCAAATCCCCGACACTTCCTGCTGGCCACTGGATGGCTCGAAACTGAATGCGCGCTTCAGCTTTAGGGTGTTGGCATCGTGGATAGCGATCTGGATATCCTTGCCGACGCCGTCCGCGAAGTTTTCGGCGCTGACGAAGATTTCGCCCTTGAAGACGTCGATTCCGCCGATATGGTTGGCGGGAATTGGGTAGCCCGCGAACGGATTTTCGTTGCTCTGCAGCAGCTTCCCGCGCTTGTCGTACTTGTAGAGCGCCTTGCTGCCGCTGACGTAATAAAACTCGCCGTCGCTGGCGACCCCTTGTCGGCCCTTGACCTCGAACGTGTCGATCAACTGGTAGCTATAGGTCGGTTGGACGGTCAACGACTCGGCCCGCGCGGGTTGCGCCTGTATCGCGCCGAATATTGCCAGAAGCAAAGCGATAGGACGGATTTGGCTCGTCATGATGGCCTCCTTTGGTTGGGCAGGCCCGAGTAATCTGCGCTTTTATTATGAGACAACCCGGACTGGCGACATTGATTTCCGTCAATTCCGTTCGTGTTTTTTTGGAGCCAACAGGGCGCATCGGGACCGGCAATGCGAAGTTGTCTACGGTGCAAGACCCCGTGTGCGCGCTGCGCGCCGTGACCTCGACCGACGGCATGACGGCGGACTACTTTCCGTTCGACCACACGTTCCTCGGCCGCGTCTCCAACCGCATCATCAACGAGGTCAAGGGCATCAATCGGGTCGTCTACGACATCACCTCGAAGCCGCCCGGCACCATCGAGGCGGCGGTGGCGAAGCTCGATCCGCCGCCCGACGGATAGAGCGGGGGCGACGGCGCCGTCCGCAATCATTCCAGCGACATCCTTGTCCGGTTTCTCTTGACGCGCCGCCGCGCCGTGCATAGAGGACACGCCGACCGACGTGTGGCGTCCCGCGATCCCGTCGGGGCACCGCCCGGCCGGGGTCGCCTCAGCCTCCTCCAACAGCACGGACCACATGATTCGCCTCGACAGCATCGGCAAGCAGCACGGCCATCAAATCCTGTTCATCGACGCGGCGATGGGCCTCCAGCGGGGGGAGAAGGCGGGGCTTGTCGGGCCCAACGGCGCCGGCAAGACGACGCTTTTCCGCATGATCGTCGGCGAGGAGCGGCCGGACGACGGCCAGGTGTCGATCGATCCCGGCACGACGATCGGCTATTTCAGCCAGGACGTCGGCGAAATGTCGGGCCAGAGCGCCGTCATGGCGACGATGGACGGCCTCGGGCCGGTGAGCGCGCTCGCCGCCGAAATGGCCGAGCTCGAAGCCGCGATGGTCGATCCGGACCGGGCCGGCGACTTGGACGCCCTGGTCGAGCGTTACGGCGAGGTGCAGGGGCGCTTCGAGGAGCTGGACGGCTATGCGCTCGACGCGCGGGCGCGCGAGGTGCTCGCGGGCCTGAGCTTCAGCCAGGAACGCATGGACGGCGACGTCGGCCAACTCTCCGGCGGCTGGAAGATGCGCGTGGCGCTCGCCCGCATCCTGCTGATGCGGCCCGACGCCATGCTGCTGGACGAGCCGAGCAATCACCTCGACCTCGAAAGCCTGATCTGGCTGGAGGCCTTCCTCAGGGGCTACGACGGCGCGTTGCTGATGACGTCGCACGACCGCGAGTTCATGAACCGCATCGTCGGCAAGGTCGTGGAGATCGACGGCGGTTCGCTCACGACCTATTCGGGGAATTACGATTTCTACGAGCAGCAGCGCGCGCTGAGCGAGAAGCAGCGCCAGGCGCAATTCGAGCGCCAGCAGGCGATGCTGGCCAAGGAGATCAAGTTCATCGAGCGCTTCAAGGCGCGCGCCTCGCACGCCGCGCAGGTCCAGAGCCGGGTGAAGAAACTGGACAAGATCGAACGGGTGGAACCGCCGCGCCGGCGCCAGTCAGTCCCGTTCGACTTCCGCAGCCCGCCGCGCTCGGGCGACGACGTGGCGATCTTCAAGGACGTCCACAAGGCTTATGGCGGCCAACCGATCTACGCGGGGTTCGATTTCAAGATTCGCCGCAAGGAACGCTGGTGCGTGCTGGGCGCCAATGGCGCCGGGAAATCCACGTTGCTGAAGCTGACGGCCGGCGCGATCGAGCCCGACCGGGGCACCGTCGCCGTCGGCAGCAACGTCAGGATGGGATACTTCGCCCAGCACTCCATGGACCTGCTGGACGGCGACGACACGGTGTTCGAATCGCTGGACGGGTCGTTCCCGCAGGCCGGACAGGGGGCGCTGCGCACGCTGGCCGGTTGCTTCGGCTTCTCCGGCGACGACGTCGAAAAGCCCTGCCGCGTGCTGTCCGGCGGCGAGAAAGCGCGGCTGGTCATGGCCAAGATGCTGTTCGACCCGCCGAATTTCCTGGTTCTCGACGAACCGACGAACCACCTGGACATGGCGACGAAGGAGATGCTGGTCCAGGCGCTGGCGGAATTCGAGGGCACGATGCTGTTCGTCTCGCACGACCGCCACTTCCTGGCCGCGCTCTCGAACCGCGTGCTGGAACTGACGCCCGACGGCGTGCATCCGTTCGACGGCGGCTACACCGAATACGTGGCGCGGACCGGCCAAGAGGCGCCGGGCCTTCACCCGGGCGGTTCGTGATTCTCCGTGCACCGCCGTCTTTACCGGATAAAGTGAGAATAAGAACGACGAAACCCAACCCTTTTAGGAAAACATCATGAAGATCGAACACCTCGATTCCGGCGAAATCCTGAGCCAGGCGGTCGTCCACGGCGACACGGTCTATCTCTGCGGCCTGACGGCGAAAAACCTCACGCTCGACGTCGCCGGCCAGACGAAAGAGGTCCTCGCCAAGATCGACGAGCGGCTGGCGAAATGCGGCAGCGACAAGTCGCGGCTGCTGAGCGTGACCATCTACCTCACCGACATCAAGCTGAAGCCCGCCATGAACGAGGTGTGGAAGGCGTGGCTCGGCGACCTGAAGCGCCCGGGGCGGACCTGCATCGGCAACGTCGACATGGAGCCGAACGTCCTGGTCGAAATCACCGTCACCGCCGCGAAGGCGTGACCCCAGCACCATCAAGTGAAAGCCCCCACTTGCAATCCTATCCCATAGAAGGATAGGCGATTATGTTGGGCTTCGCGAATTGCGGACTTTACCGAGATGCTCCTCAATCATTGAAAGTTCTCGGTCCCACCATTCAATCGCCTCACGCAAGAGGTCGCGGGCATCTATACCCTCCCATGGTCCATCGAGAACAGGTCTGTAAATATTTTCATCAAGCTCAAGAATGTCGGCCTGCACGACCTTAGATGGTCCGCCGTCTAAAGGCTTTAAAACCGCCTGGATAACAACCGGAACAGCATCCATCGGATGCAAATTTACTTGATACTCTTTAAGAATGTTATTCCTCTCGTTATCAATAAAGTCGCGAAAAATTGCATGTTCCGGTGCATCACCTTTCCATCTCCGAAATGCCGCCGTAGCAATCTTTTTATTTTCGGGATCAAGACCATCGACTTTGTGAAGCACGTGTCCAACTGCGCGCAACAATGCCACCGCAGCAATCCAAATAATCCTCCACTTTTGTAAATCCTTCTCTTCTTCAAGCATTTGAAGCGCGACACAGCAGTCGCCCAGGACTTCCCGAGATTTATAAGTCATGACATTGCTCAAAGGCGCCTAGATCAAAGCGAACTTTCTATCATTTAACTTCGATAGCACAGTGGGTTTTTACCAGCCTAGTTTGAAGTACTGGTTGTCAGCCAGTATGCGGCCACAGGAGACAGCCGCCATCCTGACACCCCGACGGCGATTGGCATTTTCGCCGAAACCTGCCACGCTCCTCCGGTTCCGCTCTTTCAAAGGTTCCGCCCCATGATCCCGCAAGATACCCACCTTCAGATCGGTTCCCTGCTGTTCGAAGGCATCGACCAGATCGACCTGACGGGTCCGTTCGAAATCCTCTCGCGGATTCCGAATTCGACCTATCGAATCTTCGGCAAGACCGCCGCGCCGGTGAAGGACATCCGCGGCCTGCGCCTAACGCCGGACGCCGTGCTGTCGGAAGCGCCGCAACTCGACGTGCTGCATGTGCCGGGCGGCTTCGGTCAGGAAGCGCTGATGGAGGACGAAGAGGTGCTGGCCTGGGTGCGCACGCAAGCGGCCGGGGCCAAGTGCGTGTTCTCGGTCTGCACCGGCGCCCTGATCTGCGGCGCCGCCGGATTGTTGAAGGGGCGGCGCGCCACCACGCACTGGGCGTCGCAACATCTGTTGCCGTTCTTCGGCGCCGTGCCGGTGAACGAGCGCGTCGTGATCGACGGCAATTTCGTGTTCGCCGCCGGCGTGACGTCCGGCATCGACGGCGCGCTCAGGGTCGCGGCGAATTTGCGCGGCGACGAGGCCGCCCAGGGCATCCAACTTTACATGCAGTATGCGCCGGAACCGCCGTTCGACAGCGGCACGCCCGAGACCGCGCCGCCCGCCATTCTCGCGACCGCGCGGACGGCCGTGCGCGCCATCACCGAGAAGCGCGAGGCGACCGCGCGCCGCGTCGCGCAAAAAATCGGCGTCGCCGTTCCGTAATTTCCAACGCCGCTCCGGCGACGGCGGACGCGCGCATCGCACGGCGCGCGGATCGCGAACGGACATTATTAAAGTCCATTCCGAATAAAACTTCTTCGCCCACGCTCAAGCCACAACAATGTCACAAGCATGCCCCGGTCGGCATGAAATGACACGATGTTGGCACACCCGCGCGCACGTCCGCACGATTAACGTTATTCCGTCGAACACACGAGGGATGCGCGGCGAACTTGTGCAGAACTGCAAAGGTCGATTTCGAATTCTCTACCGCTTCGCGGCGCATGAAACTTTTATTGATGGAGGCAACACGATGACCGATATCAATCCTGTTTCCCGCCGCGCCCCGATGCGGGCCGCCGCCGCGACGATTCTTGCCATCGGCCTGGGCGCCTGCGTCGCGCCGATGCCGCCGCCGCAGCAAACCGACGCGACCGAACCGAAGGTCACGTATTCTTATTCGACCGATCAGGACCTGATCGAAGTGACGCGCAAGGCCGAAACCTATTGCGCCAAGTACGCGACGTGGCCGCGCAATTCCGGAATTACGCAAAACCCGGACGGCACCAAGAGCGTGCAGTTCGTCTGCGACCGGCCGATCGCCGCCGTGGCCCCGCCGCCGCCGGCCCGCCCGGTGCCGCCGACGGTCAGCTACAGCTATCGCACCGACCAGGAACTGGTCGACGCAAGCCGTAGCGCCCAGACCTATTGCCAGCAATTCGGCGCCAGCGCGCGTTCCGGTCACGTGACCCAAAACGTGGACGGAACCAGGACCGTCGCCTTCGACTGCCACCGTCCGACCTGACGCAGCCCGATTTCCGACACGTCCGAATCACGAAAGGAGAACACGATGATCCGCAAAATCATCCCCGTCGCCGTGATCGCCATCGGCATGAGCGCCTTTGCCGCCGGCCCGATCCACCTGGGCGACGCCCCGATCGTTCCCAGCCAGGCGGCTTACGCCGCCGGCGACAATCGCGACGCCTACATGAAGGAACGCGAAGGCCAGTTCGAGGAATGGGGCCGCAAGGTCGACAGCTTCGGCGATACGACCAAGGAGAAAAGCAAGGAAGCGGCCCGCGCCGCCGAACGCAACCTCGATAAGGCCTGGGCCGAGGTCAAGACCAACTGGCAGGCCTTGAAGCAATCCAGCAAGGAAACCTGGCAGGACGCCAAGAAGGCCTTCGAGGACAGCTGGAATCGATTCGAGAAGGCCTGGGACGACGCCCAGAAGTCGGGTTAGGCCCGCAACAACGAAAGGAATCCGTCATGCTTTACTGGGCAGCTGTATTCTTCGTCATCGCGTTGATCGCGGGCTTCCTCGGCTTTGGCGGGGTTTCGTTCGCCGCCGCCGAGATCGCGAAGGTCCTGTTCTTCATCTTCCTGGTTCTGTTCGTGCTGTCCCTGATCTTCGGCTGGCGCGGACGACGACCGCCGATCGCCTGATCGGAGATGCCCACCCCCCCTGCGGCACCCGACCGCCGGATGGCCCCGCCATCCGGCGGTTTTCGTTTGGTGCCCGCGTGCCGGTCCTCTTGACATTCCTAAACAAAGGAATATATACTACACATCGTTCCTAACGTCAAGGAGACGCCCCGAAGGAAAAGTCGGGTTCGGCGCCACCGCGAAAAAGCCGATGCCCGGGGCGGAAAAAGACGATATTTGCCGATAAAAGCCGATAAAGGATGACAACCGCCGGAAAAATTTCGCCGCGTTCGGCCGATTTCAAGGGCTTAGGCCGAAAAGCCGTGCGCAAATCGCGCTTTGCCGTAGCCAAATCGTGTGGAAACGTCGCCCAAAAGCCGCCGCGAAGAAGAAGGAAACCGCCATGCCCGCCTACGTCATCGTCCAGGTCGACGTGACCGATCCCGCAATCTTCGAAACCTACCGCGCCCAGGTGCCGGCGACGCTCGCCAAGTACGGCGGCGAATTCGTGGTGCGCGGCGGCAAGATGGAGGTGCTGGAAGGATCGTGGCCGTTCCCGCGATGCGTCGTGTTGAAATTCCCCGACATGGCGGCGGCCAAGGCTTGGCACGGGTCGGCCGAGTACGCCGGGCCGCTGAAGCTGCGCCAGGCCGCGGCGCGATCCAACATGATCGTCGTCGAGGGCCTATGACCGTCGGCGCCGCCCTTCGGCGCGCCCAGCGAAGCGGGCCGGGGGGCATGGCATCGGCCGGGATGGCGCCCTATATTCCGGCCATGCCCATCCTGTCCCCCGCTCCCGTCGCCCGGCCCCGAGTTTCCGCGTGAGGCGCCGGGGCCCCCTGCCGCCCGCCGGTCATCGCAACGACTGGACCACGATCCGGACGCTCGCGCCGTACTTGTGGCCGAAGGAGTCGCGTGCGCTTCGGCTGCGCGTGGTCGCCGCCATGGTCCTGCTGGCGCTGGCCAAGGGCGTCAACGTCGTGGTGCCGCTGTTCTACAAGCATGCGGTCGATGCGCTCGGCCCGGCCGCGGGCGGCGCCGCCACGGTGGCCGCCGTGCCGGTGGCGCTGCTGCTGGGCTACGGCCTGGCGCGCATCCTGGCGCAGGCGTTCGGCGAAGCGCGCGACGCCATCTTCGCCAAGGTGGCGCAGCGCGCGATCCGCGTCGCCGGCCTGAAGACGTTCCGGCATCTGCACGCCCTGTCGCTGCGCTTCCATCTGGACCGCAAGACCGGCGGCGTCAGCCGCGCCATCGAACGCGGCACCAAGGGCATCGAATTCCTGTTGGCGTTCATGCTGTTCAACGTGCTGCCGACGCTGCTGGAAATCCTGCTGGTTTGCGGCATCCTGTGGACGCTGTACGACGTCTGGTTCGCGGTGGTCACGTTCGTCACCATCGGCGGCTACATCGCCTGGACGCTCGCCGTGACCGAATGGCGCACTGCGTTCCGGCGCGCCATGAACGAAACCGACAGCGAGGCCAGCACCAAGGCGATCGACAGCCTGCTGAATTACGAAACCGTCAAATACTTCGGCAACGAGGAACACGAAGCCAGGCGCTTCGACGCCGCGTTGCAGCGCTACGAGAAGGCGGCGATCCAGAGCAAGACGGCGCTTTCGGTCCTGAACGTCGGCCAGGGCACGTTCATCGCGGGCGGGCTGACGGCGATCATGATCATGGCCGGCCACGGCGTCGTCGGCGGCACCATGAGCATCGGCGATTTCGTGCTGGTGAACGCCTATCTGATCCAGCTTTACCTGCCGCTCAACTTCCTCGGCTTCGTCTACCGCGAGATCAAGGCCTCGCTGGCGGACATGGAATCCATGTTCAAGCTGCTGCGCGAGGAGGCCGAGGTCGAGGACAAGCCGGGCGCGGCGGCGCTGGTCGCCGGCGGCGGCGAGGTCGAATTCGAGAACGTGCGCTTTTTTTACGACGAACGCCGCGCGGTGCTGAAGGGCGTGTCGTTCAGGGTCCCGGCGGGAAAGAAGGTCGCCATCGTCGGCCCGAGCGGTTCGGGCAAGTCGACGATCTCGCGCATCCTGTTCCGGTTCTACGACGTCGAGTCGGGCCGGGTCACGATCGACGGCCAGGATATCCGCGACGTCACCCAGGCGTCGGTGCGCGCCGCCATCGGCATCGTCCCACAGGACACGGTGCTGTTCAACGACACCATCCGCTACAACATCGCCTACGGGAAACCGGGTTCGAGCGAGGCGGAAATCGAGGCGGCGGCCAAGCTGGCGAAGGTCCACGATTTCATCCAGATGCTGCCGGACGGCTACGATTCGACCGTCGGCGAGCGGGGTCTCAAGCTTTCCGGCGGCGAGAAGCAGCGCGTCGCCATCGCCCGCACGATCCTCAAGAACCCGCGCATCCTGCTCTTCGACGAGGCGACCTCGGCGCTGGATTCCCACACCGAGCAGGAAATCCTTTCCGCGCTCAGGACCGTGTCGGCGAACCGCACGACGCTGACCATCGCGCACCGCCTGTCGACGGTGATCGATTCCGACGAGATCCTGGTCATGGTCGAAGGCGAGATCGTCGAGCGCGGCACGCACAAGGCGCTGCTGGCCGCCGACGGCACCTATGCCGCCATGTGGCACCGTCAACAAGAGGCGGCCCAGGCCCGCGAAACCCTGGAACGCGCCGTGGGCGAAGGCGCGGAACGGGCGGCGGAATAGATCAGGCCGCGACGGCGGCCGTGCGTTCCCGTTCGATCCAGCCGCCGCCCAGGACCTTGTCGCCGTCGTAGAGCACGCAGGCCTGGCCGGCGGCGATGCCGCCTTGCGGTTCGGCGAAGGTCACCTCGGCGCGGCCGCCGCCCAAGGCGCTAACGCTCGCGGCGACCGCGGGCTGCGCCGAGCGCACCTTGGCGAGGCAGGGCGTGACGCCGTCGCCGGGTCCGGCGCCCAGCCAGTTGAGGTCGCGCACGGTCAGGACGGTGCGCAGCAGCGCCGACTTCGGTCCGACGACGACGCGGCGCCGTTCCGGTTCGATGCGGATGACGTAAAGGGCGTCGCCGCCGCCGATGCCAAGACCCCGGCGCTGACCGACGGTGAAGTTGATGACGCCGTCGTGGGCGCCGAGTACGCGCCCGGCGACGTCGACGATCTCGCCCTTATCGAGCGCGCCGGGGCGCAGGCGTTCGACCACGCGGGCGTAGTCGCCGTCGGGCACGAAGCAGATGTCCTGGCTGTCGGGCTTGGCCGCCACGGGCAGGTTGAATTTTTCGGCGAGCGCGCGGGTTTCCGCCTTTTCCATGCCGCCTAAGGGAAAGCGCAGGAAGGCGAGCTGTTCGGCGGTGGTGGCGAACAGGAAATAGCTTTGGTCGCGGCCGGGATCGACGGCGCGGTGCAGTTCGGGCCCGGCGGCCCCCTCGACGCGGCGCACGTAATGGCCGGTCGCGAGCGCATCGGCACCGAGGTCGCGAGCGGTCTTCAAGAGGTCGCGGAACTTGACGGTCTGGTTGCACTTGACGCACGGGATCGGCGTTTCGCCGGCGAGGTAGG
Organism: uncultured Hyphomicrobiales bacterium; assembly: GCA_964504425.1. Lineage (GTDB taxonomy): Bacteria > Pseudomonadota > Alphaproteobacteria > Rhodospirillales > 2-12-FULL-67-15 > CAZDFF01. The sequence goes on from CAZDFF010000114.1 coordinate 10,504, forward strand.
TATCGGCGAAGTCGTCCATCACGGCGGCCTTGAAGCGGCTTTCGTAGTCGAGCACGTAATGCGGGATGCCGATTGTGTCCGCGACCCGACGAGCGTCGAGGATGTCCTGGCCGGCGCAGCAGGTCTTGGCCCCGGGCGTGCGGGTCGCGCCCGCGTCGTAAAGCTGGAGCGTCACGCCGACCGCGTCGTAACCGTCGGCCTTCAGCAGCGCGGCCACGGCCGAACTGTCGACGCCGCCCGACATGGCGACGACGACCCGGGTCGCGGCGACGGGCTTGGCGATGCCGAGGCTGTTCACGGGTACCGTCATGATGGGCGGAATATAGACCCCGGCGGCCACGCGGCAAGAGCAAGCCTGCGGGAAAAGTGGTAGTTTGTTACCGTTATTCGATCCGGTCGCGAAACGAGGCCGAAAATACGCGCTATTTCGGCCTATTGCGGCCTTTGCGTCCGGATGCGCGACCTATATACTGCCACAAAACAAGAACCCTGAGGGAAGGGCAAGGACGCGTGGTCCCGCTTGCGGATGCCGGACGTAGCATTGACCGGCAAAAGAACGGG
>CAZDFF010000115.1:0-11025 GCA_964504425.1 uncultured Hyphomicrobiales bacterium
CATGTGCGGCATGGGCCTGGCCATCATCCTGGTCGGCGTACTGATGGGCGCGTCCACCGGCATTGTCGGTGCGACCGTGGTGACGCTGGGCCTGCTGACCCTGCCGGTGTTCATCCGGCGCGGCTACAACAAGGCGCTGGCCTGTGGGACCATCTGTGCGTCGGGTACCTTGGGGCAGATCATTCCGCCCAGCCTGATCTTGATCCTGCTCGCGGACATCATGGGCATCGGCCTCGGCACGCTGTTCGCCGCGGCGATGATTCCGGGCCTGCTGCTGGCGGCGATCTACGCCTTCTACATGCTGGCGATCGGACAGTTGGCGCCGAAGATGGCGCCGGCGATCCCTGCTGAGGAACGGGCCGCCGTATCGAGGGCGCAGCTGTGGGCCAGGCTCGTCAAGGTCGTGCTGCCGCCGATCTTGCTGATCGTCGCCGTGCTGGGCTCGATCATCGGCGGCATCGCGGCGCCGACCGAGGCCGCCTCCATGGGCGCGCTCGGCAGCCTGCTGGTCGCCTTCACCGGCCGCCGGCTGACCGGCAAGGTGCTGACGGAAACGGTGCAGAGCACGCTCCGCATCAGCGCCATGGTGTTCTTCATCCTGATCTGCGCCCAGGCGTTCTCGCTGGCCTTCCGGGGCCTCGACGGCGAGGACCTGATCAAGGACATGTTCAAGCTGATCCCCGGCGGGCTGAACGCTCAGCTGGTGTTCATGCTGGGGCTGCTGTTCCTGCTGGGCTTCTTCCTGGAGTGGATCGAGATCTGCTACATCGTCCTGCCGCTGTTCCTCCCCGTTTTCGCCGGCACCGGCGTCGACAAGGTCTGGCTGGCGATGCTGGTGTGCGTGAACCTGCAAACGTCGTTCCTGACGCCGCCGGTCGGGTGGTCGCTGTTCTTCTTGAAGGGCGTCGCGCCGCCGGGCGTGACGACCCGCGACATCTATCTTGGCGTCGCGCCGTTCGTGGTCCTACAGTTGATCGCGCTGGTGGTGCTGTTCAACTTCCCCGCCATCGCGACCTGGTTGCCGAAGGCGGTCGGCTGGTAGCTCAGAGCGCGATGACCTGGCGCACGGTGTCGCCTTCGGCCAGAAGGTCGAAGGCCTCGTTGATCTCCTCCAAGGGGATGTGGCGGCTGATCAGCCGGTCGACCGGCAGGCGTCCGGCCTTGTAGAGCTCGATGTAGGCGGGCACGTCGCGCGACGGCACGCAACTGCCGAGGTAGCTGCCCTTGATGGTGCGCTCTTCGGCGACCAGGTTGACGTGCTGGATCGAGAAGCTGGTCTTCGGGTGCGACAGGCCCGACGACACCGTGGTGCCGCCGCGCCGGGTGACGGCGTAGGCGGTTTCCATCGCCTGCACCTTGCCGACGCATTCGAAGGCGAAATCGACGCCGCCACCGGTCGCGGCCTTGACCTGTTCGACCACGTCGGCCTCGCTCGCGTCGAACGTGGCGTCGGCGCCCAACTGTCGGGCCAGCGCCAGCTTGCTCGGCCTGACGTCGATGCCGATGATGCGCCGGGCGCCCGCCGCCTTGGCGCCGAGCACGGCGGCAAGGCCGGTGCCGCCCAGGCCGACGACGGCGACCGTGGCGCCGGGCGGGACCTTCGCCGTGTTGGCGACGGCGCCGACCCCGGTGATGACGGCGCAGCTGAACAGCGCGGCCTCGGCCAGCGGCAGGGTCGGGTCGACCTTGACCAGCGAGCGCCGCGAGGAAACCGCATGCGTGGCGAAACAGGAAACGCCGACCTGGTGATAAAGGGTCTGGCCGTTCTTGTGCAGGCGCCGGTGCCCGCCCAGGAGCGTGCCCGCCGTGTTGGCCTTGACGCCCGGTTCGCACAGCGCCGGGCGGCCTTCCAGGCACGGGCCGCAGGTGCCGCAGCTCGGGACGAAGACGAAGGCGACGTGATCGCCGGGCTTCAGGTCGTCGACGCCGGGGCCGGTCTTTTCGACGACGCCCGCGGCCTCATGGCCCAGCACCATCGGCAGCGGCCGGGGCCTGACGCCCTCGACCACGGACAGGTCGGAATGGCAGACGCCGGCGGCGACCACGCGCACCAGCACTTCGCCCGGGCCGGGATCGTCGAGTTCGACTTCCTCGATGCGGATGGGGCGCGTCTTGGCGTAGGGGCGCTCGACGCCCATCTCGTACAGCACGGCGGCCTTGATCTTCATGGTCGATCCTCCCCCGGTTCGTTGTCAGTACCCGATGGCCTGGCCGTCGCCGCGCGGATCGGCGGCGCCCTCCAGCAGGCCGTCGGGACGCCTGGTAATGGCGCCGGCGTGGCCCATGACCTCGTCGACCGGGCCGATCTCCTCGACGTCGTGACCGGCCGCCTTCAGCGCGGCGATGACGCCGGGATCGAACCGGTTCTCGATACGCAGGTTGGTCTTCTCGGCGCCCCAGGTGCGGCCCAGCAGCCAACGCGGCGCCGTGACGGCCGTCTGCAATTCCTGGCCGAACAGGACGTGCCGCGTATAGACCATCGCCTGGGTCTGCGGTTGGCCTTCGCCGCCCATGGTGCCGTAGACCATCGTGCGGCCGTCCGCGAGCTTCGCCATCGCCGGCTGGATGGTGTGGAACGGGCGGCGATGGGGCGCGAGCGCGTTCTGCTTCCGGGGATCGAGTTGGAAGCTGGTGCCCCGATTCTGCCAGATGATCCCGGTTTCCGGCAAGACGACGCCGGAACCGAATTCCCAGTAAATGCTTTGGATGAAACTGACCGCGCGGCCTTCGCCGTCGACGACGCCGAGCCATACCGTGTCGCCCGGCTTGGCCGGTTCCGGCCAGGGCGCGGCGCGCTTGGCATCGACCGTTCCAGCGAGATCCTCCAGCGCCTTTGCCGTCAGGAACGACGTCGGATCGACGGTCATGTAGGCCGGGTCGGTGACGTAACGATTGCGGACGCGGAACGCGCACTTGGTCGATTCCACAAGCCCGTGCACGAACTCGAAGCCTTCGGCCGCCTTCACGCCCAGGCGTTCGAACACGCCCAGGATCATCAGCGACGCCAGGCCTTGGGTTGGCGGCGGCAGGTTCCACACCGTGCCGGACTTGAGCGAGACGGCTAGAGGACTAACGACCAGCGCCTTGTGCCGTTCCAGGTCGGCGAGCACCAGCGGGCTGCCGGCGCGGCCGAGATCGGCGGCGATCGCCTTGGCCGTGGTGCCGCGATAGAAATCGTCGAGGCCCGTCTTGGCGAGCCGTTCCAGCGTCGCGGCCAGGGCGGGCAGCTTCAGCAGGCTGCCGACCTCGGGCACGCGGCCGTCCGGCATGAAGGTTGCCGCGAAGCCGGGGGCGCCGGTCATCTCGCCCTTCTTGGCGGCGGTGTTGTCGTGGAGCGTGTGGGTCACCGGCACGCCGGTCCTGGCGTAGTGGATCGCATCCTCGAACAGGCGCGCGAGGCTCATGCGGCCGCCCCAGGCCTTGGCGGTGTCCAGCGCCTGTTGCCAGCCCGACACCGCGCCGGCGACGGTCAGGGCCGCCAGCGGCCCGCGCGACGGGATCGCGTCCAGGCCCTTGGACGTGTAGAAGGCGATGTCGGCGGCCTTCGCCGCCGCGCCGCAGGCGTCGATGGCGGCGGGCGGGTTCCGGCCGTCGGATATCAGCCAGAAATTGTCACCGCCGAGCGCGTTCATATGCGGATAGACGACGGCGATGGTGGCGGCCGCCGCGACCATCGCCTCGACGGCGTTGCCGCCGTCGGTCAGCACCCGGACCGCCGCTTGGGCGGCCAGGGCGTTGGGGGCGATCGCCATGCCCCGGGTCGCGCGTTGCGTGTGCAGCATCGGCGTCGATTCCGCGCTTAGGTCTTCTTCAGGATGTTGACGCGGATCGGCTGATCGAAGGCGAACCCGTTGGGCGAGGGCTTGCCGAGCTTGTGGAACAGCTGGCGCAGCTTTTCCTCGTCACATTCGAAGGCGGCGGCGCGCGCCGGATCGACGCGGATGTGACGATCGCGGAAGGCCTCGAAGCTCGCGCTCTCGATGGTGTGGATATAGGTCATTTCCTTCTCGGCCTTGAAGCCGAGCGCGCCGGCGCCGGCGTCCTTGATCGCCTCGTAGGCCTTGGCGCGGATTTCGGTCTCGTCGTCGACGGCGCGGCCGACCTCGAAGTTCGGGCCTTGGGCCAGCGGCTCGGCGATGTACAGCGTGCCGCCCGCTTTCAGGACCCGATGGGCTTCGGCCAGCGCCTTTGGCTGCGACGGCACGTCGACATGATGCAGCGAATTGAAGAACACGACCGCGTCCAGGGAATCCTCGTCGAACGGCAAATCCTCGGCGACGCCTTCGACGTAGATCTCGTTGGCGATGGCGGGTTCGGCACGGGCGGCCTTCAATTGTCCCTGGCTGCATTCGATGCCGACCGCGTTGGCGCCGTGGCGCGTCATCAGGCGCACCAGCGCGCCGTCGCCGCAGCCGACGTCGACCACTTTCTTGTCGCGCAGGGTCAGGTTCTCGACCAGCACGTCGCCGTTCTTGCGTCTTTCCATGTCTCATCCGTCCGTTTTCTTGCGCCTCGGAGGGTAGAGGACGAACGTCGCCGCCACCAGGGCCCCGAAGGCCGTGTAGACGGCTAGGAATACCCAGGACGGCGCCCGGTAGTAAAGCAAACGTTCCAACCAATAGGCGACGAAGGAGTTTCCGATACCCTCCTGGCGGGCCATTTGCCTCAGATCGTTCTCCAGGACGGTCAGCGGACACAGCCGTCCGAGCCAGGTGTCGATGACCACGAACAGGATGGCGCCGAGGTGTGCCCAGCGGAACAAGGGCGCGCGGGTCCAGCGCCAGCCCGCCACCCACCCGACGCAGATCAGAATCTGCCCGCCGACCACGAACAGGACGAAGGAGGCGTGGAATAGTCCGACGATATCGGCGAGCACGCTGTGAATCATGACCGACCCTCGCGTCGGGCGGCGATGACGCCCGCCCTTGGCCCTGCTAGTCTACCCTGGCGAACCGTTTCACCGAAGCCCGAGACCGATGAGCGAAACCTTTCCCGACATCCGCGAATCCGTGCGCGCGCTGTGCGCCGATTTCCCGGGGCCGTATTGGCGCAAGCTGGACGCCGAACGCGCCTATCCGATCGAATTCGTGCGCGCCCTGACCGAGGCCGGGTTTCTCGGCGCCTTGATCCCCGAGGAATTCGGCGGCAGCGGTCTGGGCCTGCGCGAGGCCGCCGCGATCATGGAGGAAATCCAGAAGAGCGGCTGCAACGGCGGCGCCTGCCATGCGCAGATGTACACAATGGGCACGGTCCTGCGCCACGGCAGCCCCGACCAGAAGAAAATGTACCTGCCGAAGATCGCGACCGGCGAACTTCGGTTGCAAGCCTTCGGCGTGACGGAGCCGACCAGCGGCACCGACACCAGCCGCATCCGCACGACCGCGATAAAGGACGGCAACGGCTACGTCGTCAACGGCCAGAAGGTCTGGACCTCGCGGGCCGAACATTCCGATCTGATGTTGCTGTTGGCTCGCACCACGCCGCGCGAGCAGGCCGACAAGGCGCACCACGGCATGAGCGTGTTCCTGATCGACATGCGCGAGGCCGTCGGCAACGGACTGTCGATCAAGCCGATCCGCGCCATGATCAATCACGCGGCGACCGAGGTGTTCTTCGACAACCTGAAGATCCCGGCCTCGGCCCTGATCGGCGAGGAAGGCAAGGGTTTCCGCTACATATTGGACGGCATGAACGCCGAGCGCATCCTGATCGCCGCCGAATGCATCGGCGATGCCCGCTGGTTCATCAAGAAGGCGACGGACTACGCCAAGGAACGCCAAGTGTTCGGCCGGCCGATCGGCCAGAACCAGGGCATCCAGTTTCCGATCGCGCGCGCCTATGCCGCCAGCGAAGCCGCCAACCTGATGGTCGAAAAGGCGGCCGCGCTTTACGACGCGCACGAACCCTGCGGCGCCGAGGCCAACATGGCGAAGCTGCTGGCCTCCGAAGCCTCCTGGCAGGCGGCCGACATGTGTCTGCAAACGCATGGCGGCTTCGGCTTCGCCGAGGAATACGACGTCGAGCGCAAGTTCCGCGAAACGCGGCTTTATCAGGTCGCGCCGATCTCGACCAACCTGATCCTCGCCTTCCTGGGCGAGCACGTATTGGGTTTGCCCCGCAGTTACTGAGGCGTCAGTAGGGTTTTCACTTTGCCCAGCACCGCCGCCTCGTCCAGACGCGCGACGCAGGGGAACATGCCGTTCTCCTTCGGCAGCACGCAGGCGCCGAGGCAGCCCCGGCACGGCATGTCGTGGTAGACGACATGCATGTTGTTTGGTGCGACGACCGGGTCGTAGGGCACGATCTCGCCGACATAGGCGGCGCTGGCCAGGCACAGGGTCGGCGCGCCGACCGCGACGGCCAGATGCATCATCGCCGTGTCGACCGACACGACCAGCCTGGCCGCGCGCAGCAACGGCACGATCCCCTGGAAGGTCGAACCGTCGAACACGACGCCGGGAAGATCGAGCAACGACCGGAAGGCGGGATTGCGCTCCAGGTCGGTGGGCGCGCCGGCGATGATTGCCGTCGTGCCGGGCGGCAGCGCTTCGACGATCTTCCGCCACAGGCCGGGCGGGCTTTGCTTTTCGACGACGGCCGAAAACGGTTGCATGACGACGACAGATCGTTCCGTCGCGGCGGGGGGCGGCAGCACATCGATGGGAAGCAACGCGACGGGCGGCGGGGCGTCCGTGCCGGTCAGCCACGCGGCGAAACGGGCCCAGCGAACAATCTTGTCGGTCAGCGGCGGGCCCGAATCGAAAAGGCGCGTGTAGAGCTTCCGGTTCGTTTGCAATGCGCGGTCGTGCTTGGGCCACGAACGGGGTTCCATCGCCGCGCTTTCCGGCGCCGCGGCGGCGGCGATCAAGATGTCGTCGATCCGGGGGTGTCGCAGATAGTCGACCGATACGGCGACGCGATAATGCACCGCGTGCAGTTGCGCCATGACCTTGCGGCGATAGGATCCGCTTTTCAGGAACCGGCCGTAATCGACGGTTTCGACGGCGACGTCCTTCGGAAACAGGAACGCCATCTTGGCCGCGTCCCGGCGCATCAGGACCGTCGCCCGCTCGCCGGGCCGGCACAGCGCGAGAAAGCGCGGCAGCACGTGCGCCAGCATCGCCGCGTCGCCGAGCCCGCCGCCGACGGTCAGCAGCACGCCGTCGGGCGTGCCGGTTCGGGATTTGAACTTGAAGGCGAGAAGATCGAGACGATCGAGCACGGAACGGCCTCCGCCGGTCGCCGTCAATAAGCGGCGTAGGATTTTTCCTCGATCAGGCGCGACCCGAGCAGTTCGTTGATCTCGCGTTTCAGGCGCGCGCGTTCGTCGTTCGAGATATAGACCGCTCGCGCCAGTTCGACGAACTTGGCGCCGAAGTCCTTGGCGCGCTCACAGTCGCGGATGTCGTCCTCGATGACCCACAGGCGTTCGTTGACCGCTTTCAGGCCGGCGGTTAGCGCATCCAGCCGGGCCGACATCGGCACGGCGGCGTCGCGCGCGGCGGCCAGCGTTTGCCATTCGGCGCGGACGTTGCCGAGCTTCGCCGGGTCGGTCATCCGCTCGAGCTTGATTTCCAGAATGGTGATCTTGTCGATCAGTTCGCCGGGCGAAACTTCGACGGAAACGGTCGCGGTCAACGGCATGCTCCGGATAAGGTCTGCGGGCAGACACTAACATAAACGGGGGCGGCGGCGGCCACGAAAAAGGATGCTGCGCCGTGGCGGGCGGCTAAGCTATAGAAGCCGTCGAGAACCGGGAGGAAATTCACCCATGGCCGACAATCCGGGCCCGTTGTCCGGCGTTCTGGTGGTCGCCCTCGAACAGGCGGTGGCGGCGCCCTATGCGTCCTCGCGGCTGGCCGATGCCGGCGCGCGGGTGATCAAGATCGAGCGCCCGGAAGGCGATTTCGCGCGCGGCTACGACCGTGCGGCGAAGGGCGAGGCGAGTTATTTCGTTTGGCTGAATCGAGGCAAGGAGTCGCTCGTCCTCGACATCAAGGACCCGGCCGACAAGGCGCTGCTCGAACGTATCGTCGCCAAGGCCGACGTGTTCATTCAAAACCTAGCGCCCGGTGCGGCGGCCCGTGCCGGGTTCGGGTCGGCGGACTTGCGTCGGAAACATCCGCGGCTCATTACGTGCGATATCTCGGGATACGGCGACGACAATCCCTATCGCGACATGCGCGCCTACGACATGCTGGTGCAGGCCGAAAGCGGCCTGGCGGCGGTCACGGGCGGCGCGGACGAACCGGCCCGCGTCGGCGTTTCGGTCTGCGACGTCGGCGCGGGCATGTACGCGCACGCGGCGATCCTGGAAGCGCTGATCGCGCGCGGTCGGACCGGCGAGGGGGAGGCGATTCAGGTTTCCCTGTTCGACGCCATGGCGGATTGGATGACCGTGCCGCTGCTGCATTCGGATTACGCGGGCAAGGCGCCGACGCGGGTCGGGCTGCGTCATCCGTCGATCACGCCCTACGAAAGTTTTCCGACCGCCGACGGCGGCCGAGTCGTCATTTCGATTCAGAATGAACGGGAATGGCGGCGCTTCGCGGACAAAATTCTAAGCCGACCGGAGTGGGCGACGAGCGAGGATTACGGCAGCAACGTCCAGCGCACCAAGAATCGCGAGCGGCTGGCCGCCGAGATCGCCGCCGTCTTCGCCAAGGAAACGCGCGAGGCCATGGCGGAAAAATTGCGCACGGCGGAAATCGCCTACGGCTTCGTCAACGAGGTCGTGCAGGCGTCCCGCCATCCGGCGTTGCGCCGGATCGAGGTGGAAACCCCGTCGGGCGCGGTTGCCATGCCGGCGCCGCCGGCGCGCCGGTCGGGTCCGGCGCGGACGTACCGGGCGGTGCCGAGAATCGGCCAGCACACCGACGCCATCCGCAAGGAGTTTTCGTCATGACGGTGGACGCCGCGCATCTGCGCCGGTGGATCGGCCGCGCCGAGAACGCGGCGGACACGGTGAACTTATGGCCGTTCGCGGCCTTCGCCGCGACGCTCGACGAAGAAAAGGAACCCTTGCCGGGCGATCCGATCCCACCGGGCGGTCACTGGCTGCTCTTCCTGCCGCACGCGCGGCAATCGACGCTGGGCCCCGACGGTCATCCCCGGCGCGGCGGCTTTCTGCCGCCGGTCGAACTGCCCCGGCGCATGTGGGCCGGCGGGCGCTTGGAATTTGGTGCGCCGGTGCGGATCGGCGATGCGGTCAAGCGCACGTCCACCATCAAGGACGTGACGATCAAGGAAGGCCGCAGCGGGGCCTTGGCGTTCGTCGTCGTGCGCCATGAAATCTTCGCCGGGGCGATGCTCGCCATATCCGAGGAACACGACATCGTCTATCGCGAGGCGCCGGATCCGAATGCCGCGCCGCCTGAACCACCGCCCGCGCCAGACGGCGCGGTGTGGACGCGCACGGTGACGCCCGATCCGGTGCTGCTGTTCCGCTATTCGGCGCTGACCTTCAACGGCCATCGTATCCATTACGATCATCCCTACGCGACCCATGAAGAAGGCTACCGGGGGCTGGTCGTGCACGGGCCGCTGATCGCGACATTGCTGATGGATTTGTGCCGCCGCTCGCGCCCGGACGCGGCGCTGACCCGATTCGATTTCCGCGCCGTCAGTCCCCTGTTTGACGACCGTCCGTTCCGGCTGGAAGGCGTTCCCGCCGCCGACGGCCGCACCGCGAAGGTCTGGGCGCGCGGACCCGATGGCCAACTGGCGATGACCGCGGACGCCGCCTTTGCCGGATGACCCGGTCTTGCCTGTCGATCGAGCTTTGGAAGAAAAGGTGATTCGGGTCGGGTGCTGAGTCAGCAGCCGCTTTTCGGTGGGATCACGAATCGCCCGCGAAGTTGACGCTCTGGCCGATGCGCCATTTTTCCACCTGGCGCTGGCGCCGGGCATCAAAGCGTTGTTTGTCTGCGGCGGCGTTGGCGCGGAACTGTCGTTTGATGTCGGCGTCGATCATGCCGCGCCGAGCCGTGGACAGGACGGCAATCGATTGGCCGTCGTCGTTGTTCGACCGCCATGCCGCCAGCTGGCCTTCGCGGACCTGCTGGCCGGCGCCGCCGCCGCGGTTGACGGCCGCCTGTTCGCGCCGGGTCTTGAAGCGCTTGTTCAGTTCCTCGGTGCGCGCGTGATCGATTCCGGCGATGCCGGCGCCGAGCGGCGACGCCGCCCGTCGCGCGCCGATCGACGGCGACGGATTGGCCGGCGGCTGGATTCGGCCGACGGCGGGTTTGGGCGCAAGCGCGGCGAAAGCGGGCATCGGCGCCTGGATCGGGGCCTTCCGGGTTTCCGCCCACAGCCGGTCGACCTTGGCCATGTAACGGGCGTGCTTGTCCGGCGTCGAGGAATGGTAGCGCCCGGCGGCATCCCGCCAGTCGCCGGTCTGATCCTTGAGCGATTTCAGGAACGTCGCCGCGTAGGCGGCGTTCGCGGCCGGGTCCATCGCGTGCTCGACGCTGGCGAACTGATGGCCGTGGTGCATCAGGTTGACCTGCATGCAGCCGACGTCGATGTTCTTCACGCCCGCGGCCTTCAGGCGCCGGACCTCGGCCAGGGCTTCCTCGCGACTGTCGTAGAAGCGGCCTTCGCCGCCGGAGGTGACGGTCCACGGCCAGGCAACACTTGCCTTGTTGGCGTCGTCCCAACGGCCCGATTCGGCCTTCGAGATGGCGGTCAGCAGATATTGGGGAATGCCCGCGACCCGCTCTTGCAACTGGGTCTGCTCGGCGCAGATTTTCCAAGACCGTTCAAAGGCTTGGGTGGTCGTGGCCGCGCCCGAGGCGGGGCTCAGCGCGACGGCTGCGGCAATGCAATATAAATACCGGCGAACGTGCGTCATTTGTACCCTCGTCCCTACCCGCCTGTTTTATGAGCAAGCGCCGTGCCAGGACCGTTTCGGTCGGATAGAAAGGGCGTGCGAAGGAATATATTATTTTAAAACAATCATTTAGAATTTCGATGATGACTCATAAGTGGTATCAATACAGGGATTTTAAATTTCAATAACAAAAT
>CAZDFF010000116.1:0-10994 GCA_964504425.1 uncultured Hyphomicrobiales bacterium
CCGAAGATGCCTCGCTCTCTCTGTATTTTCACGTCCCGTTTTGCGCCCGCATGTGCTGGTACTGCGGCTGCCACACCAAGGTGGTGAACAGCGAATCCCCAATTCACGCCTACGCGCGGGGCCTCCTGACGGAAATAGACTTGGTGGCCGACGCCATCCCGGGCCGCCCGCGCGTCGCGCACGTTCATTTCGGCGGCGGCACCCCGACCATGCTGGCGGACGCGGATTTCGCCTGCATTATGGGCGCCGTCGCCGCCCGATTCCGCCTCGCGCCTGGCGCCGAAATCGCGATCGAAATCGATCCGCGAACGATGACCGAGGAAAAGGCGCGCGCGCTGGCCGCCTGCGGCGTCACCCGCGCCAGCCTCGGCGTGCAGGACGTGAACGAAAAAGTCCAGGCGGCGGTCAATCGCATCCAGCCGTTCGACACCGTCGCCCGCGTCGCCGGATGGCTCGACGACGCCGGGATCAAGGACCTGAACGTCGATTTGATGTACGGCCTGCCGCACCAGACCGCCGCCGACGTGGTGGCGACCGTGGACGCCGTCACCGCCCTGGTGCCGGATCGGATCGCGCTGTTCGGTTACGCCCATGTGCCGTGGATGAAGCGCCACCAGCGCCTGATCGACGCCGCGGCCCTGCCCGGCGCCCACGACCGCCTGGTGCAGGCCGATGCCGCCGCGCGGCGCCTGGAAGCGAACGGATTTCGGCGCATAGGCCTCGATCACTTCGCGCGCCCGACCGACGCGATGGCACGGGCCCAGGCCGACGGCACCTTGCGGCGCAATTTCCAGGGCTACACCACGGACGCGTCGGATGCGCTGATCGGCCTCGGCGCGTCGTCCATCGGCGCGCTGCCCCAAGGCTACGTACAGAACAAGACGAGCATCCGCGACTGGCACCGCGATATCGCCGAAGGGCGTTTCGCCGCCGAAAAAGGCCTGCGCCTCGACGCCGAAGACCGGATGCGCCGCACGGTGATCGAACGGTTGATGTGCGACATGCGCGTCGATCTGGACCGCGCGCGCCGGGAACACGGAAATGCCGAGGAAACCTTCGGCGACGAGCTGGGCATGCTGGGCCTGATGGCGAACGACGACCTGGTCGCACTCGACGGAAACGTGGTGACCGTCACCGAAAAAGGCCGGCCGTGGCTGCGCGCCGTCGCCGCCGTGTTCGACCGCTATCTGCGGAACGGCGCCGGACGCCATTCCATCGCCGTCTGAGACCGCAAGCCCGTCTACGTCACGTTGAAGTGGATCGTCTGCTGCGTCGTCTGGTGGCCGTCGTCGATCTGGACGGTGACCGAGTCTTCGCCCGTCGTGCCGTCGTTCTCGTACTCGTAGGTGTTCGAGTCCGTGTCGAATGCGAAGGTGCCGTGGCTCGGCCCGCCGCCGTCGGCGAGGGCGTAGCTCAATTCGTCGCCGTCTGCATCGGCGCCGAGGATCATCCCCTTGTAGGTCGCGCTCTGGCCGACCTCGACCGTCTTCAGGTTGACGAACTCGGCGCCACCCAGGATCGCACCGTCGCGGCCGTTGCCTGACTGGTCGTGCACCACGCCGGCGGCGACTTCGTCGAAGGACCAGTAGGCGTAAAGCCCCTCCTCGTCGCCGTTGAGGGCACGATCGTAATTGGCCGCGATCTCGGCGTCGGTGCGCTGGACGTTCCACACGCGGACTTCGTCGATCTGACCGTCGGTCGAGGATTCGGCGGTCCAGTTGGAATTGCCGATAAAACTCGAATCGCGGGCGACGTTGGACGCGGAATGGATCGACGCCGAGAGTGCACCGGCAAGATCCGTGCCGTTTTGGTTGTAATCGAGCGGCTGCTTGACGCCGTTGATGTAAAGCGAACCGGTCGTGCCGTCGGTCGATGCGGCGACGTGCACCCATTCGCCGAGCGGCAGCACCGCTTCGCTGGTGAATCCTTCCAACACGTTACCCTGGCGGATATGGAACGCGAGCTTGCCCGTCGAGCCCTCGGCGCCGATCAAGATATTGTCGTCGTCCTGGCCCTGGCCGAAATCGACGACCCTGGTCCAGGCGTGGGCGCCGGAGTAGCTGTCGAACTTGACCCAGGCTTCGATGGTCATGGCGCCGGTCAAGCCTTCCAAGGTACCGACGTCGACGTAATCGTCATTGCCGTCGAGTTCGATGGCATTGTTGGCCGGCAAGATCGGTGACGAGCCGACGGTGACGGCGACCGTTTCCTGGTCGCTGCCGCCGGTGGAACCGACCGCGCGCAGGGTGAACGTGTCGGTGCCCCGGTAGCCGTCGGCCGGATCGTAGGTCCAGGCGCCGGTCATCTCGTCGATGACCAGGGTGCCGTGCTGCGGCTGATGCGCCGTCGAAAACGTCGGCGTGCCGGTCACGGCGTCCGCCGTCATCGTGCCCAAGACGGCGCGGCCGGCGGCCGTCTGGATCGCGTTGCCCTGAATGTCGGGGCTGAAATCTACCACGGACGCATTGCCTTGCAGCGTGCCGTCGGTACTATTTTGATCCGCGTCGTCGTGAACGGTCGAGCCCGTAATACTGTCATACGTGTATTGAAGCGCCAGGTTGGCCTCGTTCGAATCGTAGGCTTTGCTCATGCCCTCGGCGATTTCGCCCGCCGTGCGCTTGTCGTTCCAGATGCGCACGTTGTCGATCAGACCGTTGAATTCGAGATTGTCGGTAACGCCGGTCGAACTCGGGTGCGCCCCTACCGTGACGTAGGCGCTGGTGCCGCCGTTGGGGTTCTCGGCGTAAGTCTGCGTGCCGATCGATATCCCGTTCAGGAACACTTCATAGGATTTGGCGGCGGTGTCGCGGACGACGGCGATATGGGTCCACTTGCCGGCCTGCACGTCGGCGTCGAAGGTCAGGTCGACATTGACGCCGGTGTCGTACTCGTGAAACAGGCGGATATCGCCGTCCGCCTTGATCAATACCGAGCCGAGGAAATTCTTCGGATCCGGCGTGCCGAGGTCGCCCGAATTGCCGGATATCGTGACGATGGCCTGCTCCGTGCCCAGGGCGGCGGTCTTGAACCAAGCCTCCATCGACATGTCGCCGACGATCTGGATTTCGGAGGTGGTGCCGGATTTTACCGCATCGCCGTCGCCGTCGAGCGACAGCACCCGGCCGGCCGGCCCGATCGGGCTAATCGTCGCACCTGCAACCTGCCCGTCGTTGCCGTTCGCGGTTGCATCCTGAACGAGGCCGCCGACTTTATAATCGAACCGCCAGTAGCCTTGCAGGCCCGTCTCCGTGCCCGACAGCAGATTGTCCTTCAGATCGGCGATTTCCTCGGCCGTCCGGGCGACGTTCCAGACCCGCGCCTCGTCGATGGCGCCTTGGAAGCTCGTACCCGGGTCCCTGAAGATGTCGGACCCGATGGTGCCGAGCCCTCCCGTGATGTTCAGCGAGGCGAAACCGGTGGCGGCGCCGTATGCGGCCCCATCCAGATAAAGCTGCGCCGTGTCGGTCGTTCCGTTAAACACCACGGCCACATGATGCCATTGGCCGTCCGTCACGGCCGGTTCCCCGGTGCGGTCGATCGCTGTCGTCGAACCGCCGTAGATGAAGAAATTGAGCTTGCCGCCGGCGTCGACCTCGAAAAACGCACTGTTGCCGGCCGACGCGGCGCCGACATTGAAAATGCTTTGGCGATGGGCGACGGCATCGGGTTGGATCCACGCTTCCCAGGTGAACGAATTGCCGCCCGTGGCGAACGCGGCGACGGTTCCCAGGTCGATGTAATCGTTTACCCCGTCGAATTGCAGGTAGCCGCCGGAAACGTCGGGCGCCGGATCGGCCTTGACCGTAACCGTCACCGTTTCCGTATCGACCACGGACGTGTTTGTCGCGCCGACGGCGCGAAGCTGGAAGGTCTCGTTGCCGACGAACCCGGCATTCGGCGTGTAGGTCCAATGGCCGGTCGATTTGTCGATTTCGACATGACCGTTCGCCGTATTCAAAGTCACCGTATCGCCGCCGTCGCTGCCGCCGACGACCGAATAGCTGGGCGTGCCCACAGCGTCGTCGCCGACCATGGCGCCGGTCGCGCCGCCGTCCTCGACGATGACGATGGTCGTGCCCAGCACCGTCGGCGCGATATCGACCAGCGTCGCGCCGTTTTCCACCGTGGCATCGCTCGCCGTCGCGGTCGCCGTCGTCGCGCCGTTCGTCAGCGTGCCGTCGTTGCCGTTGGCCGCATCCGCCGCCGTGCCGTCGTCGAAGGTGTAATGGGCGACCAGATTCCCGAGGTTGCCGGTCGGCGCCCCGGCGAAATCGCTGGCGACTTCGGCGTCGGAACGTTTGGCGTTCCAGATGCGAACGTCGTCCAGCATCCCGTCGAGCGGCAAGCCGAGAGACGTCGACACCAGCGCGCCGAGCGACGCGTTGCCGCCGGCGATGTTCGGGACGCTGAAATTGCCGCTGCGCGCCACGTCGAGCACGCCGTCGATGTAGAAGCGCGCCTCGGTCGAATCGAAGGCCACGGCCACGTGATGCCATGCGCCGGTCGGAACGGCGGCGTCGCTGAACGCGTTGCCGCCCGCGTTGTTGCCGTGGAACACCAAGATTCCCGGCGCGCCGGCCCCGAAAATGCCGACGCCGAACACCGCCGTGGTGTCGACGAAATCGTGCTGCTTGGCCGTGATGACGCCCTCGTTGGTGCCGTCCAAGTATATCCAGGCTTCGATGGTGCCCGCGGCCAGGTCGTTCAACGCCGCGTTGGGCAACACCACATGGTCGTTAACGCCGTCGAGCGACAGCGCCTGCCCGACCGTCCCCGAATTGTTCAGCGCGGTGCCGTTCAATTCATCCATCGGCAGATTGACGACCAGACCCGTTTCCGGTTCGGCGATCCGGGCCAGATAGTTGTCGGCGATTTCCTCGCCCGTGCGCGCCGTCGACCAGATGCGGAAATCGTGCATCTGGCCGTCGATCGCGCGCATCTGCGAGCCGTCCCACGCGCCGATGCGCGTTTCGTCCAGGATCAACGTGTTCGCGGCGCGCAGGGCGCCCAATGCCTTGCTTTCGACCAGCGATCCGTTGAGGTAAAGATCGAGCGTTTCCGCGTCGGCGTTCTTGACCACGGCAAGGTGGACCCATTCGCCGACGAGCGCGCTGAAATCGGTGTCGAAGCTCAATGTCGGGATGTGGCCGCCCGAGCCGAATTCGTCCCACCCGAGCTTGCCGGTTGCCGGATAGAACTGGAAGTGCAGATCGCCCTCAGCGTCGAACGAGCCATCGTTGGCCAAAAGCGTATGGAACCCGCCCAAATCGAGGCTGTCGAGCTTCAGCCAGGTTTCGACCGTCATGCTGCCGAACGTGCCCAAGTTTCCGACATCGACGTAATCGTCGACGCCATCCAGGTTCAGCGCGTGCGACGGCATCATGACCGGCGCCGGGCCGGGCACGATGGGCACGTCGGGCGCGGCGACGATGTCGTCCGAAAGCCCCGACGCGGCGACGATCGCGGCACCATTGGTCAGCGTGCCGTCGTTGCTGCCCGCGTCGTCGGCCACGATGGCGCCGCTGACGTCGTCGAAGACATAATGTGCGACCAGGGTTCCGCCCTGGTTGCCGGCCAGGGCCTGGTCGTAGTTGTCGGCGATCTGCTGGTCGGTGCGCTTGACGTTCCAGATGCGCACGTCGGCGATCTGGCCGTCGAAGTATTGGCCACCGCCGTCGCCGAGGAACGCGCCGATCGCCGACTGGCCGCCGGCAATGCTCGGAACGCTGTGGTTGCCGCTGCGCGCGACGTCCAGCACGCCGTCGATGAAGAACCGAGCCTCGGTCCCGTCGAACGCGACCGCCACGTGATGCCATTCGCCGGTCGAAACAGTCCCGCTGCCAAGGGCGTCGCCGCCGGTATTGCTGCCACGGAACTGAAGCTTGCCCGAATTGACTATGAAAACCGCGGTCGTATTGACGCCGTTGTGCTGCTTCGCGGTGATGGTTTCGTTGTTGTTGGTGTCGAGGAAAATCCAAGCCTCGATCGTGCCGGCGGTCAGGCCGTTCAGCGCGCCGTTCGGCAAGACCATATGATCGTTCGTGCCGTCGAGGCTCAGCGCGTTCGCCGTATAGCCGACCTTGGTCCCGTTCTGGTTGCCGCCGGCGGCGTCCGTCACCGTCGCGCCGCCCACGTCGTCGTCGTCGAACGGATAGTAGGCGACCAGGCCCGTTTCCGTGCCGGCCAGCGTCTGGTTCATGCTGGCCTGGATCTCGCCAGCCGTGCGCGCGACGTTCCAGAACCGCACGTCGTCGATCTGGCCGTCGAAGAGATTGGTGCCGACGTAGGGGGCGCCGGCCGACGTGCCGATATAGGCGGCGCCGCCCGCGATGGCCGGCGACATGGCCTGGCTGGCGCCCGATGCAACTCCGTCCACGTAAAGCTGGATGGTCCCCGAAGTATTGGTCACGGCGACGTGGTGCCACTCGCCGTCGGCGACGTCGGTGGCGCCGCCGGGCCCGGGAACGAAGGCCAGGTCGAACCGAAGAAGGCCGGTCGTCTGGTCGACATAGAGATAGCCGGCATCGTTATTGGTCGATCCGGCGCCGAAGCTGAAGATGTCCTGGCGCCCGTCGGTCGACGACGTGTTGATCCAGGCTTCGACGGTAAAGTTCGACCCGCCGGTGGCGAACGCGGCATGGGTTCCGATGTCGATGTAATCGTCCGTCCCGTCCAGCACCAGCGCCTGGTTGTGATTGAGCGTGCCGTCGCGGTTGTTGGCGCTGCTGTCCTCGACCCGGTCGCCGCCAGAAACGTCGTCGAACCGGTAGTAGGCCTGAAGGCCGGCTTCGTTGCCGGCGAGCTGCGTGTCGCGGGCGGCGGCGATTTCGCTTTCCGTCCGCGCGACGTTCCAGACGCGGACTTCGTCGACCAGTCCCTTGAAATCGAAGCCTTGGCCGTAATTCGGATTGGCCAGCGGATTGCCACCGACCGTGAGCAATGGGTCCTTGCCCGAGAACGTGAGGCCGCTGACCGCCTGGGAGCCGACGAGCGCGCCGTCGATATAGAACTTCACTGTGGCGCCGTCGTAGGTTGCGGCCAGGTCGTACCAGACTCCGGCTTCGGCGACGATGCCGCTGGATACGCCACCGCCGACGCTGGAATGGGCAATGAGTTCGTCGGTTCCGGCGGCCTTGTAAACCAGGAGCCACAACGGCGCGTCCGGACCGAAAAGGCCGAAGACGTTGTGCTGGCCGTCGAGGTCGCCGAACTGGACTTTGGCCTCGATGGTGATCTGATTGGTCACGGTGCCGACGCCGAGATCGGCCGCCATGCGGTCGAACGGACCGCCGAACTGCATCGCGAGGCCGGGCACGTTGACCGAGTCGTGATCGACCGGGTCGACGACGACGCTGACGGTTTCGGAATCGGTCAGGCCGCCGCCCGCCGCCGTCAGCGTGAACGTCGCCGTGCCGTTGAAGTTGGCCAGCGGCGCGAACGACCATTGCCCGGTCGCCTCGTCCAGGGTCACGGTGCCCTGCCCGGCGATCGCCAGGGTCGACTTGCCGTCCGCCGACGTGCCGCCCGTCAGGCCGAACGTCGGGATACCGACTACGTCGTTGCCGGTCATGCGGCCGGTCGCGGTCTGGTCTTCCGAAACAGTCACGGTGTTGCCCAGGATCGACGGCCCGACATCGATCGTGTGGGCGTCGCCGTTCAGCGTGCCGTCATTGTCGCCGCCCGCGCTGTCGACGACGGCGCCGGTCAGTTCGTCGAAATGGTAGCTGGCGACTAGGCCGGACGAGCCGTCGTCGATCCGTTGATTGTAGAACTCGGCGATCTCGGCTTCCGTGCGCACCGTGTCCCAGAATCGGACCTCGTCGATCTGGCCGTTGAACGCGTGGCTGGATGTCTGCGACCCGCCGATCAGCAGATCGGCGTTCGTGTTCAGGTCCTCGGCGAACGTCGCCGTCGCCACCAGCACGCCGTCTTTATAGAGTTTGCCCGTCTTGGTCGACGCGTCGTAGGTGCCCGCCCAATGGGCCCATTCGCCGACGCTGCCGCCGGTGTCGGTGTAGTCGATCTGGCTGGTCGACCCGGTGCCCTCGAAACTGAATCGGAAATTGGTGCTCGATGTCCAGCCGGCATGGAAAAAGGTATTAGAACCGTCCGGCGACCCGCGCGCACCCAGCACCAGGTCGATGCCCTCCGATGCGTCGCGATGGGCCCAGAATTCCCAGGTGAACGACTTGTTGTTCAGATCGATGCCGGTCGTGGTAACCGTGTCGGCTGTTCCGTTGACGTCGAGCGCGCGGCCCAGCGTGTTCAGCACGGTCGCGTTGCCTTGCAGCGTGCCGTCGTTGCCGTTGGCGGTCAGGTCCTGGACCTTGCCGGGCTCGGACTGATCGTCGAAGCGGTAGTAGGCGGCGAGGCCGGCTTCGTTCGGCGCCACCTGCTGGTCCCACGTGGCGGCGATTTCCTCGGCCGTGCGCGCGTCGTTCCAGACGCGGACCTCGTCGACCATGCCCTTCAGGTTGTTGGCATTGGTGTTATGGCTGGCGCCGATCAACAGATCCAGGCTGTTGGACAAATTCGCGTTATTGGCGACGGTGCCGGCGGTGCTGATCGTCGCACTGGCCTCGATGCCGTTGATGTACAGGTGCAGGCCGTCCGTGGCGTCGCGCACGGCCGTGACGTGCACCCATTCGCCGGTCTCGACCGCCGCCGATATGTCTTGGTGATTCGACCCGTTCGTTTGCACGAAAAACTGCGCCTGCCCGCCGACGACGCGCAACGACCAGCCGGCGCCGCTGCCGCCCTCGTCGGAAAGCTTGCTGAAGATTTTCTGCTGACTACCGCCGGCGACGGGATCGACGTAGATCCACGCCTCGACCGAGAAGCTGCCGGTGGTGAAATTAATCGCCGCGTTGTGCGCCACCACGACGCTGTCGCTGGGACCGTTCATTTTTAGCACGCCGTCGTGCACGTCGACGGAGGCCACGTCCTCGCGCCGCACCGTGACCGCCACGACTTCGTCGTCCTCGCCCGAGGTCGCCCCGTAGGCGCGCAGAGTGAAGGTATCGTCGCCGTGATAGTTCGCGGCCGGCGTATAGGTCCAGGCGCCGGTCGCGGCGTCGACCGTCACCGTGCCGCCGGCATCGGTGACGAACATCGCCTGCGGGTTGCCGCCGCCGTCGACCGCGCCGTAACCCACCGTCCCGACCAGATCGCCGTCGGTCGAGACCATGCGGCCGGTCGCCGTCGCGTTCTCGGTCAGGGTAATGGCGTTGCCGGAAATCGGCGCGTGATTGTAAACGTAATCCGCAGCATCGACCCAAGCGGGATTCGTGTGCGTCGAATTGGAATCGATGGTGCCCTGCTTGACGACGCCGGTATTGCCGTTGCCGCTGGCGTCGAGAACCGCGGTCCCCGCGCCTTCGCCGAGGCGGAAATCGGCGACCAGCGCGCCGCCCTGATCGCCGCTCAGCACCTTGTCGAAGTTGGCGGCGATCTCGGCGGCCGTGCGTTCCGTGTTCCAGATACGGACTTCCGTCATCTGGCCGTCGTAGGTCTGGGTCGACCCGGTCGTCGCCTCGCCCAACCGAAGCTCCGCCGTCGACCCGCCGTTCGCGTCGGCTGAATACGTCAGCGCCTGCGAGAACTGCCCGTCGATGTAGAGCCGCACCGTGTTGGTGCCGGCGTCGCGCACGAACGCGACATGCGTCCATTGGTCGACGGCGACGGTCGCGTTGAACAGCATCTGGTTTTCGTCGCCGGTGCCGTTTTCGTGGCGAAACCGCAGTTGCCCCGTCGACGTAATGCTGAACTCGTAGAGAACGTTGTCCGACTGGGCGTCGCCGTCGTCGCCGAAGCTGACCAGCGTCTGGGTGCCGGCGATCGTGTCGGGTTTGATCCAGGCTTCGACGGTCAGGTCGCCCGTAATGGCGAGCGAGTCGCCCGGTCCCCGCCCCATATCTACGAAGGTCGCATTGTCGAAGTCGAGCAACGTGGGCGCCGACGGTTCCGCCGAATCGCCCAACCCGGCGCCGCCCAGGGTGCCGTCGTGATCGTTCGCGGAACTGTCGTTGACGACTTGCCCCTGGATATCGTCGAAGCGCCAATACCCGGTCATCCCCGGCGCATCGTCCGCCAGGGTGCGGTCGTAGGTATCGGCGATCTCGTCCGCCGTGCGCGCGACCGACCAGGTGCGGACCTCGTCGATCATGCCGTCGAACATCCACGACACGCCGTCGAGCGCCGCGCCGATCTTGGCCGTGCCCGCCTGGATGTTCAGGTCGGCCTGATTGACGAAGGAACCGGCCTCGGCGCCGTCGACGTACAACGTCAGGTCGCGGCCCGAATAGGTGACGGCGACGTGGTGCCAGGCGCCGTCGTTGACGGCGTCGTGCGACACCGGTCCACTTACCAAACTGGGATCGAACTGCAAGTGGCCGTCCGTGTTCACGAACAGCCAGCCGGCGGTATTCAGCGTGTTGGCCGGATTGCCGACGGACAGGATCTGCTGGCGGACGCCGGTGGCCGACGTGTTGATCCACGCTTCCCAGGTGAAATCGCCCGTGCCGGTGGCCAGCGCGCCGATCGTGCCCAGGTCCACGTAATCGTTGACGCCGTCGAATTGCAGCGCCCCGCCCGCGACCATGACGTCGACGTCGGCTTCGACCTTGATGCTGACCGTGCGCTGGTCAACCGCGCCGTTCGAACCGATCACGCGATAGGTGAAGGTATCCGTGCCGACGAACCCAGCCGTCGGCGTGTAAGTATATTCGCCGGTATCGGGATCGAGGCCCGTGACCGTGCCGTTCGCCGGGTTGTCGACCACGGCGTAGGTCAGATCGCCCGACGCCGTCACGGGCCCGAGCCGTGCCGACAGCGAACCGCCCTCTCCCACGCGCAGGCCATGGTCGATGCGGATTTCCTGCAAATCGAGAACGTGATCGGTGCCGTTGTCCTCGCGGTTGGTGACGACGATAAAATTGGTCGCCGGATCGAACGTGCTGGTAGCGGAAACGCTCGCCGTATTGGCCGGATTTCCC
>CAZDFF010000117.1:0-10943 GCA_964504425.1 uncultured Hyphomicrobiales bacterium
TTGGAAACCGCGTCGAAGTCGGCGCCCGGAACCGTCTTCCGGACGATCCTTTCGACCTCGCTGCCGGTGCCCACCGGGACCGTCGACTTGGTCACGATCGCGGCGTAGCCGGTAAGGGCCTTGGCGATTTCCTCGGCCGCGGCATAGACGTAAGTAAGGTCCGCGTGGCCGTCGCCGCGCCGGCTGGGCGTGCCGACGGCGATGAACACCGCGTCGGCGCCGGCGACCGCGCCCTTCAGGTCGGTGGTGAACGACAAGCGCCCGGCCTTGACGTTGTTGGCGACCAGATCCTCGAGCCCGGGCTCGAAGATCGGCATGCGGCCTGCCTTCAGGCCGTCGATCTTGGCCTTGTCCTTGTCGACGCAGGCGACCTCGACGCCGAATTCCGAGAAGCAGGCACCCGAGACGAGCCCCACGTAGCCGGTTCCGATCATCGCGATCCGCATGCGGGCTTATCCTCGTTCGGTGAAAAGGCTCGGTTCAGATGAACTGCTTCAGCATCGCCTTGACGTCGGCGCCGATGTCGGCGCGGGCGACGGCGAAGGCGACGTTGGCTTCGACGAAGCCGAGCTTGCTGCCGCAGTCGAAGCGGCGGCCCACGAAGCGAAGGCCGTGGAACGGCACCTCGCCGATGGTCTTGGCCATGGCGTCGGTCAATTGGATTTCGTTGCCGGCGCCCTTCTCGCGCTTGTCCAGGTAGTTGAAAACCTCGGGCTGCAAGATATAGCGGCCGATGATCGAGAGCGTGCTCGGCGCCTTCGCCGGGTCGGGCTTTTCGACCAGCCCCTTGGCGCGCGCCAGCGGCCCGCGCTCGCTTTCGACGTCGAGAATGCCATAGCGGTTGGTGTGCTCGCGCGGCACGTCCTCGACCGCGACCAGATTGCCGCCGACCTTTCCGTAGATGTCGACCATCTGCCGCAGGCATCCCGGTTCGGCCAGGATCAGATCGTCGGCCAGCAGGACGGCGAACGGCTCGTCGTGGATGAAGCTGCGTGCGCACCAGACCGCGTGGCCCAGGCCCAGGGGCTTCTGCTGGCGCGTGTAATAGACGCGGCCGGTTTCCGGCAGCAGGTCGAGGATCGTCTTCAAGGCATCGGTCTTGCCGCGTTCGGTCAGGACTTGTTCCAGTTCGACGGCGTGGTCGAAATGGTCCTCCATCAGCGCCTTGCCGCGACCGGTGACGAAGATGAATTCCTCGATACCGGCGTCGCGCGCTTCCTCGACCGCGTACTGGATCAGCGGCTTGTCGACGACCGGCAGCATTTCCTTGGGGAGCGCCTTGGTCGCGGGCAGGAACCGCGTGCCGAGACCGGCGACCGGAAAGACGGCTTTCTTGACGGGCTTGACCATCGAGATTCCTTGATTAAGCCCGAAAAGTGGCGAAAATCGGGCACGGGCGGGTCGCGGAGCGGCCCTTTTTTGCCATAGCGAAGGCGCCCCCGCAAGAAACGGTTGCCACGCGCCTCACTGGCCCAGCAACACGTCGCGGGCCTGGTTGATCTTGGCCGCCAGATAATCCGAGCCGCCATGATCCGGGTGTAGCGCCGCCATCAGGCGCCGGTGCGCGGCCTTGATGTCGTCGGGGCCCGCGCCGTCGTCGAGCCCCAGGACCTTCAGCGCCTCCTCGCGGGTCATGGCCGCGCTTGGCGGCGCGGTGGCCCCGGCGTTTTCCTGCCCGCCGGCCTCGCCCGCCCCGGATCCCGCCGGATCGTCGACCCGCCAGCCCTCGTGGTGTCGGTCGAGATAGCCTTCCAGCACCTGGGCCGATGGCGGATCGCCGGCCCGGCATTCGGCCAGCAGATCGAGCAGTTCGGCCGGCGCCATCGTCGCCAGGGTCTTGCCGTTGTGGCGCCCGGCGACGACCTCGCCCCACAGGGTGCCGGTGTCGTGGTCGAGCCGCATGCGCAGGTACCTGGTTTCGATGTCGGAGGTCCCGCCCGTCGTCTCGCCGCGCCGGGTTTGGTTCATGCGCGAGAAGTTCTTGGCGGCGCGGGCGACGGCGCGGATACGCAGCAACCACGGCAACAGCGCCGGCAACATATAAAAGACAAGCGCCAGCCGCCCGGTCACGATCAGGAACAGGACGCCGACGGCGAAGACGATCGTGCCGATCCAGATCAGCACCCGCGCGGCGACTTTCGGGTCTGCATTGACGAACCAGCGCAGCGCCAACATGACGGCGGCCAGCAGCAGGACGCCGGAGATCGCGTAAGCGGCCACGGCTATTTCCTGCCCATCTGGTCGGCGATGGCGAGCACGGCGCCGCCCTGGCGCCGGGCGCGGTCCTCGAGCGCGGGGCGTCCGCCCGCGGCATAGGCGGCGACGGCGCCGAGCAGATCCTTCAGCACGTCGGCGCTGGCGGCGTCGAACCGGCAATAGGCGCCGCCGGTCAGCTTGGCGACCTGCTGGAAGGCGAAGGCGGCGATGTCGTCGCGGCCTTCGTGGAACATGAACGCGGGCGTGCCGAGCAAGCCGAGCTCGCCGGCGACCGCGCCGACCGCGTCGACGTCTTCCTCGAAGGCGTCGCCGATGAACACCAGCGCGTTCACCTTGTTGGCCTTGGTTTCGTTGACGGCGTGTTTCAGCACCTTGCGAAGCTGCGTTTCGCCCGCTAGGCATTGGACGCCGGTCATAGACCGCGCCAAGCCCTCGGCGTCGGCGGTCCAGCGGCCGGCCAGAAATTCGCCGAAGCCGCGATAGAACGCGAGCTGCACGTCGAGCCCGCCGAGTTTCGCCGTCGCCAGAAACATCTCGGCGGTGATGCGCGCGGCGCGGTCCCACAGAGGCTGACGACTGGCGGTGGCGTCGAGCGCGAACAGCAGGCGGCCGCGCCGGCCCGTGCCCACGGTTTTCGGCGCCGCCGCGACCTTGTTCAGGAAATCGCGCACGTCGGCGGCGGTCGACCCGCGCTTGTCCGGCAGCTTGCCTTCGGCCATCGCCCTGCTCCACACTCGGATGCCATTATACACGGCTATGGAGATAGGAACGCCCCGGGCCGGTTACCACCGGCGGGGCGGTTCAGTGCAGCTTGATGGCGTCCAGCAGGGTGCGGACTTCCTGGCGCGCGGCGACCTGCGACAGGCTGAGCCCCCCGCCGCCGTTCATCGCGCCCTTGAGGTCGAGCAACGTGATGCCTTGCAAGAACAATTCGCGGAAGATGACCCGTTCGCCGAAACCGGGGATGACCCGATATCCGATGCGCGGCGCGAACGATTTCAGCAGCCGGTCCATTTCGCGCTTATTGTGAGCGTCGAGGCTGCTCAAGCGGTTGCGCATGACGATCCAGTCGATCTCGCCCTTGTCGCGTTCGGCGCGCAACTTCTTGATCTGCCACACCAGTTCGGCGTAGTGGCTGGGCCCCTTCACTTCCATCGTCTTGGGGTCGACGTGGGCCAGCACGTCGAAGTCGACGAAGCTGTCGTTGATCGGCGTGATCAGCGTGTCGGCGTAGGAATGGCCGAGTCGCGACAGTTCGCTGTCGCTGCCCGGCGTGTCGATGACCAGAAGGTCGCTGTTGATCGCCGCGCCCTCGATCAGAAGCTTCAGGCGGTCGCGTTCGTCGTCCAGCAGCGGCGCGCCCAGCGGCAGGCCGTTGCGCCGGTCGATCGCGAAGTGGTTCGGGATTTCCAGATCGACGCCCTGCTGCTTGGCGAAGTTGCGCCGGTTGGCAACGTAGCGGGTCAGCGTGCCCTGGCGCGAATCGAGGTCGATGCTGGCGACGCGGCGACCGCTCTTCAGGTTGGCCACGATCAGGTGCATCGCGGTCGTCGATTTGCCGCTGCCGCCCTTTTCGTTGCCGATGACGACGATATGCGCCCGTGTCGCGGCCATGATCCCCTTCCCCCGCCGAAATGCGTTCGAACGGCGCCGGCAATGCCGATTCCGTTGCGCCGATCCTAGCCGATCTTAGGCAAATTCGGTTAACGATCGATTATCGGACAGCGGGCCTCGCCATCACGGCATCGTCACAACCATTTGAGCGCGCGTGAAACAACGTGTCCCCCGCATGCGATGAAGATGGGCTAAGACCGTCGCGCACCGGGAATACCGGGACCTGGCACCGTGGGGCGCCGGACCGTCGAAACAACCTTTCAATCAAGGAGACCTCCATGAACAAGACCCTGACGCTGATGTCGGCGGCGGCGATCGCCGTCGCCATGACGGGCGCCATCGCCAGCGCCGAGGCCGTCGCCAAGGAAAAGCAGGAAAAGTGCTACGGCGTCGCCAAGGCGGGCCAGAACGATTGCGCCGCCGGTCCCGGCACGACCTGCGCCGGTACGTCGAAAGTCGATTACCAAGGCAACGCCTGGAAGCTGGTGCCCGCCGGCACCTGCGAGAAGATCGGCGGCAGCCTGAAGGCGAAGGCCGGCAACGAGCCGCCGAAGCCGAAGGCCTGAGGCCACCGGTCGATGCCGGCGAACACCGCCGATTCGCCGGCTATCGGCCGGGCGCACGCCCCGATCCCGACCTTGGTCGGGGTCGGGCTCCGGCCCGCGCATTACGCGGCGGTTCTCGAAAATCGCCCCGACGTTGACTGGTTCGAAGTCCACCCGGAAAACTTCATGGCGGACGGCGGGCCTTCGCTCACAATGCTCGAAAAGGTGCGAGCGACGCATCCTCTTTCGTTCCATTCGGTCGGCCTGTCGCCGGGATCGCACCGACCGCCCGATCCCGCGCATCTGCGTCGATTCCGGCGTCTTATCGAACGTTTCCGTCCGGCGTTGGTCTCCGATCATTTGGCGTGGTCGAGCGACGGCAACGTCTGTTTCCCCGATCTGTTGCCGGTGCCGTACACAAACGACGCGCTCGACCGCGTCGCCGCCAACGTAGGACGCATCCAGGATGCGTTGGGGCGGCCGATCCTGATCGAGAATCCGTCGCTCTATCTGCGCCCTGCCCATTCCGAGATGGACGAACCGGATTTCCTAGCGGCACTGGCCAACCGCTCCGGATGCGGCGTTTTGCTGGACGTGAACAACGTCTACGTCAGCGCCATGAATCTGGGTTTCGACGCCGATGCGTACATCGAGCGCCTGCCGATCGGCATCGTCGGCGAAATCCATCTTGCCGGCCACAAGACGGAAACCGGTCCCCATGGCACGGTGCGGATCGACGATCATGGTTCGGCCGTCGCCGATCCGGTATGGCGACTGTACGAACGCGCGATCCGGCGCTTCGGCGTCGTGCCGACGTTGATCGAATGGGACACCGACGTGCCCGCGCTCGACGTGCTGGTCGCCGAGGCGACCAAGGCCAAGGCGACCGCGACCCGCGCGAACCGGACGAGAAGCAGCGATGCTGCGTGAATTTCAAGCCGATTTCCGGCGCGCGATGCTGGCCGACGCGCCTGGCATCGAGGCCGCGTTCGCGCCGGGCCGCATTCCGGTCGAGGCGGGGCTTCGCATCTATCGCAACACGATCTTCGCGAAGCTGGGCGATGCCCTGTCCGAGCTTTATCCCGTGGTCAAGCTTTTGGTAGGCGACGGATTCTTCGCTTATGCCGCACATGAATTCGTGCGCACCCATCCCCCACGTACGCCGGTGATGGCGGAATACGGCGAGACGTTTCCCGCGTTTCTGGCCGAGTTTCCTCCCGCCGTCGACCTGCCGTACCTGGCCGATGTCGCACGACTGGAACTCGCCCGCCAGCAAGCCTTGAATGCCGCCGACCGCTCTCCGCTCCGTCCGGATGCCTTCAAAGCGGTGCCGCTGGAAAGCTTGGCCGACATCGTGCTGTCGCTGCATCCGTCGCTACAGTTCGTCGACTCCCCTTATCCCATCGACGCGATTTGGGATGCGCATCGGGACGGCCGAATGCCGGAAGCCGACGTCGCTCTCCCGGAACGACCGGCCCGGTTGCTGATCGCGCGCCCCGAAAATGCCGTCGCGATGCTTGCCGTCGAACCGGCGGCCTACGATTTCGCCCGCGCCCTGGATCGCGGCCTGACCTTGGGCGCGGCCTACGCCGAAACGGGCGCGCAATGGGACCCGAAATCGTTCCTGGCCGAACTCATCGACTTCGGCGCGTTCGTCGATTTTCACTTACCGAAGGGGGATTTCCAATGAACCAGGCTCGCCGTCTGCTCAACCTTTGCAATTCGATCCCGCATTGGCTCTTGGCGCTGATCGCGCGCATCTCCATCGCATCCGTGTTCTGGCAATCGGGCCGCACCAAGGTCGACGGCTTGACGATCAAGCCGCAGACCTTCGCGTTGTTCGAACACGAATACAACGTGCCGCTGCTGCCGCCCGAGTTCGCCGCCACCAT
Source organism: uncultured Hyphomicrobiales bacterium (assembly GCA_964504425.1). Lineage (GTDB taxonomy): Bacteria > Pseudomonadota > Alphaproteobacteria > Rhodospirillales > 2-12-FULL-67-15 > CAZDFF01. The sequence goes on from CAZDFF010000117.1 coordinate 6,269, forward strand.
GGCGACGATCGCCGAGCATGTGTTCCCTATCCTTCTCGTCGTCGGACTGGCGTCCCGCCTGAGCGCGCTCGCTCTGCTCGGCATGACGGCGGTGATTCAGATTTTCGTCTATCCGCTGGCTTGGCCGACCCATCTGCTTTGGGTCGCCGCGCTTCTTTACGTGATCGCGCGCGGGCCGGGGCCCGTGGCGCTCGATCATCCGATCCGCAAAAGATACCTGTGATCTGGGCTAGGCTGGGCGAATCCAGACCGCGGTATCGTGGAAGGCGCCGCCGCCGCGCGGCGGCGGCCGGTCGGACCCCATCAGGGCGTTGAGCGACAGCCCTTCCTCGAACGACGCGTTCGGCCAGATGCTTTCGACGATCACTACGCCCGGCCGCACGCCGTCAAAGATCTTCGCGTAAAGCACGATGTCAGCGCGGCGATTGCCCAGGCGCACGCGCTGGCCGTCGGCCACGCCCAGGCGCGCGCAATCGTCGGGGTGGATCATCGCCGTCGGCCGGCCCTCGCGTTTTCGCGCCGTCGGCGTTTCGGTGAAGCTGGTGTTGAGGAATTGCCGCGCCGGAGCGCCGACCAGGCGGAACGGATGCTCGTCGGTCGCCTTTTCGATGATGTCGAGATGATCGGGCAGCCGGGGCATCGTCTCCGGATCGGTGGGGCCGAGCGCCTTCCAGTCGGGCGCGAAGCGGAATTTTCCACCGGGCGTCTTGAAGCCGTTCAGGAAGTGCATCTCCTCGAACGGCTTGGCGCAATCGACGCCGCCCATCGCGTAGACTTCCTCGGCGCCGGGAAATCCGGACCGCTTGAGCATGTCGTCGATCAGTTCCCACTCGGTCATGTGGAATCCGGGATAGTCGCTGCCCAGACGCTTTCCCAACGCGCAGATCACGTCGTTGTTGGAGCGGCATTCGCCCAGCGGCTCGACGATCCTCTTCGAGACCTGGAGATAGACGTGCCCGCCGCTCCGGTAGATGTCGTCGTGTTCCGGGAACATGGTCGCCGGCAGCACCACGTCGGCGACCGCCGCCGTTTCCGTCATGAACTGTTCGTGCACGCAGACGAACAGGTCCTCGCGGGCGAACCCGGTGTGGACCTTCTTCAGGTCCGGGACCACCACCATCGGATTGATGTTCTGGATGAACAACGCATCGACCGGCGGTCCGCCGAGCAGCGCGTCCTTCTCGCCCATCAGGATCGGCCCGATCTGGCACATGTCGAGCGCGCGGATCGAAGGATCCATCCGATCGAGTGCCTTGATCGTGGTCTGGTCGGCATGAGCGTAAATCTGTGCGTTGGTATAGAGCGCGCCGCCGCCCTTGTACTTCCACGATCCGGTGACGACCGGCAGGCACGACACCGCATGCATGGCGGCCGCGCCGTTGCGCTGACGCGTGAAGCCGTAACCGATGCGCAGAAAGGTTTTTTTCGTCCGCCCGTACAGACGCGCGAAATCGACGATCTCCTGCTCCGTCAGGCCGGTGATGGCCGCGGCCCAGGCGGGTGTCTTGTCGGCCAGATGCTTTTCCAGTTCGCCCGGCACGTCGGCGTAGCGCGCCATGTAGTCCCAATCGGCGTAGCCTTCCTTGAACAGCACGTGCATGACGGCGCACGCGAGCGCGCCGTCGGTGCCGGGGCGCAGGATCAGGCCGACGTCGGCGGCCTCGACCGTACCGTTGCGGTAGGTATCGACGACGACCAGCTTGGCGCCGCGCGCCTTGCGGGCGCGGGCGACGTGGGTCATGACGTTGACCTGGGTCGCCACCGCGTTGCAGCCCCAGATGACGATCAGATCCGATTCGACCATCTCGCGCGGATCGGCGCCCCACACCGCGCCGTTGCCGGCCAGCCATCCGGCCTGCGCCAGGCTGACGCAGATGGTTTCGTCCTCGCGCGAATAGCCGAACACGTGACGCAAGCGATGGATGCAGTCGCGCTGCACCAACCCCATGGTGCCGGCGAAGAAGTAAGGCCACACTGCCGTTGGCCCGTGCCGTTCGGTCGCTTTGAGCAGGCCCTCGGCAACCGTATCGATGGCGTCGTCCCATGAGCACGGCTCGAACCGGTTGCGCCCACCCGGCCCGGCCTTCGGCCCGACCCGGCGCAGAGGTCTGGTCAGGCGATCCGGATGATGCAGGCGCTCGGCGTAGCGCGCGACCTTGGCACAGATCACGCCCATGGTGTAATCGTTGGCGGCGTTGCCGCGCACCTTGCCGATGGTACGGGCGTCCAGCGTTTCGACCTCGAGTGCGCAGGTGCTCGGGCAGTCGTGCGGACAGACGGAACGGACGAAACTCATGCGCGCCACCAAGCGGAGAATCGAAAAGGCCGACAAGCGAAGTCTATCCGTCGCATCGGGCAGCGGCAACGGCAAGGACGCCGTTTCGGTGGTCTAAGGCCAGATAACAAAAAGGGTTTTTGGAACGGGCCGGCCCCCTTGCCAGCGACGCCCGGCCCGTGTGCAATAGACCGACGATTCGCCCGGAACCACGACGTCGGAGCGTATTCTGCCCATGTTCGATCGCCGCCGCACCTTCGGGTTCGCGCTTTGCCTGCTGTTCGCGGCGGGTGTCGGCGGCGATGTTTCGGCCCAGGCCCCGCCGGGCGCGCCCCCCCCCGGCGAGGTGCGCATCCAGGGCATCGACCGCGACCAACCGGCGCCGGCCGCGCGCATCTCGGCCGCGACCATCGATCTGCGCGAATCGATGCGCAAGTTCATCCAATCGATCAGCGTCTATGCCCGCGGCCAGAAGCGCGACTTCGCCGTGGTGGTCGAAGGCGGACTCGAAATGCTGGCCAAGGTCGACGAGGCCGACGAGGCCAAATCCTATCCGGCCCGCACCTACATGCGATCGATCGACGCCGTGCTGGTGGAAGCGCTGAACTTCGGCGACCCGCAGCCGGGTCAGGCGACCCTGCCGGGGCGCCGGGCGCCGAAGCTGACCGCCGTGCAGTTGGCCAAGCGAAACGGTCTCAAGGTGTTCGCGATCGATTACACGACCAGCCCGGCGCAGTCGGACCAAGCCTACAAAACCAACGCGGCGCTCGGCTTGATTCCGTTTGCGGCACCGAAGCCGATGGCCGAAATCGACTCTTTGCCGAAACACCCGAAACGCCCCTTCGCCGAAAACCCCAACAGCGCGATCTCGCTGGCCTCGGTGAAGAATTTCGTCGCCATCGGCGATTCCTCGCCGTTCGGACGCCAGGACGAATTCGCGCTCAAGGTCCACGACACCAACTTCGACATGGTGGTGGTGGACGTCTTCCACGGCCGCCAGCCGCTGACCAAGCAAGCGGTCGAAACCCTGAAATACAAGAAGCTCGGCGCCAAGCGATTGGTGATGGCGCGAATCGATATCGGCTCGGCCGCCAGCTACCAGTATTTCTGGAAGCCCGATTGGCGCGAAGGCAATCCCGCTTTCGTTAGCGCGCCGCATCCCCGAAATCCGGATCGTCATTACGTCGAATTCTGGCGCGAGGAATGGCAAAAAGTCATCGCCGGGGATCCGAGTTCGTACATTTACGGCGTGATAGCCCAGGGTTTCGACGGCGCCGTCCTCGCCGGGCTCGACGCCGTGCGCTATTTCGAGACCGGCGGCGAGGAAACCCAGCCGCAATAGAGCCGGCGGGCCCGCCAATACACTTCATCGACGCCATCCACACGCGGAGAACCCATCATGCTCGCCTGGCTAAGCGACCCTCAAATCTGGGCCAGTCTGCTGACGCTGACCGCGCTCGAGATCGTGCTCGGCATCGACAACGTGATCTTCATCTCGATCATCGCCGACCGCCTGAGCCCCGAGGAACGTCCGCGTGCGCGGATGATCGGACTCGGCGCCGCGCTGCTGATGCGGATCGGACTGCTGTCGATCATCGCCTGGATCATCGGCCTGACCACGCCGGTGTTCACGCTGTTCGATTTCGCCGCGTCGTGGCGCGACATCATCCTGTTCAGCGGCGGGTTGTTCCTGCTCTACAAGTCGACCCACGAAATCCATCGATCGGTCGAGGAACCCGAGGAAGGCAAACCGAAAGCATCCGGATCGGCGGCGTTCGCCACGATCATCATGCAGATCATGATTCTCGACATCGTGTTTTCGATCGATTCGATCGTCACCGCCGTCGGCATGGCGAACGATCTTTCGGTCATGATCGCCGCCGTGATCATCTCGATGGTCGTGATGTTCTTCGCCGCGGGGCCGATCGGCGACTTCGTCTCACGCCATCCGACGGTGAAAATGCTGGCGCTGAGCTTCCTACTGCTGATCGGCGTCGCCCTGATCGCCGACGGCCTGCACTTCCACATCCCGAAAGGCTACATCTACTTCGCCGTCGCGTTCTCGGTGCTGGTCGAATGCCTGAACCTATTCGCGATGAAACGGAGAAGGGCGGCGGCAAAGGCAAGGTGAAGGCAAGGAACAACGAAAAGTCGCTAGCTACAGCTTCTTAATAACTTTTCCCAAGAGATTTGCCCGGGCTTGCTGCCAGCCGAGATCGGGACGGCCACCCGAGGTCGGCGCATCGGCTTTCGGCGGGGCTGGACGCTCGATTGCAATGAGATCCGGCGACGTTTGCGTTTCGCGAAACCTGATACGCATCCATTCGGGATCGTCGGGGCCCGGTTGCGTCATCGGGAATAGAACACCGCCTGCCTCGACGACGCCTTCGATCTTGAATG
>CAZDFF010000118.1:0-10600 GCA_964504425.1 uncultured Hyphomicrobiales bacterium
GCTCGGACCCCTGACCCTGGTGCTCAGCAACACCATCGGCAACGTGCCCGCCGTGATCCTGCTGAACGCGATCTGGCCGGAAGCGACCGAGGGCGCACGTTACGGCCTGGCGCTGCTCTCGACGCTGGCCGGCAATCTTCTCATCGTCGGCAGCCTCGCCAACCTGATCGTCGCCGAGCGCGCGGCGGTGGTGGGCGTGCGCCTGACGTTCGCCGATTTCGCCCGCGCCGGCATCCCGATGGCCTTGATTTCGATGGCGATCGCGGGGCTGTGGCTGGGCCTGACCGGCTGGATGCCCTGGTACTGAACGGCCGGAACCGGAATCACCCGGGGGCGGCGTCCGCCGGATGACCGGCCCGCTTCTCGGCGACGCGATGGAGTTCGCGGCCGAGATCCGGGTGCTCGTGCAACAGTTCGTGAAACTCGTGGACGTCGAGGAACAGCAGCTGACAGCTGGTCACCGCGATCACGGTCGCGACCCGCGGCCGATGGTGCAGCAGCGCGATCTCGCCGAAATATTCGTCCCGGGTCAGACGCACCGGATGCGGCGCGAGATCGACCTCGACCTCGCCCGAGACGATGAAGAACATGCCGGTGGCGCGATCGCCCTTGCGGATGATCGTTTCGCGCGGCACCGCGACGCGCGGCTTCAACAGGCCGGCGATGCCGGCGATGCTGGCGGCGGGCAGGTGGGAGAAAAGCGGCACCTGGGCGACCAGGTTCCAGGTCACGATGAAATCGCGCTCCTTGGCAACACGGGCGAAGCCGCTTCCCAGGATCGCCGCCGGCAGCGCGAACATGCCGAGCCCCATCAGCGTGACGAAACCGCCGACGATCTTGCCCATGGGCGTGATCGGCACGATGTCGCCGTAGCCGACCGTGGTCAGCGTCGCCATCCCCCACCACATGGCGTGCGGAATGCTGGCGAACGCCTTCGGCTGGGCTTCGTGTTCGAGGAAGTAGACGATTCCGGACAGGAAGACCAACAGGATCATCATGATCGAAACGGCGGCCAATAGCGGCTGGCGCTCTTCGTAAAGGACCCGCAGCAGCGTGTCGAGCGCGCCGGCATAGCGCGTCAACTTCAGCACGCGCAGCAGGCGGAGCACGCGCAGCGCCCGAAGGTCGATGGCGAAGAATGCCTGCAGGAAGAACGGCGCGATCGCCAGCAGGTCGATCAGCGCCAACGGGGTCAGCATGTGCTTGAGGCGGCCCCACACGGGATGGCGGTAGCGTCCGCGCGGATCCTCGACAGCGACCCAGACGCGAACGACGTATTCGACGGTAAAGACCGCAACCGAAAAAATTTCAAACCCGTCGAAGAAGCACCATAGGCATGTGCCAAGCCTTCGACCGTTTCCAACGCCACGGCGCAGACGTTGGCGAAGATCAGCCCCATGATGAACGCATCGTAGGCGCGCTGGATCGGCTTGTGGGCGATCCCGGCTTCGACAATGTGATGAAGGCGGCGGCGGATTAACTGAATCCCCTCCGCCCGCCGATGGGGCATGTCCGTGCTGGTCATGGGGATATACTAATGTGCCAAACGGTCGCCGCACAGCGCCGCGACGGTGGTGCTATCCCAACCTTGCCGCGACGGCCTTGGCGAACGTCCGGGTGCCCAGGTTTCCACCCAGGTCCGCCGGACGCTCGTCGGTCGCCAGTTGCGCCTCGACGGCGGCTGCGAACCGCGCCGCGGCGGCGACGATATCCTTGCGGTCGCGGCGGCAGCCGATCCAATCGAGCAGCATCGCCGTCGACAGCATCAACCCGACCGGATTGGCCGCGTCCCGGCCCGCCAATTCCGGCGCCGAGCCGTGCGCCGCCTGGGCACAGGCGTGCGCGTCGCCCGCATTCAACGAAGCCGCCATGCCGAGACTGCCCGACAGTTCGGCCGCGAGATTGGAAAGAATATCGCCGAACATGTTGGTGGTGACGATCGTGTCGAAATCGCCGGGCGCGCGCACGATGTCGGCCATCATGGCGTCGACGTGCCGTTCCTCCAAATGCACGGACGGATGGTTTTGCGCCGCGCGCGCAACCTCTTCCAGGAACAACCCGTCGCCCAGGCGCAGCACGTTCGCCTTGTGGACGGCAACCAAACGCTTGCGCCGACCCTCGGCGATCCGGAACGCGGCCTCGGCGATGCGGCGGCAGGCGGTGCGCGTGATCTTGCGCACGGAGAGCGCCATGTCCTCGGTCGGCATGAATTCGCCTTGGCCGACGGCCATGTTGCGGTCGGCATAGAAGCCTTCCAGGTTTTCGCGCACCACCACCACGTCGATCGTCGGCGACGTCGCCGGAATGCGGGGCCGCGCGCGGCTGGGCCGGATGTTGGCGAACAGATCGAGCCGCTTGCGGATTTCGCCCGACGGGTTGAGCCCGCCCTTGTCGCGCGGCGGATAGTCCGCGTGTGACACCGGGCCCAGAATCACGCCGTCGGCGGCGAGCGCTTTTTCAAGCACCGTATCGGGCAACGTAGTGCCGGATTTTTTCAAGGCGACGAAACCGATCTCGGCGAAGTCGAACGAAAGGCCGAGGTTGGCCGAAGCGTCGAGCGCCTTCAGGCATTCGACGGTCGCGGCTGCGATTTCCGGGCCGATGCCGTCGCCTTCGAGAACCAGGATGCGCACGAGCGGCCTCTCTCTAGATACCCTTGCGGGCCTTTTCGGTGGCGCCGTCCAGGCGGCCGATCTCGGCCAGCTTGGCCTTCAACGCCGGGCCGTCAAGCGAATCGAGCGGCAGATCGACGAAGGCTTGGATGCGGAGCGACAGCAGGCGATAGGCTTCCTCGAACGCAGCGGCGATGTCGGCGTCGCCGCCGGTCACGGCGGCCGGATCGGCGATGCCCCAGTGCGCCGCCGCCGGCCGGCCCGGCCACACCGGACAGGCTTCGCCGGCGGCGTTGTCGCAGACCGTGACGATCAGGTCGAACGGCGGCTTGCCCGAGCCCGCGAATTCGTCCCACGATTTCGAGCGGAAGCCGCCCGTGTCGTAACCAAGCTTGGACAACAACGCGACGGCGTGGGGATTGACCGCGCCCTTGGGCTGGCTGCCGGCGCTGGCGGCCTTGAACCGTCCCTTGCCGAGGCGGTCCAGGATCGCCTCGGCCAGGATCGAGCGCGCCGAATTGCCGGTGCAAAGAAATAGGACGTTGCGGGTTTTATCGGTCATGCGCGATCAGAACGCCGTTTTTGTTCGCGATTCAAGATTCGTTCGATGACACTATCGTGACGCGCCCCGGCGTCGAGCGCGCACAGCCGGGCCGCAGCAGGGCGCGGCCAGCGCCGGGGCCACGATCTCGCGCCGGCCCGAACAGCAATCTTCCATCAGGAACCGGATCAGGCCGCCGAGCGCGTCGTAATCGGCGGTGTAGACGATGGAGCGCGCGTCGCGCCGGCCGGCGACGATGCCGGCCCGTTCCAGTTCCTTCAGGTGAAACGACATGTTGGAGGGCGACACCGACATCGCCTCGGCGATGTCGCCCGCCGACATCCCTTCCGTTCCGGCCTGCACCAGGCGGCGCACGATCCGCAGGCGGGTTTCCTGGGACAGCGCGGAGAGCGCGGAAAGGGCTTGACCTTCGTTCATATTTCAATAATCATTGAATTGTAAAATCGTTGAACAGAGGATGCCCCATCATGACACCGTCCGGCAAGCCCCTTTCCGCCGCCGAGCCCGTCCACGGTTGCGCGCACGGCGCCGAAATTTCCGCCGCCGACCTGCTCGGCCGTCTAGCCGCGCACGGCCAGAAACCGCTGATCTTCGAATACGACGGCCGCGCGGTGCAGCCCGGCTATCACGTCACCGAGGTCAAGGCGGGCGCGTTCGCCTCGCTCGATTGCGGCGCCAACCCCGAGCAATGGCAGGAAACCATCATCCAGCTTTGGGACGTCGCGGAAGAGCCCGACCGCACATGGATGCCGGTCGACAAGTTCCTGTCCATCATGCGCAAGGTCGCGGAACGAGTGCCGTTCGACCCCGAGGCCAAATTGACGTTCGAGGTCAGCGACGGCGTCGAGGCGATCCGGCTGTTCGCCGCCGCGGCGATCGAGACCGGGGGCGATGCGGTTCGCGTCCGCCTGGAACGCCGTCCGGCGAGCTGCAAGCCGCGCGACCGTTGGCTGGAAACGCAGGCCCCGAAAACGAGCGCCTGCTGCGGCCCGTCGACGACAGCGGCGGCGTGCTGCGCGTGACGGCGCCTACCCCGTCGCTTGCTGGAAAATGAAAATGCCGGCGGCGGCGAGCAATCCGTAGATCACGGCCAGGATGATCAGCGCCGCGACGCTGACTAAAAGACCGAGCACGACGAACAGCCCGTCCCGTTCCGAGATCGCGACCGCGAACAACGCGACCGCCAACGCCGGGGGCTGGTTGCCGCCGGGGATCGGCAGCGCCAGGATGGCCGTCATCAGCGCGGCGGCGACGCCGATCAACCGTTCGGCCACGGGGCCGGTCAGCGCCGGCCAGCGCGGGCGCACCACGCGCTCGATCCGATCCAGCCAGGGCCCGGTCCTCACCAAGGTCCGGATCAGCGTGGCGCGGTCGATGGCGCGCTCGGAGAGCGACTTCGGCAGGCGCGGCCCCTTGAAGCCGAGCGCGAGCTGGCAGCAGATCACCAGCAGCGGCGCCCCGATCACGGTCGAGACGCCCGGGATCGCCGAGAGCGGCGTCGCCATCGGCAGCGCCAGCGCCAGCATCAAGAGGCCGAAGGCACGTTCGCCCAGATATTCGAGCGCGTGGCCGAGGGGAATCTTTTCTGCGGGATAATTGGCGGCGAGGTCGCGCAGGCGGCGGACGACGGTGTCGCCGCCGTTGCGCGGGCCGGGCGACGGATTCGGTTCAGCCGATGTCATCGTATTGCGGAATCGCAAACGGTTCGGCCACGGCGGCGTCGCGCCATTCCCGCATCGCCGGCCATTCCCAAAGCGCGTCGGCATAGGCGCCCGCCGCACCGCCGAGTTTGACGCCGTAGGTGCGGAAGCGACAGACCACCGGCGCGAACATGGCATCCGCCCCGCCGAAGGCGCCGAACAGAAAATCGCCGTTCTCGCCGAAGCGCGTGCGGCATTCCGACCAAATCGCCTGGACCCGGTCGATGTCCGCCTTGACCTCGGGGATCGCTTGGCGCGCCGCCGCGATCTCGGCCCGCGCCTTCATGCGAACGTTCATCGGCATGTTGGAGCGCAGCGCGCCGAAGCCCGCGTGCATTTCGTTGGCGACCGAGCGCGCGACGGCACGGACGGCGGGATCGGCCGGCCACAGACCCGCGTTCGGAAATCGTTCCGCCAGGTATTCCACGATAGCGAGCGTTTCCCAAACGATCAGCCCGTCCGGCCCTTTCAGCACCGGTACCTTGCCCGACGGCGAATGTTCCAGGATCTGCGCCTTGGTGTCGGGCGTGCGGAGCGGAATCACGATTTCGCCGAACGGTTCGCCGGTCGCCTTCAGGGCGAGCCACGGCCTGAGCGACCAGGACGAATAGTTCTTGTTGCCGAGGACGATGGTGAACGCGGCCATGCCGTTTCCTTGTCGATGCTTAATCTATTGCTTGGCCTTGCGCGCGTCGGCCAGTTCCTTTTCCAACTGTTCGATCCGTGCCTGCATTTTCGTCAGTTGCCCGTTCAACTTGCCGACATTGAAATAGGTGGCGTTCTCGACCGGCGCCGAAAAGGTGTTGCCGTAGCCGAGCCAGGAGGAATCGTAGACTTTCACGTTCTTGAAGCCGATATCGCGCATCACGGCGGCGGTCTGCGACGCGCGCACACCGCTTTGGCAATAGACGATGGTTTCCTTTTCCGGATCGAGCTTGGCGTACAGCGCCTTGAGCGCGGCCGTATCCTTCAGGTTCATGCCGTCGACGGTCTTGACCGACTTGTTGCGCAGCTTCTTCGGGGTCTCCGGGTCCTTCCAGTTCTGTTCGTAGGGAATGTTGACCGCGCCCGGCACGTGCCCGCCGCGCAGTGCGCGGATGTCCGCGCCGGAATATTCGCCGGGCGTGCGCGCGTCGACGATCTGCACGCCCTTTTCGCCGACCGCCTTCAGCACGTCGGCCGTCTGCACGGTCTCGCGGGTATCGGGTTTCAGGGAAAGTTTCACCGGCGTCGGCGCGGTCGGCGTCGTCGACACCGGCTTGCCGGCGGCGCGCCAGTCGTCGATGCCGCCGTGATAGACGTGGACCTTGCGCCCGCCGAAGAAGCGGATCGTGTATTGCGCGAAATGCGCGTAAGGATTGCCGGTCGTGGCGTAGACCACGATTTCCTTCATGGGGTCGATGCCGCCGGCGCCGAGCACGCGCTCGATCGTCGGAATCGGCAGGAAGTCCTCGCCGTTCGGTTCGCGCAGCACGTCGCCGGCGGAACCGACGTTGACCGCGCCGGGGATATGGCCCTTGGCGTAGGCGCGTTCGTCGCGCACATCCCACAGGATCGCACCGCGCGCGATGGCGCCTTCGACGAAGGCGCGGTCGACATTGTCGGAAGCCGCCGACGCGGGCGCCTGGTTCGCGGCCAGTGCCATTCCGAGCGCGCACGCGAAAACGAATTTCCGCATATTTTTCCTCCGCTGCTGAAAATACCGGGCCACCGTTCGGACGGCGGGCGCCGCCGGGCCCGTTTCGGAACCGAGATTAGCACGGCCACCCGCCCGCCCGCCATCGCATGAAGACGGCGGCTTTCCCGACCGCCCGAAAACCTGCTACCAAGTCGCGATCCCCGTTCGCCTTTCATTTTCCGGAACCCGCCATGAAACCGACCGACGTTTTCGCCGCCGCCGACAAGGGCGCCGTCCCGCTGACCGGCCTGACCGAGAAGACACTCGCGGCGTGGAAAAAGAAACAGCCGGCCCAGGTCCGCCGCTGGATCGAGGCGAGCGGCTTCGCCGCCAAGCCCGGCACCCACGCCGCGATCGCCGACGCCGACGGCAACATCGTGCGCGTGCTGTTCGGCGCGGACGAGGAATCGGATATGTGGGCATGGGCGGCGCTGGCAAAGTCTCTGCCCGCCGGCACCTATCGCATCGAGGCGACGCCGAAGCCGGACCGAGCGACCGCCGCCGCGCTGGCCTGGGCGCTGGCCGGATACGCCTTCACCCGCTACGGCAAGAAGGCGGCGAAGGTTGCGCGCCTGGTCTGGCCCCAGGGCGCGGATCGCGCCTACGTGACGGCGACGGCGGAAGCGACCTTCCTGGTGCGCGATTTGATCAACACGCCGACCAGCGACATGGGCCCGGCGCACCTGGCGGCGGCAGCCAAGGCGATGGCGGCGCGGCACAAGGCGTCGTTTTCCGTGGTCGTCGGCGAGCAGCTGTTGAAAAGGAATTTCCCGTCGATCCACGCCGTCGGCCGGGCCAGCGCGGCGGATCGCCAACCGCGCCTGATCGACATCCGATGGGGCCGGAAGAATGCGCCTAAAATAACATTGGTCGGCAAAGGCGTGTGCTTCGATACCGGCGGGCTCGACCTCAAGGGCTCGGCCAACATGAAGCTGATGAAGAAGGACATGGGCGGCGCCGCGCACGTGCTGGGCCTCGCGCACATGATCATGGCGGCCAGGCTGCCGGTGCGGCTGCGCGTGCTGATCCCGGCGGTCGAGAACAGCGTGTCCGGCAACGCCATGCGGCCGCTCGATATCATTACCTCGCGCAAGGGCCTGACGGTCGAAATCGGCAACACAGACGCCGAGGGCCGGGTCATTCTGTCGGACGCCTTGGCACTGGCGTGCGAGGAAAAACCGGCGCTGCTCGCCGACTTCGCCACCCTGACCGGCGCGGCCCGCGTCGCGCTCGGCACCGAACTGCCGGCGCTGTTCGCGAACGACGACAACTTGGCGAACGAATTGCTGGCCGCCGGCACCGCGACCGCCGATCCGGTCTGGCGGCTGCCGCTGTGGAAAGGCTACGCCAAGCAGGTCGAAGGCAAGGTCGCCGACCTGACCAACGCGCCCGAGGGCGGCTTCGCCGGCGCCATCACCGCGGCGTTGTTCCTGGAACGCTTCGTCGCGCCGGGCACCCCCTGGGTGCACTTGGACCTGATGGCCTGGAACACGGCGTCGCGCCCGGGCCGCCCGGAAGGCGGCGAGGCGATGGCGATGCGCGCGCTGTTCCGCACGATCGCCGATCGTTTCGCACGCTGAATCCCGTTGCCGCCGATTTCGGTTCGGTATTATAGTTTCGGCAACGAAATAAAAATCTCTTGAGGCTTCAATAAGATGCCCGTCGAATTGGACGAATTCCGCGCCCTCGATCTGTGGCGGCGCACGACCCTGTCCGGCGTGCGCGGCGACAAGCCCGATCTGACCGCCCGGCAATTCGCGCTGCTGCTGACCGTCTACATGCGCCCGCCGCCGCACACGGTGCGCGAGCTGGCGACGCTGATGAACATTTCCAAGCCGGCGGTGACGCGCGCGGTGGACCGCCTGAGCGAGTTGGAACTGGTGCAGCGCAAGACCGACGAGAAGGACCGGCGCAGCGTTTTGATTCAGCGCACGCTGAAGGGCCGCGCCTTCCTGACCGAATTCGCCGGCCAGGTCATCGTCGCCGGCCGCCAGGTGGCGTAAAATCAAGCGGTCATCGCGTTGCGCCGGGACGGCAGGCGGAAGCGGCTGAGGTACGTCGGCAGGATCGCTTCGGCCGGCGTCGGCGCGACGCCCAGATCCGCAAGTCCCGCCGCGCCCGGCGACACCTCGTTATCCGTCTTCAGCAGCTTCACCTGATCGACCGTCAACAGCGGCTTCGGCAGCAACTGCAAGAAGAAGGCTTCGATCATGCCGACGGCGAACGGCACCGGGACCAAAATCCGCTTGCGGCCGGTCTGCGCCTGCAGCAGTTCCATCACCTGCTTGAAGCTCATCGTGCGCGGACCGCCCAGTTCGTACGTCCGGCCCATGGCCTTGTCGTCCTTCAGCGCGGCCATGATCGCGTCGGCGACGTCGCCGACGTAAACCGGCTGGAACTTGGTGCCGCCGTCGCCGTACCAATCGAGCCGGAACGGCAGCAGCCCCTTGGGATTGGACTCCAGGCGCGGCAGCAGCGGACAGCCGAACACCGGCAAGACCGGGCTCCAGCGCGCGATGCCGGCGAACAGATTGAAGAACCCGTCCTCGGGCCCGAACACGACGCTGGGCCGAAACACGGTCGCATCCGGGAACGCGGCCCGGACCGCCGCCTCGCCTTTTGCCTTCGAGCGCGCGTAGGCGGCCGCCGAATTTTCGTCGGCGCCGATCGCGGAAATGTGGATCAGCCGTTTCACGCCCGCCTTGGCCGCGGCCTCGGCGACCGTCCGGGCGCCGTCGACGTGGACCCGTTCGAACGTGCGCTTGCCGCGTTCGTAAAGGATGCCGACCAGGTTGACGACGGCCGTGGCGCCGGCGACGGCGGCGGCCACCGTGTCGGGACGGCCGATGTCGGCGGCCCACGGCACGATCTGTCCGACGTCGCCGAGCGGTTTCAGGAAATTCGCCGCTTCCGGGTCGCGCACGGCGACGCGCACGCGCCAGCCCGCCGCCGCCAAGCGCCGCATCAGGTGGCGCCCGATGAAGCCCGAGCCGCCGAATACGGTCACGATCCGCTTTTCCATCTTCCACTCTCTCTTCCGCTTTCTTGGGGGCCCGGTGCCGGACGCGACGGTTGTCGCAAAGGTCCCGGAAAACCGCGCCGAAACGCAACATTGCCACAACCGCAACCGCCGTTAAACCCGGTTGACAGCCGACCCCGGGGGCTTTAACGACTGTCCAGCCGCCAAGTCGGTGTGCGCCCAGGTGGCGGAATTGGTAGACGCGCAGGTTTCAGGTACCTGTGGCCGAAAGGTCGTGGAAGTTCGAGTCTTCTCCTGGGCACCACTCATCCGCGGCAGCGGCCGATCCTTTCATAACGTAAGGATCCAGCCGTCGGGACGCGGGCGAGGCGAATGAATCCGCAGATATCGATTCACACGGGCGACCTGCCGAAGGGCATAAACTTCGGCGCCTCGGTCGCCGTCGATTCCGAGACCCAGGGCCTGAACCCGCTGCGCGACCGGCTATGCGTGGTGCAGTTGTCGGCCGGCGACGGCACCGTGCATCTGGTCCATTTTCCGAAACCGGCCTACGACGCGCCCAACCTGAAAAAGCTGCTGGCCGACGAAAAGGTCCTGAAGATCTTCCACTTCGCCCGCTTCGACGTCGGCATCCTGCGCCAGTGCCTGGGCGTGCAATGCCGCCCGGTTTACTGCACCAAGATCGCATCGCGCCTGACCCGGACCTACACCGACCGGCACGGCCTGAAGGACGTCTGCCGCGAACTGCTCGGCATCGAGCTTTCCAAGGAGCAGCAGTCGTCGGACTGGGGCGCGGCCGAACTGACGGCGGAACAGGTCAAATACGCGGCCGCCGACGTGCTCCATCTGCATGCCATCAAGGAAAAGCTGGACGCCATGCTGGCCCGCGAGGGCCGCACCCACTTGGCCCGGGCCTGCTTCGATTTCCTGGGCACCCGGGCCGAACTCGACCTTTTGGGCTGGGGCGCGGACGACATTTTCGCCCATTCTTGAACGTTTCCAATATTCTATGAATCCATCCTCGGCGCCGGAAGGACCCCGGATTCCGATGGTTTTATTGACGATTCA
>CAZDFF010000119.1:0-10487 GCA_964504425.1 uncultured Hyphomicrobiales bacterium
CGTGGGTGTGGCAATCGGTGCAATTGACACCGCTCTTGGCGTGGCTCGATGCGGCCCAGTCGGCCGTGATCTTAGCGTCACCCTTGGCGGATTCCGGGGCATCGGCATCCGCGGCTATGAGCGGGCGTTTGGTCTGGCCGCCGGCCGGCAGCGGCTTTTCCATGCGCTTCAGAACCTCGGGCGTCGCTAGGGTCCTGGGCTGGCCCATATGCTTTTCGATGAAATCCTCGTAGAGGGCACGGTTGTCGTGGAAATTGTGGCAGCCCGAGGCGGTGCAGCCGTCGAAGGGAAGGTTGGCGTGGCTCGGCCGCTCCTTGGCGATGTCCTTGTGGCACAGATGGCAGTAGTCGTCGGGCAACGTCACGGCCATGGCCCGGGTGATCCCGGGCCGGTGTTCCCGGTGACAGGTGACGCACACGCGCGCGTCCAGGATTGCCACGCGATCGGCGTTGCGCGGGTCGGTGAACTTCGAAATCGGATGCGTGTCGTTGGCCGCCTTCAGGTCGGCGCCGTGACAGCCGACGCACGCCTGCTGCAAGGCGGCAGTACCGCCGAACGGCTTGTGGCAGGCGTTGCAAGCCAGTTCGATCTGATGGTGCGCGTCGGTGGTCCGGCCGATCAAAATCAGGCCGCGATCGCCCTTGACCATGGCGAAGGCCAGATACGCGCTAAGCGTCACGGTGGCGAGCCCCCAGAACGACCAAAGAATGACACTCCTTTTCTTCATCAATGTCCGAAATCAAAAGTAATAGACGGCCAGCACATGGAACGTGAGAACCGTCAGGAGCGGCCAGAGCACGACGATGTGCATCCAAATCGACCACTTGCGGATTGCAGCGCCTGCGTTGCGCCCGAGAACGTGTTCGATGGCGACCGCGCCGCCCGCGAGCCCGCCCGCCAGCGCGATCGCGAGGAACGTCAGCATGGTCGCCCGATTGATGTTCTGGCCCAGATGGAATCCGGTGTGGACGAACAGCACGACGAGCAGCAGCAATCCCAGAGCGACATGGACCAGCCGCCAGTGAGCGAAATCGCCGAACGTGAAGCGCCGGATGCGCTTTCGCAGCGACAGCAGCGCGACGACGACGGACAGGCCCAGCAGCGTGAAGCCGCTGATCTGCTTGAACGTGCCGTCGGTCCAAAGCAGATCCAGCTGGTACTTGGCCTGGACCGTTTCGCGATAGGGCACCGGCGGCAGGAGCGCGAACAGGGCCGCGGTGAGGAGCGCAAGCGCGGAGACCGCCAACACCCACGTCCATCCCCCGATCGCGCTCGCCGCTGCCGGTGTACCCAGCAGGTCTTGCAGTAATGGCCGGCAGGTACCGCAAACCGTCGAGGCGCCGGTCGCCCGTTGCAGTCCCTCGACATCGGTGCAGCCGCTGGCGACCGCTTCCGACAAACATCCTCGTGTCACGCCCGTGCAGTTGCAGACGACGGCGCCTGCCGGCCAGGCGCCGATGCTGGCCTTGGGCGCCGCCGGCCAGGGCGTGCCTTCGCGCCGGAAGCGGCGCAATTGCCATGGGAAAAGCCGCCGCCCCGACATCACCGATTCCTGGACGCGGCTCATGTCGCTCCACTCGCCGACGGCGATGGCGCCCTTCAGGCGGCCGCGATACAGAATCAATTGGCGGTATTCGCCGGTCTCCTCGTCGACGTGGTCGGCGTGGCGGAAATCCGGGTTCTGCTCCGACTCCTCGATGGTGCCGACATTGAAGATGGGAATGCCGACGACCTTCAGGCGCGTCGCGGCGATGGAGCCGGCGTAGGTCGCCTTGCCGCCGGCGACGGTGTGCGCGGCGACCGCGGCCTGTTCCAGGCCCGGCGCCATCAGGCCGTAGATCTTGCCGCGATGTTCGGCACATTCGCCGACGGCGAAAATGTCGGGGTCCGACGTGCGCATCTGGTCGTCGACCCGGATGCCCCGTCCGACCGCCAGTTCGGCTTGGCGGGCAAGCTCGATGTTCGGCCGGATGCCGGTGCAGACCACCAAGGTGTCGCAATCGATTTCGCGCCCGCCGACCAGACGGACGCCTTCGACGGCCGCATCGCCAAGGACTTCGGCAACGCCGTCGCCGGTGACGACTTCGATCCCGAGGTCATGGATATGGTCGGCCAGAAGCCCGGCCGCCCGATCGTTCAACTGGCGCGGCATCAGGTGTCGCTCGTGCTCGACCACCACGGTCTCGACGCCCCGGCCGTGCATACCGCGCGCGGCCTCCAGACCGAGAAGCCCGCCGCCCAGGACCACGACCTTGCGGCTGCTAGCGACACGCGCCAGCAGCTTTTCGGCGTCGTCGAGATCGCGGAAGGTGAAGACGTTCCGCTTGTCGATTCCGGGGATCGACGGCACGTGGGGGCGCGATCCGGTGGCCAGGACGAGGTAGGAATAGGGGTGCGTTTCGCCCGCCGCGTCGGTGACGGTCTTGGCCGCGCGGTCGATGGCGACGATGCGCCGATGGATCGTTTCGACCTTTTGCCCGACGGCTGGCTTCAATTCGGGAAAATAGACGTCGGCGAGGCCGATTTCGCCTACCATCAGCGGCGTCAGGCGGACGCGATTGTAAGGGCGCCAACGCTCGTCGCCGAAGACGATGACACTCGTATCGGGTTTGCGCCGAATCAGCTCTTCGGCCGCGCGCATGCCGGCCGGCCCGGCGCCGACCACGACGATCGGCGCGGATGCCGGCGTGATCGGCGGGGCCGCCGCCTTGGTCCGTTTCAATCCTTCCATGATCGACATGTTCGTGCCCGTCCCGATCAATAGACGTCGCGCAGGTAGCGCTTGTCGCGGGCCAGACCGGCGACGTAGGCCTTGGCGGCGTCGGGATTCATCGCGCCTTCCTTGGCGGCGATCTCGACCAACGCCTTGTCCACGTCGCTGGCCATTCGCTTGGCGTCGCCGCAGACGTAGACGTGCGCGCCGTCCTGCAGCCAAGTCCACAATTCCTTGGCGTTCTCGCGCATCCGGTCCTGGACGTAGACCTTGCTGTCCGTATCGCGGGAAAAGGCGAGATCGAGCCGCGTCAAAAGCCCATCTTGCCGATAGGATTCGAATTCGGATTCGAACAGATAATCGGTCGCGCGGCGGCGATCGCCGAAGAACAGCCAGTTCCGGCCCGTGGCGCCGACGGCGCGGCGTTCCTCGATAAAGGCGCGAAACGGCGCGATGCCGGTGCCGGGGCCGATCATGACGATGGGCGTCGTGGGATCGGCGGGCAGACGGAACCCATGCGCCTCCTGCACGTAAACCGGCACGTGGCGTTCGGGATGAGCCCGGTCGGCCAGAAACGTCGAGGCGACGCCCTTGCGGGCCCGGCCGCGCAGATTGTAGCGCACGGCGGCGACCGTCAAGTGGACCTCGCCCGGATGCGCTTTCGGCGACGATGCGATGGAATAAAGGCGCGGCTTCAGCGCGCCCAAGGCGGCCGCGAGTTCGCCCACCGGGGGGCGGGCGGATGGGAAGGCGTCCAGAAAATCGAGCAGGTCGGCGCTTTCGAACGCGGGATCCTCGATGCCTTCGGAAAGCGCCTTCAGGCGGGCAGCCTCGTCGGCGTCTCCGGCGTGCCGGGACAGCACC
The DNA here is from genome assembly GCA_964504425.1 of uncultured Hyphomicrobiales bacterium. Classification (GTDB taxonomy): domain Bacteria; phylum Pseudomonadota; class Alphaproteobacteria; order Rhodospirillales; family 2-12-FULL-67-15; genus CAZDFF01. The sequence continues at coordinate 3,578 of CAZDFF010000119.1, forward strand.
TCGATGGCTTCGTCGGACGGCCGCGTGATGTCGACGACCTCGATCAACGTGTTCAGCAACGGACGGGTTTTGCCGTCCGGCGCCGTTACTTCGGTGCCCGGGTCGATGCCCAGGCGGACCTGGATCGCCGCCGCCAAATCCGGGCAGTTGAGCGCGTGAACACCGAGGCTATCGCCGACCTCGTAGGTCAGGCCGCTACCGTTCAGGTGGAACACCACATGACGGGTGTCCTTGTCGGAGCCTTCGACATTGAGGCGATGGCTCGCGATGAAATGGGCCGGCGCCGGGTCGCTTTGTACGGAGGCATTGGCAGGCGATCCGGCGGCGGCGGGCGAGGCCAGCACCGCGGTCCCTTCGGGACGCGCCGCCAGCAGCTCCTTCAATTTTCTGGCCGTGGGCTTGCCGCCCGGCACGCAGCGCGCGAGGTCCTTCTCGGCGCCGGCGGCGACGGCTTCGGCGTAAGTCTGGCATTGGTAGCCGCACTGGCCGCAGTCGAGTTGCGCCATCGCCGCCATCATCCGACGCGCGATCGGCCGACCTTCGGCCAGCTTCAACCGTTCCGGCAATTCCAACGCCGGATCGTGCCAGGGAAAGTCTTCTTCCTCGACCGGCGCGGCGGCGACCGGTGCCGCCTCGGTGCCTTGCGCCGCGTCACCCATCAGGCCGGCGAAAAAGCCGTTCAGCCACGCCCGTTGTTCGGACGTGAAGGGTGCGTTGTCGGGGATCAGCGGAATCATCGGCTGCCCGTCAAGCCGCCCGGCGCGCGGGTTCGGCGAACAGATCGACGATCTCGCTGTCGGTCAGGCGGGCGACGAAATCCTGGAAGGATTCGTCCTTGTTCGCGCGGTGCATCAGGTAGACGCGGACGATGCCTTCCACCTTCGCCGGCACGTCGGCGAAGGGAATCGCGTGGAAGATTTCCCGGCCGATCTTCCGTTCATGGCCGGCGCCACCGCCGATGTGGATGTGATAGCCCTCGACCGTTTCCTCGCCGACTTCGACCTTGGTCGCGAGAAGGCCGATGTCGGCGATGAAGTGCTGCGCGCACGAATGATGGCAGCCGGTCAGGTGGATATTGATCGGTCGGTCGATCCAAAGCGTGCGCTCCAGATGACGGACCAGATGGAGCGCGTGCCCCTTGGTGTCGGCGGCGGAAAACTTGCATCCCGCATTGCCGGTGCAGGCGACCAGGGCGCCGCGAAAGCCGCTCGCCTGGGTGTCAAGCTTAAGCGCCCGCAGCTCGGCTTCGGCGGCGGCGACGGCCCGGTCCGGCACGTCCGAGATCAGCAGGTTCTGCCAAACGGTGAGCCGGAGGGTGCCGCTGCCGTGGCGTTCGGCGATGTCGGCGATGCCGCGCAACTGAAACGCCTCGAGCCGTCCCACCGGCATCGTGACGCCGATCCAATTCAGGCCCTTCTGGCGCTGCGGGTGGACGCCGACATGGCCGTGCTTGTCGATGGAGCCGCGCGGTTCGCAGGCGTCGAGCGGCAGACGGGTCAACGGAGCGGGCAGGTGCTTTTCCACCTCCGTCAGGAACTTCTCGAAACCCCAGGCATCCAGCACGTATTTCAGGCGCGCCTTGGCGCGGTCGGTGCGGTTGCCGTTATCGGTGAAAACCCGGACGATGGCTTCGGCCACCGGCACGCATTCGTCGGGCTTCAGCAGTATCCCGGTGTCGCGGGCGAAGTCCTTGTGCCCCGTGATCCCGCCCAGTTGCAGGCGGAAATAGACGCCCGATTCGATTCCATGGCCATCCGAGACGCGCACCGCGGCGAAGCCGATATCGTTGGTGTCCTCGACCACCGAAACACTGCCGCCGCCGTCGAAGGCGATGTTGAACTTGCGCGGCAGGCCGTACATCTCGCGATGGTTCAGGATGTGGTGATGCATCCGATGGCCCAAGGGGCGCGTGTCGATCAATTCCTGTGGGTCGATGCCGGCGGTCGGCGCCGAGGTCACGTTGCGGATGTTGTCGGCGCCGGAACCTCGGCTGGTCAGGCCCAGGTCCTGAAACGCCGTCAGCACGTCGATCGCGCTTTTCGCCTGGATGCCGCGCAATTGCAGGTTGGCGCGGGTGGTCACGTCGGCATAGCCGGCGGCGAACGTTTCCGCGATGTCGGCGACGCCGCGCATCTGGTGCGCGGAAAGAACGCCGTTCGGGATACGCAGACGGCACATGTAGGCGTTCTCGGCGGGCGCCACGTAGAACAGCCCGAAGAACTTGGTCAGGAACACGTCGGTGCCCTTGGGAAAGCGGTCGGCCTTGGCGTCGGCAGCGAGTTCGTCCCAGCGGTCCAGCGGGTGCTTGACGCGCTTCGCTTTCTCCTCGGCCGTCAGCTTGCCGCCGCTGGCGACGGTGCGGTCTTGCGCGGCGCGATGAATATCGGCGGTGGATGAATCGGCGCTGGCCGCACCGCCGAGCGGTGCGATGCCGGCGGCTTGGCGCCGGGCGGCGATGCCGCTCGCGAAACCCTCGAGATACTTTTTCTGTTCTTCGGTGAAATCCAGTCCCGAGCCCATCCGTCCTTGCCTGCCCCTTGCGCCCGCGTCGCCCTTGCGCGGAACCCTTGCCGCCCGGTGTCGCGGCAATAAAAAAGCGTCGCGGCCGCGGGTGTTCCCGCGATCCGGACGCCTGTGTCCAATGTGGAACCCTCATCGGTTCCGAAGTTGTGCGGTGGGTCTTCATTGGCCCGGGCCGCAATTCAGGCCCCGTTTCCCGGCTGCCCTTCGGGGCAGTCGGCGTTCGAGACCCTCGTTCGCCAGGGACAACGCAAGTTGCATGCCGATTGGGGGAGCAGGACCAAACCAATGGCAGGCCAAGGGCTTAAGGCAGCTACGCGCAGGGCGCGGTATCCTGTGCTTTATTTTGCTGCACATGCAAACAGCAGCGCACCGTATTGCTGATTAAATTATAGGCAAGCATGCGGTAATTAATAACCGTATCCCGGGATTCCGATTGCCGCGCAATCGAGGCTTCCGGCCGGCGCGGAATGTTACTTTAATGGGCGTTATCCGAACGGGAGGGCGTTCCCATGGAACTCGACCCGCTGCTGCTGTCGCGCTTCCAGTTCGCGTTCGTGATTTCGTTCCACATCGTCTTTCCGTCCTTCACCATCGGCCTCGCGTCTTGGCTCGCGGTGCTGGAAGCGCTTTGGCTGAAAACCGGCGAAGTTCGCTACAAGAGTCTCTACAAGTTCTGGACCAAGATCTTCGCCGTCGCGTTCGGCCTGGGCGTCGTTTCCGGCATCGTCATGAGCTACCAGTTCGGCACCAACTGGAGCGTTTTCTCCATCGCCACCGGCAACATTCTCGGTCCGCTGCTCAGCTACGAGGTGCTGACCGCCTTTTTCCTCGAGGCCGGGTTCCTCGGCATCATGCTGTTCGGCTGGGACCGGGTGAATCCGAAGGTCCATTTCGGCGCGACGTTGATGGTCGCCGTCGGCACGCTGATCTCGACTTTTTGGATACTGGCCGCCAACAGCTGGATGCAAACGCCGCAAGGCCATGAAATCATCGACGGGATCTTCCATCCGGTCGACTGGTGGCAGATCGTTTTCAATCCGTCGTTTCCTTACCGGCTCGTGCACATGTCGATGGCGGCGTTCCTGACGACGGCGTTCGTCGCCGTCGGCGTCGGCGCTTGGTATCTGATCCAGGGACGGTTCCCGGCGCGCTCCCGCACGATGATGAACATGGGTCTCGGTATGATCGTCGTGGTCGCGCCGCTGCAAATCCTGGCCGGCGATTTTCACGGCTTGAACGTGCTGGAGCACCAGCCGGCGAAGCTGGCGGCGATGGAAGGTCATTGGGAAACGCGCAAGGGCGCGCCGCTGATCCTGTTCGGCCTGCCGGACCAGAAGGCGGAAAAGAACCATTACGAACTCGGCATCCCCAAGCTCGGCAGCCTGATCCTGAAGCACGATCCGGACGGCGAAATTCGCGGCCTGAAGGAATGGGCGCCCGAGGACCGGCCGCCGGTCGCCATCGTCTTCTGGGCGTTCCGCATCATGGTCGGGATCGGATTCTTGATGCTGCTGGTCGGCGTGCTCGGAGCGTGGTTGCGTTGGCGCGGGCGGCTCTACGATACCCGGTGGTTCCTGCAACTCTGTCGCTTGTGCTCGCCGCTTGGGTTCATCGCCATTCTGGCCGGGTGGGTAACCGCCGAAGTCGGCCGTCAGCCCTACGTGGTCTACGGCCTGATGCGCACTAAGGACGCGGTTTCTCCGATCGCTGGCGGGACGGTCGGGGCCTCGCTGCTGCTGTTCGCGACGGCCTATCTGCTGGTGTTCGTCGCCGGCGCCTATTACATCCAACGCATGCTGCAAAAGGGATTCATCGACGCGGCTGACGAAAAGCCGTCGCCGGCAAGGCGCGCGTCCCGGCCGATGTCCGCGGCGGACGATGCCTGGGAACGGGAGGCGTAGAACATGGGCGACGACATTCTCGTTCTCGCGTTCGCCGGCATCATCGCTTTCGGCGTGTTCATGTACGTGCTGATGGACGGGTTCGACTTGGGCGTCGGCATCCTGTTTCCAAGCGCGCCGTCGAACCGGGACCGCGACACGATGATGAACACCGTGGCGCCGATCTGGGACGGCAACGAGACTTGGCTGGTGCTGGGCGGGGCGGGGCTTTTCGGCGCATTTCCTCTGGCTTACGGCGTGCTGCTGTCGGGGCTCTACATCCCGCTGCTGGTGATGCTGATCGCCCTGGTGTTTCGCGGCGTGGCGTTCGAATTCCGCTTCAAGGCACGCACCAGCCGCTACTTGTGGGATATCTCGTTTTCGGTCGGCTCGATCGTCGCGACTTTCGCGCAAGGCGTTGCGCTCGGCGCCTTCATTCAAGGTCTGAAGGTGGAAAACGGCGCCTATGCCGGCGGGGCGTTCGATTGGCTGACGCCGTTCAGCATCCTCACCGGCGCGGCGATGATCCCTGGCTACGCGCTGCTCGGCGCGACGTGGCTGATTTGGAAGACGGAAGGCACGTTGCAGGGCTGGGCGTACGAAACCGCGAAGCGCCAGTTGCTGTTGGTCATCCTGTTTATGGGCGCGGTCAGCCTCGGCACGCCCTATCTCAGCGATAGGATTGCCGACCGTTGGTTCTCATGGCCCAATATTGCGTTCCTTGCGCCGGTGCCGATCGCGGTCGCTGTGACCGCGGGAATGCTTTACCTGCGCCTGAAGAATGGCTGCGCCGAACTGTCGCCGTTCGTGCTGTCGATGTTTCTGTTCTGGCTGGGATACAGCGGGCTGGCCATCAGCATCTGGCCGAACATCGTCCCGCCCTCGATCGACATCTGGCAGGCGGCCTCGCCGGCCAAGACCCAGGGCTTCATGATCTGGGGCTTTGTCGTCCTGATCCCGATCATTCTTGCTTATACGGCCTATTCCTACTGGGTGTTTCGGGGGAAGGTCGGGAAGGACGACGGTTATCATTGATGCCGAATACATAAAATCGCGATCGACACATTGCGCCGGGATGGCCGGATTCAGTCGCGCACGTCGGGGCATTCGATTCTCGACGAGGAAAGCTGGGAACTGATCAAGCGCGCCGAGCCGTTGCCCATGCCGCCGCCGGACATGCCGCAAGCGCGCATCGAGCTGGTCGTGCCGGTGCAATTCCATATCCGCTGACGCGCGCATCCGTCGCCGCCACCGGCCTTCCCAAGGCCTTGATGTTCCTGCGCTAGTAAATCCTTTCGGCGAATTGATCCCGGTCAAATTCCCGGCCGTCCGCGTCGGCTAGGTTGATCCCGAATTTCGGTTCGAAACCGTGATCCGGTACCCGGTCCCGGGTTTCGTTCGGTGCGTGGAAGGATTGGTACCCGATGATTTCGCTGGCGTACTTGCCCCTGATCTTGGGGGCGGTGTTGGGTCTCGTCGTCGCCGGCAAGGCCGACGACACGGTCATGCACGTTCATGGTTTCTTGTTTTTCGCGTTCTCCGTCGCGGGCGTCTTCTGGATGATCCGGCGGGGCGGCAACACCGGCGGTCCCGCTATGCCTCGCGCCGGCGGCATCGACTACAACGACGACGTCATCCGCGCCGGATTGATCGCGTCGGTGTTCTGGGGCGTGGTCGGATTTTCGGTCGGCTTGGTGATCGCGCTGCAACTGGCGTTTCCGATTTTGAACCTCGATCTGCCGTGGACCAACTTCGGTCGCCTTCGGCCGCTGCATACCTCCGCCGTGATCTTCGCCTTCGGCGGCAACGTATTGATCATGACGTCGTTCCACGTCGTGCAGCGTACCTGCCAGGCGCGCATCGCCGGCGGCTGGGCGCCGTGGTTCGTGTTCTGGGGTTATCAGCTTTTCCTGGTCATGGCGGCCAGCGGCTACGTCTTCGGCGTCACCCAATCGAAGGAATACGCGGAACCGGAATGGTACGTCGACATCTGGCTGACGCTAGTGTGGGTCGTCTATCTGCTGGTGTTCCTGGGCACGCTTTGGCGCCGCAAGGAACCGCATATCTACGTGGCGAACTGGTTCTATCTCGCCTTCATCGTCACCATCGCGATGTTGCATATCGTGAATAACCTGTCGATGCCGGTCAGCGCCACCGGGTCGAAAAGTTACGCGCTGTTCGCCGGGGTGCAGGACGCGCTGACCCAGTGGTGGTACGGCCACAACGCGGTCGGCTTCTTCCTGACCGCGGGATTCCTCGGCATCATGTATTACTACGTGCCGAAACAGGCGAACCGGCCGATCTATTCCTACCGGCTGTCGATCGTCCACTTCTGGAGCCTGATCTTCCTTTATATCTGGGCCGGGCCGCATCACCTGCATTACACCGCCTTGCCCGATTGGGCGCAGACGCTCGGCATGACGTTTTCGATCATGCTGTGGATGCCCAGCTGGGGCGGCATGATCAACGGCCTGATGACCCTGTCGGGCGCGTGGGACAAACTGCGC
>CAZDFF010000120.1:0-10431 GCA_964504425.1 uncultured Hyphomicrobiales bacterium
CCTGCCGGCTAGCCGACCAGATCGGCCTGGCGATGATCAGCCGCGAGCGCAAGCGGGCCGAGGAAAGCCTGAGGATCGCCACCGCCATCGTCGATGCCAGCCCCACGGTGTTGTTCCGATGCAACATGGCCGAGGGGTGGCCAATCACCTACGTGTCGCCCAATGTCGCTCGCGGTTTTGGTTACCCACCGGAGGAACTGACAGCCCCGCCCCGGCCGGCTATCTCTCTCATCCACCCCGATGACGTCGCCCGCGTCGTCCGGGAAGTCGATGCCCATGTCGCGGCCGGACGAACGACCTTCGTTCAGGAGTACCGCCTGCTCGCCAAGAGCGGAGAGGCGCGCTGGGTCGAGGACGCCACCTCGCTCAAACGGGACGCCGAAGGCCGCGTCGTTCACTTTCAAGGCACCGTAACCGACATCACCGAACGCAAGCGGGCCGAGGCCGAACTTCGGAGGATCAACCGCGCGTTGAAGGTCCTGAGTGCCGGCAACGCCGCCGTCGCGCAGGCGACCGACGAGCGCGCCCTCTTGGGCGAAATGTGCCGCATCGCGGTCGAAATCGGCGAGTACCGGTTGGCATGGGTTGGGATCGCCCAACACGATGCCGCCAAGACCGTGCACCCGATGGCGATTGCCGGGGGCGACGACATGGCGATGACGCGCCTGGAATGCAGTTGGAGCGACGACGGAAAAAATTCCAGCGTCCCCGGCATCGCGATCCGGACCGGAACCCCGCAAATCAGCCAGAACATTACCGCCGATCCTCGGGTAACGCCGTCGCGGTGCGGGATATTGGAATCGTTCGGCTTCGCCTCGGGGGTCGCGCTGCCGCTGAAGGACCGAAACGGCGTCGGCGGCGCCATGATGATCTACTCCACGGACCCCAATGCCTTCGACGGCGACGAATTCGAACTGCTGGTCGAACTGGCGGGCAACCTGTCCCGCGGCATTTCCGCGCTGCACGACCGGGCCGAGAGCGAGGTCGCCGCCGAACGCCTGCAACGCAGCATGGAAACGACCATCGAGGTCGTCGCCGGCACGCTGGAACAGCGCGACCCTTATACCGCCGGCCATCAGCGCCGCGTCGCATTGCTGGCCGAGGCCATGGCCCGCCGCATGGGCTTCCCCGAGGACCGGATTCACGGCCTTAGGTTGGCCGCCATCGTCCACGATTTGGGAAAAATCTACATTCCGGCCGAAATCCTGAGTAAGCCGAGCCGCCTGACGCCGATCGAATACGAAATGATCAAGACCCACCCCCAGGTCGGCTACGATATCCTGAAGAACGTCGATTTCCCCTGGCCGATCGCCAAGATGGTGGTGCAGCACCACGAGCGCATGGACGGCACCGGCTATCCCAACGGCCTGAAGGGCGACGAGATCATCCCCGAGGCGCGCATCCTGGCGGTCGCCGACGTGGTCGAATCGATGATGTCACACCGCCCCTACCGGCCGACACGCGGACTCGACGTCGCGCTCGCCGAGATCGAGCAAGGGCGCGGCACGATTTACGATCCGGCCGCGGTCGACGCCTGCCTGACCCTGTTCCGCGAGGACGGGTTCGAATTCGATTGAATCCGTCGTCGCTTGAAACGGTGCCGGCTTGCGCCTATTCCGCCGCCCGGCCGTAGGCGATGGGCTTCGCCTTCGCCTTCTTCGCGATCTTCTTGCCCTTGGAAACCAGCTTGAACGCGTCGTAGACGATCGACAGGCCGCGATCCAATTCGGCGTCCGTCGTCGTCATCGGCGGCACCAGGCGGATCACGTTCTGCAGGCCGCGCGTGCCGCGCACCTGATAGATCAGCCCCTTGTCCAGGCAGTAATTGAACATCTTCTGGTTTTCCGCGTTGGCCGGCGTCTTCTTGACCCGGTCGGTCACCAGTTCGATGCCCAGCAATACGCCCCGGCCGCGAACGTCGCCGATCAGGTCGAATTCCTTGGCCATGTCGGCGAACGCCTTCTTCATGCGCTTTTCGATGTGCAGCGAGCGTTCGGCCAGCTTCTCGTCGACGATGATGTCGAGGCTGGCGGTGCCCGCCGCGCACAGCAGCGGGTCGGTGGCGTGCGAGCGGGTCGCGAAATAGCCGTTGTCGACCGCCGCCTTGGCAACGGCGGCGGTGGTGCAGACGGCGCTGATCGGCAGGCCGCCGCCGAAGTGCTTGGACAGCGCGATGATGTCCGGCATCACGCCCTGTTCGTGCTGAAAGCCGAACATCTTGCCGGTCTTGCCGAGGCCGGTCTGGGCTTCGTCCAGGACCATCAGCATGCCGCGCGTGTTCAGCTCCTGGCGCAGGGATTTGTAGTAACCCTCCGGCGGGACGATGACGCCGCCGGCGCTCAAGATCGGCTCGCCGATGAAGGCGGCGGGCTTGGACGTGAAGTTGGCATCGGCCAGTTCCATGCTGACCTTCAAGCACTGAACCTCGCATTTCGGGAACGTCAGGCCGAGCGGGCAGCGATAACAATACGGCGCCAGGATCGCCGTCGTCGCCGGGGCGACGATGGAATGCTTCTGGCGGCTCCAGTTGAACGAGAGCGAGCGGGTCAGGTACGAGGTCGAGCCGTGCAGGCCGGCGTGGAAGCCGATCACGTCGATGCCGCCGGTGGCCTTGCGGGCCAGATCGATGGACGCCTCGATCGAATCGCTGCCGCTGACCAGGAAGTTCGATTTTTCCAGCGGCTTGGGCAGGATCTGGCCCAGCCGTTCGTGCAGTTCCAGGCGCGGCACGTTCAGCATCGTGTTCGACGCGTGCATCAGGGTTTGCAGCGTGCCGGTGATCGCCGCCACCATCTTCGGGTGCTGGTGGCCGAGCGCGGCGCCCATCTGCCCGGATTGGAAGTCGAGGTACTTCTTGCCCGTGGTGTCGACGACGGTGCGGTCGTAGGTCTTGGCGATGACCGGCCTGTCTTCCAGGCCGCCCATGTAGCTGGACTTCACGGTCGGAAACATCCAGTTCTTGACGATCGTGCGGGTGCGTTTCGGGGTCATGGCGGTCATTGGGGGTCTCCTTTTTCGAATGCCGGGGGGAGGCGCGAATTCGTCGCGTCCGTCAAATTCTGAGAAACAGGCGGTTGAAACGCGGCCGGTTTTCGAGCCGGCGCATCGCCGACGACAGGCCGCGGTTGACGACAAAGTAGATCAGCAGAAGAGTCATGTAGACTTCGATCGGCGCCGTCATCAGGCGGGCGTTGATTTCCTTGCCGATGTCGGTGAGATCGGAAAGGCCGATCAGGAACGCGAGCGAGGTGTTCTTCAGCGCCGTGATGTAGCGGCTGGTCAGCGCCGGAATCATATTGAAGAAGGCCTGCGGCAGGACGATCCAGAACCAGATATGGGCGCGGCCGAGCGCGAGCGCGCGCGCGGCCTCGACGTGGCCCGCCGGCACCGAAAGAATGCCGGCCCGCACCACCTCGGCGATGTAGGCCGAGGTGAAGAAGGTCAGCGCGATCGTCACGCTGGCGAACTTGGAAATTTCCATCTTGAAATAGGGCGGAATGAAGTAGGCCCAGAAAATCAGGATCACCAGCGGCACGTTGCGCAGGCATTGGATGTAGACGAACGCGGGCATGGACAGCCCGCGCGCCGGCGACGCGCGCATGACGCCGACCCCCGCGCCCAGGACGGTGCTCAGCACGATCGAGATCGCGGCGATGGCGAGCGTGATCAACAGGCCGCCGGGATCGCCGTGCGCCAGATTGCCCACCATCAGGCGGAACAAATTGTCGCTACTCCAGACTTGTTCCCACTGCATGCTTTTTTCCGATGTGGCGGGAAAGCCTGAGGCTGGCCAGGTGGCCGATGCCGGTCAGTCCCAGGCAGATGACGAGGTAAAGGATCGTCGCCGCGGCCAGCGCCTCGATGCCGCGGAAGGTGTAGGATTCGATGTATTTGGCCTGATAGGCGATCTCGGTCACGCCGACCGCCAAGGCCAATGCCGTGTTCTTGGTCAGGCTGACGGTTTCGTTGCTGAGCGGCGGCACGACGATGCGGAACGCCTGCGGCAGGACCACGAGGCCCATCATCTTGCCGAAGCCGAGCCCGAGGGCGCGCGAGGCGTCGAACTGCCCCTTGTCGATGGCATTCAGGCCCGATCGGACGATTTCGGCGACGAACGCGCCGTGGTAGATGGCGAGCGCGATGACCACCGACGTGAATTCGAAACCCGTGTCGCGCAGCCACAGCACCGCCGGCTTGGGCAGGATGTAGGCCGCCGAGAAATACCAGAACAGGATCTGCACCAGCAGCGGCGTGTTGCGCACGAACTCGACGTAGGCCCAGGTGACCGGCGACAGCACCCGGCCGCCGACCCAGCGGCAGACGCCGGCGATCACGCCGAGCAGGAGCGCGAACGTCAGCGACCAGCCGACGAGCTTGAGCGTCACGACCATGCCGTCGAGAAGCAGCAGGCCGCTTTCGCCCCAGAGGATGCTCCAGTCGAATTTATAGCTCATGGCACGAAAGGAAGTTGGGCGGCCGGAAGAGGAGGAATCGTCCGGCCGCCCGAACCGATCAACGCCAGGTGTACATCTGGAAGTCGATCTCGTCCTTGCCGATGTTCAGCTTGCTGCCCGGACCGATCCACTTGTCGTAGGCCTTCTTCCAGGTGCCGTCCTTCCACATGTCGTGGAGCGCGTGGTTGACCGCGTCGCGCCATTTCGAATCGTTCTCGCGCAAGGCGATGGCATAGTGACCGCCGCCGTAGACGCCGCCCTTCAGAAGCTCGAAGTCGTTCGGGTTCTTGGCGTTGGCGCGAAGCGACGCCAGGATCGTGATGTCCGTGCCGACCGCGTCGACCAGACCCTGCTCCAGCGCCAGGAAGGATTCCGGGTAGCTCTGGAAGGTTTGGATCTTCACATTCGGTTGAACCGCCTGCATGTTCTTGACCGCGCCCGCGCCCAGCGCCGTGCCGGCACGCTTGCCGGCCATGTCCTGAAGCCCCTTGATGCCGCTGCCCTTCTTGACCAGCAGCGTCTGCGGGCTGAAGAAGTAGCCGACCGAGAAGTCGACCGCGCCCTCGCGCGAGCGGTACTGGGTCATGGTCGCGGCGACGAGGTCGATGCGGCCCTGTTGCAGCAGCGGCACGCGGGTCGACGATGTCACGATGACCGGTTCGAACTTGACGCCGAGCTTCTCGGCGATGCCGCGCGCGATGTCGACGTCGAAGCCTTCGACCTCGCCCTTTTCGTTCGCCATGCCGAAGAAGGCGACGTCCTTGCGCACGCCGGCCTTCAGCACGCCCGCCTTCTTGACGGACTCGAGCGTCGATGTCGATTGCGCCTCGGCCGGGGCCTGCCAGCCCATGACCGCCAACGCGCCTGCCAGAAGTATCGCGAATTTCTTCATTTTCAATCTCCTTGCCTGGGTGAATGCCTGTCGTTTCTTCTCGGTTATCTCAGTCTCAACTCGTCAGAATGTTGTCGATGAAGGCTGCCGTGCGCGCCTCCTTCGGATTGCGGAAAAAGACGTCGGGCGCGCCTTCCTCGACGATCTCGCCCAAATCCATGAACACGACCCGGTCGGCGACTTCGCGCGCGAAGCCCATTTCGTGGGTCACGACCATCATGGTCATGCCGTCGGCGGCGAGTCCGCGCATGACGTCGAGCACTTCCTTGATCATCTCGGGGTCGAGTGCCGACGTCGGCTCGTCGAACAGCATTACCTTCGGTTCCATGCACAAGGCACGTGCGATCGCGACGCGCTGCTGTTGGCCGCCCGACAGCGTGGCGGGGAAATCGTTCGCCTTCTCGGCGATGCCGACCCGCGTCAGCAGGCGCATCGCCAGATCGACCGCGGCCGACCGCGCCAGTCCGCGCACCTTCATCGGTGCCAGGATCAGGTTCTGCAGGACCGTCATGTGGGAAAACAGATTGAACGACTGGAACACCATGCCGACCGCGGACGAGAGCGGCCCATCCCACGCCGCGTTGATGCGCAACGAAAGACCCTGAATGCGAATGTCGCCGGAATCGAACCGCTCGAGGCCATTGACGCAACGAAGCAGTGTGCTTTTGCCGGATCCGCTCGGCCCGCAGACGACGACCACCTCGCCCGCCGCGACCGACAGCGACACCCGCTTCAGCACGTGCAGCGCGCCGAAGTGCTTGTCGACCGCGTCGATTTCGACGATTGAACTCGTTGGCGCGTTCATCCGTATACCCGTTTCAGACGGTCGAGCCCTTCGCGGATCGCCACCACCGGCCCGGCCAGATTGAAACGCACGTAGCCCTCGCCGCCTTCGCCGAAGGCGCTGCCGGGCGTCAGCGCGACCCGCGCTTTATCGAGAATTTCGGCCACGATGTCGTCCGAGGATTTGCCCAGACGCGTGACGTCCGCGAAAACGTAAAACGCGCCTTCCGGCACGTGACAATCGAAGCCGCGCAAGGCGCGCACCGCCGCGACCGTCAGGTCGCGCTTCATGGTGTAGTGGGCCTGCAGTTTCGGCGTCCATTGCGGCTCTTCGGCCAGCGCCTGCATTGCCATGAACTGCGCGAATGGGCTGACGCTGGTCAGCACCTGTTCGTTAAAGCGCGCGACCTGGACAGCGATCCGCGCCGGCGCCGCTAGGTAGCCGACGCGGGCGCCGATCAGGCCGTACCCCTTGCTGAAGCTTTGCAGCACCACCGTCCGCTCGCGCATGCCCGGCAGCGACGCGATGGAAAGGTGCTTGCGCCCGTCGAACACGAAGCGCTCGAAGCTTTCGTCGGAAATCACCCAAAGATTGTGTTCGCGGGCGACGCGTGCCACGGGTTCGAGATCGGCGGCGGTGAAGACGTGGCCGGTCGGGTTGTGCGGCGTGTTGATGACGATGGCGCGGGTCTTGTCCGTAATGGCCGATTCCAACGCCCGGGCGTCGAGCGCAAAGCCGCGCGCGGCATCCAGCCGGAAGGTTCGGACCGAGCCGCCGGCGATGGCGACCGACGGCGCGTAGGTGACCCAGGCGGGATCGAGCACGGCGACCTCGTCGCCCGGTTCGATCATCGCCAGCAGCGCGGCGTACAGACCCTGCTTGGCGCCGATGGTGACGGCGATTTCGGCGCTCGGGTCGTAGGCCAGCCCCTGGTCGCGCATCAGCTTGTCGGCGATGGCGCGGCGCAGCTTCGGCTCGCCCGCCGGATCGCCGCCGGCGTTCAGGTCGGCCGGAAACTGGATCGGCCGCGACAGGAATTCGGGCGCCGGCTCCGGCACGCCGCCGCCCAAATTGACGACGTCGATCCCCCGGGCGCGAAGTTCGCGCACGCGGCGTCCGACCGCCATGGTGCCGGACGGCGGAATGGCGGCCAAGCGCCGGCCCATCGGGGGTTCGCTGTCGGCGACGATCTTCGGCTGCGGCGCGGCGGGGGTCATGGGGATACGGCCTTCCCTGTCTTGCGATTGGATCGAACCGGCCGATGCCGGACCGGATCGTCGACCGCGACGGTGTAGTAGTAGCGATCGGCACGGAAATGGGCGACGAACAGGACTGCGGGGCGGTTGTTGTCGTCGCGGAACAGGCGACGCACGCACAACAGCGGCGCACCGATGGCGACGTCCAGCGTCGTCGCCATCTCGGTGTCGGCGGCCACCGCGTCGATCTGCTGCCAGACCTCGTGGATCGGGATTTGCAGCGAGTTTTCCAGCTCGCCCATGATCGTCGTCTTGCGCAGATCGATTCGCGACAGGCGAACCCCCACGTCGACCGGCACGAACGCGTCGTGCAGCGCGAGCGGGCGGCCGTCGAGAAGACGCAAGCGGCGGATCAGATAGAACGGTTCGTGTTCGTCGGCGCCGAGGCGCGGCACCAGGCCGAGCGGTAGATTGGCGACGTGCGCGGCGAGAACCTTCGTCTCGGTATCGAACTTCAATTCGGTGAAGTCCTCGACCGGGCCGGTCAAGCGGCGGTCCGGCGCGTCGTCCGGCAGGCGCACGACGAAGGTGCCCTTGCCGCGATGGCGCCGGAGGATGCCGTCCTGTTCCAGGCCCGACAGCGCCTCGCGCACGGTCTCGCGGCTGACGCCGAACTGATCGGTCAGGGACTGTTCGGTGGGAAAGCGGTCGCCCGGCTGGTAGTCGCTGCCGAGCCGGCGAACGAGCAGCTCGCGGATTTGAAGGTACTTCGGAAACGGGGTGAAAAATCCGGCCGTCACGCGCTGAACGCCCCCTGCAAATTTGCCCGTTGAACCGGACAATATTTGTCTACTAGACCATACAACATACCATTCTATGCCATCGACGGTCAATCGGCGGTTCACGGAAAATTGAACCCTGTCGACGGGCTCGATGGCCGGGCACGGTGCCGGCGTCCCCCTGCGCGCGGCCCGTTAATAAGGTATAAGCAAGGGATCGCCGGTTCCCCCAGGCTGGCTCCCGTTCGAAGGCATGCCCGTCTGGCCGCCGCTTCCTTGAAGGACGCGGCGGCGTCGAACCGCATCACGGCGGCGGCTTGCCCGACCCCGCCGGCAACGACCGAAGGGCACCAGGGATCTGGCAGCGCGGGAGAAAAAAATGGCCAAGCTTAACGTCAACGGCAAGACGATGGACGTCGACGCGGACGGCAATACGCCGCTGCTGTGGGTACTGCGCGAGCAACTGGGCCTGACCGGCACCAAATACGGCTGCGGCATCGCCGCCTGCGGCGCCTGCACGGTGCACATCGACGGCGAACCGGTGCGGTCCTGCACCATGCCGTTGAGCGCCGTCGAGCCCGGCAAGAAGATCGTGACCATCGAGGGCCTGTCGGCGGATTCCTCGCACCCGATCCAAAAAGCCTGGGTGAAGCTCGACGTGCCGCAATGCGGTTACTGCCAAAGCGGCATGATCATGGCCGCCGTGGCCCTGCTGAAGACGAATCCGAAGCCGAAGGACGCCGACATCGACGCGGCGATGACCAACATCTGCCGCTGCGGCACCTATAACCGCGTCCGCGCCGCCATCAAGCTGGCCGCGGCCGGCGGCATCTGAGGAAGGGAGCCGCATCATGCAAAACAATCTCGACGTTTCGCGCCGCGCATTCCTGGTCGGGTCCGGCGCCGTCGCCGGCGGCCTGTCGCTCGGCTTCTTCGTGCCCGGTCTCGGCTCCGCCGAGGCCGCAACCGGCACCCCCGAAATCAACGCCTGGGTCGTGATCAAGCCCGACGATACCGTGATCGTGCGCGTTGCCCGCTCGGAAATGGGCCAGGGCACGCTGACCGGCCTCGCCCAGTTGGTCGCCGAGGAACTGGAATGCGACTGGTTGAAGGTTACGACCGAATACCCGACGCCGGGCCAGAACCTGGCGCGCAACCGGGTCTGGCGCGACTTCGCCACCGGCGGCAGCCGCGGCGTGCGCGCGTCGCAGGATTACATGCGCAAGGGCGGCGCCGCGGCGCGCCAGCTTTTGATGGAAGCGGCGGCCGAGGCGTGGAAGGTGCCCGTCGCCGAATGCACGACGGCGAACAGCGTCATCACCCACAAGCCGAGCGGCCGCACCGTGACCTACGGCAAGGTCGCGGCCGCGGCGGCCAAGCTGACGCCGCCCATCGACGTGACCCTGAAGCCGGCCAAGGACTGGAAGATCGCCGGCAAGACGGTGCCGAGGCTGGACACCGCCGACAAGGTGAACGGCAAGCAGGTCTACGGCGCCGACCTGAAGCTGCCCGGCATGCTGAATGCGGCCATCGTCGATTGCCCGCACTTCGGCGGCAAGGTGAAAAGCTTCGACGCCGCGAAGGTCAACGGCATGCCCGGCGTGAAGCGCGTGGTCAAGGTCGGCGACGCCGGCGTCGCCGTGGTCGCGACCACCTGGTGGCAGGCCAAGACCGCGCTCGACGCCCTGCCGATCGAATGGGACAAGGGCCCGAACGCCGATAAGTCGTCGGCCACCATCGCCGCCATGCTGAAGGAAGGACTCGAATCCAAGGAGGCCTTCGTCGGCAATAAGGCGGGCGACATCGACGCCGCCCTTTCGGGCGCGGCCAAGAAGGTCGAGGCCGTCTACGGCTATCCGTTCCAGAACCACGCCTGCATGGAACCGATGAACGCGACCGCGATCTGGACCCCGGACAAGTGCGAGGTCTGGACGCCGACGCAGAACGGCGAAGGCGCGCTGGCGTCCGCCGCCAACGCGGCCGGCCTGCCCCCGGGCAAGGTCGAGGTCTACAAGATCCACCTCGGCGGCGGCTTCGGCCGGCGCGGCATGAGCGACTACGAAAAGCAGGCGGTGCTGATCGCCAAGCAGTTCCCCGGCACGCCGATCAAGCTCTTGTGGTCGCGCGAGGAAGACATGCGCCAGGGCAAGTTCCACCCGATCACCCAATGCAAGATGGTCGGCGCGCTCGACGCCAAGGGCAACTTGACCGGCTTGCGCATGCGCCTTTCCGGCCAGTCGATCCTGGCCAAGGTGCGGCCGGGCGCGTTGGTCAACGGCGCCGACATGCTGGCGTTCCAGGGGCTGCTGGCGTCCGGCGACGGGCA
>CAZDFF010000121.1:0-10365 GCA_964504425.1 uncultured Hyphomicrobiales bacterium
GCAACCTGTCCACTAAAACTAAACCGGACAGCCGTGGATCAAGTCCGCGCATGACAATAAATTTGAGGTACCACGCCTAAGCGCCGTGGAATTCCCGGTACCAGGCGAGGAACCGGGGAATCCCCTCCTCGATCGAGGTCTTAGGTTCGAAGCCGAAGTCGCGCTTGGTCGCCTCGATATCGGCGTAGGTTTCCTTCACGTCGCCCGGCTGCATCGGCATGAAATTGATCGTGGCTTTTTTGCCTAGAACCTGCTCGATCAAGCCGATGTAGCGCATCAAGGGTTCCGAGCGGCTGTTGCCGATGTTGTAGAGCGGCGCCTTCACGCCCGCCGTCGGCGGCTTCGCCAGGCACCCGAGCACGCCCGCGACGATGTCGTCGATGTAGGTGAAATCGCGGCGCATGTCACCGTTGTTGAATACGTCGATCGGCTCGCCCGCCAGGATCTTTCGCGTGAAAATGTAGGCCGCCATGTCGGGGCGCCCCCATGGTCCGTAGACCGTGAAGAA
Organism: uncultured Hyphomicrobiales bacterium; assembly: GCA_964504425.1. Classification (GTDB taxonomy): domain Bacteria; phylum Pseudomonadota; class Alphaproteobacteria; order Rhodospirillales; family 2-12-FULL-67-15; genus CAZDFF01. The sequence continues at coordinate 509 of CAZDFF010000121.1, forward strand.
CCGAAGTCCGGTCAGCGGCATGCCGTGAATGTGGGCGTAGGCGTGGCTGATGCCTTCCATCGCCTTCTTCGAGGCGGCATAAAGCGACAGCGGCGTGTCGGTGCGGTCCTCGACCGAGAACGGCAGCTTGGTGTTGGCGCCGTAGACCGACGACGAGGACGCGTAAACCACGTGCCGGAGCTTCTTCAGGCTGCGGAACGCCTCCAGCAGGACGACATAGGCGTCGACGTTGCTGTGGGTATAGGCGTAAGGGTCGATCAACGAATGGCGCACGCCAGCCTGAGCGGCCAGATGCACCACGCCTTCGATGTCGGCATGGCGCCGAACCGTATCGGCCATCGCCTCGCGGTCGGCAATGTCGGCGCGCACGATCGCGAAGTTCTTGTAACGGGAAAGCCGTTCCAGCCGCGCTTCCTTCAGGCGCACGTCGTAATAGGCGTTGACGTTGTCGACGCCGACCACGGCGCGGCCCTGACCCAGCAGCGCCTCGGCGACGTGATAGCCGATGAAGCCGGCGGCACCGGTGACGAGGACAGTCATGGTTTCTCCCGGGGAAACGCGAGCCCCCGGTATACCGGCTCCGCCCGGCGAAATCACTCGTTTTTGCGGTAATCTCGTTTCGCCGAGACGCCTTCGAACGAACCTTTCCCGTCGCGCGCGGCCTTTCGCCCGACGTTCCGTTACGAAATGCCCGAATCGGCCTCTGCCCCGTTGTAAGCCGCGCCCCGGCGCACTACCCTTGAAGAAGGGCGAATCGGGAGGCGATTCATGGGTTTGTTGTCGCTCGGGCTCGACGACAAATACGCCGCGGAGGGCGGCAGGGTCTACCTGAACGGGACCCAGGCCTTGGTGCGCCTCGCGCTCGAGCAGCGCCGTCGCGACTTGGCGCTCGGCCGCGACACGGCGGGTTTCGTCACCGGCTATCGCGGCTCGCCGCTCGGCAGCGTCGATAAGGAATTCTGGCGCGCGCAGAAATTCCTCGACAACCATCGCATTCGTTATCTTCCCGGCGTGAACGAGGATCTGGCGGCGACCTCGCTGTGGGGCAGCCAGCAGTTGCACCTGATGGAAGGCGCGCTGGCCGACGGCGTGTTCGGCCTGTGGTACGGCAAGGGCCCGGGCGTCGACCGTTCGGGCGACGTTTTCCGCCACGCCAACCTGGCGGGCACGGCGGCCTGGGGCGGCGTGCTGGCCTTGGCCGGCGACGATCCGGGCTGCAAGTCCTCGACCGTGCCGAGCCAGAGCGAGTACGCGCTGATCGACGCGCAAATGCCGCTGCTCTACCCCGCCAACGTGCAGGACCTGTTCGACTTCGGCCTCTACGGATGGGCGATGTCGCGCTTTTCCGGATGCTGGGTCGGCGTCAAAACCCTGACCGACACGGCGGAAAGCTCGGCCGTCATCGAGGTCGGCCCCGACCGGGCGCCGATCCGTCGCCCCGTCGACGTGGCATTCCCCGACGGCGGCCTGCACATTCGCTGGCCCGATCCGCCGTTGCAGCAGGAAGATCGTCTGGTGCGGTTCAAGCTGCCGGCGGCGGTCGCCTTCGCCCGCGCCAACGGGCTGAACAGAATCGTCATCGACGCGCCGGCCGGATCCAAAGCCCGCATCGGCATCGTCGCGGCGGGCAAGACCTATCTCGACACCTTGCAAGCCTTGGGCGATCTCGGAATCGACAGGGAGCGCGCCGCCGCCATGGGCCTGCGCGTGCTGAAGATCGGCATGTTGTGGCCGCTGGAGCCGGAAATCGTCGAAACATTCGCGGCCGGGTTGGACGAAATCGTCGTCGTCGAGGAAAAGCGCCCGGTCCTCGAAGGCCAGATCAAGGACCGGCTTTACAACATGCCGGCCGACCGGCGCCCGCGCGTGGTCGGCAAGACCGACGAAACCGGCAGGCCCCTGGTGCCGACGGCGAGCGAACTGGACCCGGGCGACATCGCCCGCGTGCTGGCCGCGCGACTGCGGCCGCTCGGGCTCGGCGCCGATGCCGCCGCCGGTCTCGCCTTCCTCGACGCGCGCGACGAGGCCCTGCGCAAACCGGCCGCCGACGTCGCCCGCATCCCCTATTTCTGCGCCGGCTGCCCGCACAACACCTCGACCAAGGTCCCCGAGGGATCGCACGCGGTCGCCGGCATCGGCTGCCACTACATGGCGATCTGGATGGACCGGCGCACCGCGACCTTCACCCACATGGGCGGCGAGGGCGCGAACTGGATCGGGCTGGCGCCCTTCACCTCGGTGCCACACATGTTCGCCAACATCGGCGACGGCACCTATTTCCATTCCGGCCTGCTGGCGATTCGCGCCGCGGTCGCGGCCGGCGTCACCATGACCTACAAGATTCTCTACAACGACGCGGTCGCCATGACCGGCGGCCAGCCGATGGACGGGCCGCTGGACGTCGGCATGATCACCCGCCAGGTCGAGGCCGAGGGGGTGGCGCGCATCGCCGTCGTCAGCGAACAGCCGGAACGCTACGCCGGCGGCGCCGGGTTGGCCGCCGGGACCACGGTGCACCATCGCGACGACATGAACGACGTGCAGAAGACCCTGCGCCAGGGCAAGGGCGTCAGCGTCATCGTCTACGACCAGACCTGCGCGGCGGAAAAAAGGCGGCGGCGAAAGCGCGGACTTTACCCGGACCCGGCCAAGCGCGTGTACATCAACGAGGCGGTGTGCGAAGGCTGCGGCGATTGCGGCGTGAAATCGAACTGCGTCGCGATCCAGCCGGTCGAAACCGAACTCGGGCGCAAGCGCATGATCGACCAGGGCGCCTGCAACAAGGATTTCTCGTGCCTGGAGGGCTTCTGCCCCAGTTTCGTCACCGTCGAAGGCGGCATGCTGCGCAAACCCCAGGGCGTCGGCGAAAAGCCCTTCCCGGCCCTGCCCGCCGCCGTCGCACGGCCCGCCGACACGCCCTATCGCATCGTCGTCACCGGCATCGGCGGCACCGGCGTCGTCACCGTCGCGCAATTGCTGGGCATGGCCGCGCACCTGGAGGGCAAGGCCGTGGCGGTGCTGGACGTCGCCGGCCTGGCGCAGAAGAACGGCGCCGTCTACAGCCACCTGACCATCGCCGACACGCCCGAAGCGATCCGTGCGACGCGCATCGCGACCGGCGGCGCCGACCTGCTGATCGGCTGCGACATCGTCACGGCGACGGCACCGGAAACGCGCCGCACAATGAACCCGGGACGCACCCAGGCGGTCGTCAACGATCATCGTGTGATGACCGCGGCCTTCACCCGCGATCCCGACATGGCCTTCCCCGAGCGCGACCTGGCGGCGACGTTGCTCGCGGATACCGGCGACAGTGTCTGCAGGTTCGTCGATGCAGGGCGGCTGGCCGCCAAGCTTCTGGGCGACACGGTCGCGGCCAACGTGTTCATGCTGGGTTATGCGGCGCAGTTGGGCCTGCTGCCGGTCTCGACGGATGCGATCGAACGCGCCATCGAACTGAACGGCGCCGCCGTCGCCGCCAACAAGAACGCGCTGCTTTGGGGACGGCGCGCGGCGCACGACCTTGCCGCCGTCGAGGCCATTGCGAGCAAGGACGCGGCCGTGAAACCGGCCGACGACTCCCTGCAAGGATTCATCGACCGCCGCGCCGACGATCTGGTGGCCTATCAAGGCCCGGCCCTGGCGGCGAAGTACCGGCACCTGGTGACGCGGGCAGCGGCTGCCGAAGCGGAGCGAACGAAAGGCCGCGCGGGCTTCGCCGACGCCGTCGCCCGATCCTACTTCAAGCTGCTGGCCTACAAGGACGAGTACGAGGTCGCGCGGCTGTTCAGCGACGGCCGGTTCCGAAAATCCCTGCGCGAAACCTTCGCCGGCGACTTCAAACTGAATTTCCATCTGGCGCCGCCGATGATCGCCGACATCGACCAGGCGACCGGCGAGCCCCGCAAGCGCGCCTTCGGGCCGTGGGCGATGACGCTGTTCGGCTGGCTCGCGCCGTTCAAGTTCCTGCGCGGCACGCCGTTCGATCCGTTCGGACGCTCGCCCGACCGCCGCCTGGAACGGCGCCTGATCGCCGAGTTCGAAGCGACCGCCGAGGAATTGATCGGCTGCCTGTCGCCCGATAACCACGGCCTGGCGGTCGAAATCGCGAGCCTGCCGCTGTCCATGCGGGGGTTCGGCCCGGTGAAGGCCCGCAACGTCGCCGCCGCCCAGGCCCGCGCCGCCGACCTGATGGGCGCGTTCCGTGCCGCCGATGTCCGGCCGACCGCCGCCGAGTAGCTACGCCGTATTTCTTCGTCCGATTCGGATCGCGTCGGCCGTGTAAACGATCAATGCCAGCCAGATGAACACGAAGGTCGCCTGCTTCGCGGGGCCGAACGGCTCGTCGTAAACGAACACGCCCAGCAGGAACGTCAGCGTCGGCGTGATGTATTGAAAAATGCCGAGGGTGACGAGCCGGAGCCGACGCGCGGCGAACGCAAAACAACACAGCGGCACCGCCGTCACCACGCCGGACGAAAGAATCAGTAGGTCGGTCGCGGTGTCGCCGTGGCCGAAATGCCCCGCACCGATAAGAGTCAGCCAAGTCAGATAGGCAACAGCAACGGGGGTCAGCACCAGCGTTTCGACGAACAAGCCGTCGATGGCGTCGACCGGCGTCAATTTGCGAAGAAACCCGTACAGGCTCCAGACCACCGCCAGGGTGAGCGACACCCAGGGCACCGTGCCCGCGCCGACGGTCATGCTGACCACCCCCGCGACGGCCAACCCGACGGCAAGCCATTGCCAGCGGTTCAGGCGTTCCTTCAACAGCACGACGCCGAACACGACGGACGCCAGCGGCGAACCGAAATAGCCGAGGCTGGTGTCGGTCACGCGGCCGTCGACCACCGCCCAGATGAAGACGATCCAGTTGACCGAAAGAATGAGCGAAGACGCCAGCAGCGCCAGCGCCAAGCGTCGGTCGCCAAGCACCCGGCGGACCTTGGCCCAGCGCCCGAGAAACGTCAGCGCCACGGCCAGAACCAATGCCGTCCAGACGAATCGGTGGGCTAGGATCTCGATCGCCGGGACATGCCCGATTGCCTTGAAAAAAATGGGAAAAAGACCCCAGGAGCCGAATGCGCCGATGATCGCGATGCCGGCGACCAGCCGCCCCGTCGTCGAACCTGCCGGACCGGCTGCCGCGTTCATCGCGCCGGCCTCAGAGCAGGAACCACAGCAGCGCCGGCAGCGCCGCGAAGGACAGCAGCGTCGAAACGACGACGGCACCGGCCACGTCGGTGGGCCGCGTCTGGTAGCGTTCGGCGAACAAGAAATTGAAGACCGCGACCGGCAACGAGGACTGCAACACCAATACCCCCTTGGCCGCGCCTTCCAAGCCAAGCCCGGTCGCCACCGCGAGACCGATGCCGAATCCGAGCCCGACCCGGAGGACGGCGATGCCGGCGGCGCGCGCGAGCCCGACCACGCGAAGCCGGGCGAGCGAAATGCCGAGTGTCGTCAGCATCAGGGGAATCACCATCCCGCCGAGGATCTTGGTCGTGTTGACGATCCACGCCCACGGCTCGAGATGCCCGAGGATCACGATCAGCGACGCCGCGACGGCGTAGAGAATCGGGATGCGCGCCAGTTCCATGGGCGACGTGATGTTGCCGGCGATGATCGGGCTGACGACGAATTGAATGACGACCATGACCGTGAACACGGCGATGCCGAGCGCCAGGCCGATGTCGCCGAACGCCAACAGACACAACGGCAGACCCATGTTGCCGACGTTCGGAAACATGAGGGACGGCAGGAACGGCCGCACCGGCTGGCGCGTCAGCTTGAGGGCGGCGGCGCCAAGGACGCCGACGGCGACGACGACGGCGGCGGTCGCGCCCGCCATCGTCGCCAAGGCCTTGGCCTCGATGTCGGCCTGAACCAGGGTGGCAAAAACGAGACACGGCACGCCGATATTGGTGACCAGCGTCATTACCATGTCGGTGTCGAACTTGCGACCCGATTTGGCCCAGCCGAAACCGAGCCCGGCGCAGACGAGAACCGGTGCGACGATGGAAAAGAGCTCTGCCAGCATGGGACCGGCCGCCTTGCGGCCTTACTCGACCATCGCGATGCGAAGCACGTTGGTGGCGCCGGGCGTGCCGAACGGAACGCCGGCGGTGATGACCAGGCGTTGGCCCATTTTCGCGAAATCCTCGCGCGACGCGACCGCGATCGCCTTGGTCACCATTTCGGAAAAACTGTGCAAGTCCTTGATCAGCACCGAATGCACGCCCCAGGCGAGCGCCAGGCGCCGCGCGGTATCGGGCCGAGGCGTCAAACCCAGGATCGGCACCGACGGTCGCTCGCGCGCGCAGCGCAGCGTGGTCGAACCGGTCGAGGAGAAGGTGACGATGGCGGCGGCCGAAACGGTCTGCGCCACCTGGCGAGCGGCCGCCGTGATGGCGTCCGACGAGGTCGCCTCGGGATCGTGGCGGCCGGCTTCCATCGTCAGGCGATAATACGGGTCGCGTTCGACCCGATAGACGATGCGATCCATCATGGCGACGGATTCGACCGGGTAGTCGCCGACCGCCGTTTCGGCCGACAGCATGACCGCGTCGGCACCGTCGTAGACGGCCGTCGCCACGTCGGAGGCCTCGGCCCGGGTCGGCGTCGGCGCATGCACCATGGAATCGAGCATCTGGGTGGCAACGATCACGGGCTTTCCGGCGTAACGGCAGGCGCGGATGATGCGCTTCTGGATGCCGGGCACGTCCTCGGGCGGCAGTTCGACGCCGAGGTCGCCGCGCGCCACCATCACCGCGTCGGCCAAGTTGACGATTTCCTCCAGATGGTCGATGGCGGCGGGCTTTTCCAGCTTGGTCATCACGCCGGCGCGGCCGGCGATCAATTTGCGGGCCTCGGCCACATCCTCGGGCCGCTGCACGAACGACAGCGCGACCCAGTCGACGCCGAGATCGAGGCCGAAGCGCAGGTCCTCGATATCCTTCTTGGTCAGCGGCGAAAGATCGAGCACCGCGGACGGCACGTTCACGCCCTTATGGTCGGAAAGCTCGCCGCCGATGACGACGACGGTTTCGGCGAAATCCTTGCCGCAGTCGGTGACGCGAAGGCGGACCCGGCCGTCGTCGAGCAGCAGATCGGTGCCCGGCTTCAGGGAACGGAATACCTCCGGATGCGGCAGCGGCGCCCGGGTCGAATCGCCCCATTTGGCATCGAGGTCCAGGCGGAACGTCTGCGCCGGTTCCAGGATCGCCTTGCCGCCCTTGAACTCGCCGACCCGAAGCTTCGGGCCCTGCAGGTCGAGCAGGATGCCGACCGGCCGGTTGAACCGGGTTTCGAGACCGCGGATGATTTCGAATCGCCGCTTATGATCCTCGTGGGTGCCGTGGCTGAAATTCAGGCGAAAGACGTCGGCGCCGGCCTCGAACAGCTCGGCGAGCACGGCTTCGGTGGAACTGGCGGGCCCCAGGGTGGCGATGATCTTGGCGTTGCGGCGTCTACGCATGGCAAAACCATACCGGCCGCCCTACCCCTTTGCCAATGACAATGCGACGACCGGACGGCGCGAACCGGGCCGGATTGGCGCGGGCCGACGGCATCCGTTATGCTTGCATTAGGCATTCGTTAACCACGACGGCCGATCATGGGCCTTCCCGGCGGCGGCGCCGGACAGATCGACGAAGCGGGACCGATGTTGAAATTCGTTTCCAAGGCGTTGTTGTCCGTGGTGATGGACAAGACCGCCCGCGACAAACTGGACGCGCATCGCGAGGCCAAGGAAAAACTCAAGGCCTCGACCGGCGACGCGCCGGCCAAGGACGCGGCGGGAACGGCGGCCGACAAGGCGCCGGCCGCGAACGGCAAGAAACGCGCCGCGAAGCCCGACAACCGTCCGCGCGAGATGACCGACGAACGCAAGCGAATCATCAAGGAAGCGCTCGCCATCCAGCGCCAGAAGAGCGAAATCTTCGACGCGCTCGACGACGATTCCAAGGCCAAGCTGCTGATCGCCGCCGTCAGGGCCATGGGCCTGTCGCCGGCCGAGATCGAACGCACGCTGAAGCCCAGGAAACCCGGCATCAAGGGCCCCGGCCGCGCGTGAACGATCCGGCACCGATCCCCGAAACCGTTTCCGCCGATGCCGTGCGCGCGGGCAACCGCCGCGCGCTGGCCCGCGCCATCACCCTGATCGAATCATCCCGTCCCGAGCATCGCCGCGCGGCCGAAACGCTGCTCGCGGAATTGCTGCCGCATGCCGGCGGCGCGCTCAGGCTCGGTATCTCGGGCGTGCCCGGCGTCGGCAAGTCGACCTTCATCGAGGCCCTGGGCCTGGAGGCCGTGCGCGCCGGACGCAAGGTCGCGGTGCTGGCGATCGACCCGTCCAGCCCGCTGACCGGCGGCTCGATCCTGGGCGACAAGACGCGCATGGAACGGCTGTCCCGGAACGAAAGCGCGTTCGTGCGGCCTTCGCCTTCGAAGGGCGCGCTCGGCGGCGTCGCCCGGCGCACCCGCGAAACCCTGCTGGCCTGCGAGGCGGCGGGGTTCGATCTCGCCATCGTCGAAACCGTTGGCGTCGGGCAATCGGAAACCGCCGTCGCCGACATGGTCGACATCTTCCTGCTGCTGCTGGCGCCCGGCGCCGGCGACGAATTGCAGGGGATCAAGAAGGGCATCGTCGAGATGGCCGACCTGCTGGTGGTCAACAAGGCCGACGGTGACCTGAAGCCCGCCGCCGAACGGGCGCGGCGCGACTACGCCAGTGCGCTGCACATGCTCTCGCCCTTGTCCAAGGTCGGCAAGGCGCGCGTGATGACGTGCTCGGCGTTGGAGGAAAAGGGCATCGACGAGGTATGGCGGGCGGTCGTCGCGCTTTACGACGAACGCAACGCCGACGGCACGCTCGCCCAGCGCCGCGCCGAACAGGCCCGCGCCTGGATGTGGACAGAGGTGTCAGACACCGTGATGGAACGCGTCAGGGCGCATCCGGTGCTGAAGGGTCGGCTGGCGGCGTTGGAAAAAGATGTTGCCGAGGGACGGGTCACCCCGGCGGAAGGCGCGCGGCGCATCCTGGACGCCATCGAAGGGAAAGCCGGCTAGGGCGGCGCCTCAAGGCACCATCGTGTATTTCACCAGCGCGAGCCACAGGTTCGCCGCCGCGCCGGTGACGAGGGCGGCAAACGTCAAGATCATCCCGATCTGGCGAAAGCGCATCGTTTCGGGTTCCTGGCTTACCCCGTAGGCATGCGCCAGCCGTCCGATCAGCAGCGCCAGGCCGATCGCATGCAGCGTCCAACCGAGACCACGTTGCAGTTCGATCAGCGCCATCAGGATCAGTGCCAGCGGCACGTATTCCGCGAAATTGGCATGCACCCGCTGCCGGCGCAGCAGGCGGCGGTCGCCGCCGTCGCCGAGCGCCGCCCGCGCAGCATAGCGCCCGCGGATCACACGGAAACTGAGGACGACGAAGACCAACGTCAGGATACCGGCATAAAGCGGCGTGACGATCATCGATCCGATCCTTTCCCAGAGAACGTCTAGCGCGCCAGTTCCCGCGTCGCCAGATCGAGGCCTTCCAGCGTCAGCGGATACATGCGCCCGCCCATGAGGCGGTGAACCATCTTGGTCGACACCGTGTTGGCCCACCATTTTTCCGGAATCGGGTTGAGCCAGACCGTGCGCGGATAGACGTCGAGCAGGCGGCCGAGCCATTTGGCGCCCGGTTCCTCGTTCCAGTGCTCGACGCTGCCGCCGATGTAGGTGATTTCGTAGGGGCTCATGGACGCGTCGCCGACGATCACCACCTTGTAGTCCGATCCGTAGGTGCGCAACAGCTCCCAGGTCGGGATCGTCTCGGCGTGGCGGCGGCGGTTGTCCTTCCACACTCG
>CAZDFF010000122.1:0-10341 GCA_964504425.1 uncultured Hyphomicrobiales bacterium
TCTTGCTTGGGTAGAAGCTGTAACACGCGATGTCGCCGATGCCGCCCACGGCGCGGCCATCGACTTCGGCCAGCGGCGCCTGCGCGACGTCCTCGATGATCTTCAGATTTCGCTTTCGGCAAATTTCGACGATCCGGCCCATCGGGGCCGGATGCCCGAACAGGTGAACAGGAATGATCGCTTTCGTGCGAGGCGTGATCGCAGCCTCGATTCGTTCCGCGTCGATCTGCTGCGTTCCCGGATCGATATCGATAAAGACCGGCTTGGCGCCGACGTACGATGCGGCGAACGCCGTCGAAATCCATGTATTCGGCTGCGTGATGACCTCGTCGCCGGGGCCGATCCCCAGCGCGCGAACCGCTAAATGCAAGGCATCCGTTCCCGACGCCACGCCGACCGCATGGCGAACACCGATTTCTTTCTCGAACGCGCGCTCGAAGCGTTCAAGCGCGGGACCGCGAATAAAAGCATTGGCGCCGATCACGTCGGCGATGGCGGCATCGATGTCCGATTGGATTGATCGATACTGGGTGCCCAGGTCGACGAACGGAATCATGTCTCCCCTCCGGGAACGGCGAGAGACATATCAGTTCAGGCCTTTCTTGCCCATGTCGAGGAATTTTTCGCGGCGCTTCGCCTTCAGCGCCGCGCCGTCGAGGCCTTGAAGCCCCGCCAGCGCCGCCTCGAGGGCATCGCCCACGGTGGCGATGGCGTTGTCGGGCGCGCGGTGCGCGCCGCCGACCGGTTCGACGATCACGCGGTCGATGACGCCCAGTTGCAGCAAGTCCTGGGCCGTGAGCTTCAGCGCCTCGGCCGCGGTCTTGGCTTCGGCACCGTCGCGCCACAGGATCGAAGCGCAGCCTTCCGGGGATATCACGGAGTAAACCGAATGCTCCAACATCAGCACAGTGTTCGCGACGGCCAGCGCGATGGCGCCGCCCGAGCCGCCTTCGCCGATGATGATGCTGACGAGCGGCACCCGCATGGCCAGACAGGATTCAATCGAGCGCGCGATGGCTTCCGCCTGGCCGCGCGCTTCGGCTTCGACGCCCGGATAGGCGCCCGGCGTGTCGATCAGCGTGACGATCGGAAGATCGAAACGATCGGCCATCTCCATCAGGCGCCGCGCCTTGCGATAACCTTCGGGCTTGGCCATGCCGAAGTTATGTTTCAGGCGGGTTTCCGTGTTCGCGCCTTTTTCGTTGCCAATCATCACGACCGAGCGGCCGCGAAACCGGCCAAGACCGCCGACGATGGCCTTGTCCTCGCCGAACGCACGGTCGCCGGCAAGCGGCGTGAAGTCTTCGATCAATGCCTTGATATAGCCGAGCGCGTGCGGCCGGTCGGGATGGCGGGCAACCTGCGTCTTTTGCCATGGCGTCAGCTTGGTGTAGGTCTGACGCAGCAGCTTGTCGACCTTATCCTGCAGCTTGCCGATCTCATCGACGATATTGACCCCGCCGTCACCGGAAAGGTGACGCAGTTCCTCGATCTTCCCTTCGAGTTCCGCGATCGGTTTTTCGAAATCGAGATAGTCGTGCATGGCGGTTGTCTAGCATAGGCCACCCCCCATGGCGACGGCAAAAAATATCGAGGATTCAATGATCGAACCGCATGGAAACGCTTTTTTCGGAGGGCCACTTTCTTCGTTCGGCCCGGCTCCGGTCGTGACTATAATGCCGTTGCGGCCCGACGCGGGCCGGGCCGGAAATTTCGTGATGGAGCGCCGAGCATGACCGAAGACGGGCTTATTTTCGCGTTCATTCTCGACAGCAAGGGCGGCGGTCGCGAGGTTTCTTGGCCCGAAATCGCGACATGGAAGCCGCAGGACGGCATTCTGTGGGTTCACATCAATTTCGAAAGCCCGGACAGCCAGCGGTGGCTTGCCGACGAGAGCGGCCTCGGCGAACTGGTCGCCGAGGCGTTGCTGGCCGAGGAAACCCGCCCTCGCAGCGTCGCAATCAACGACGGTCTGCTCGTCATCCTGCGCGGCATCACCCACATCCCGGGCCCGGCGCCAAACGAGATGGTATCGATCCGGATGTGGATGGATTCGCACCGCATCGTCACCGCCCGGCGTTGGCGTCTGTCGGCGACGGAAACGATCCGCACCGCGGTCAAGAAAGGGCACGGCCCCCATACGGTCGCCGATTTTCTGATCTCGATTTCCGAAAACATGATCGAAAGCGTGGGCCCCGCCATCGACGAGCTGGAAGATCTCGCACAAGGCTTGGAAGACGAAATCGGCAAGATGAACGACCACGACCTTCGCGCCCGACTGGGCTTCATCCGCCGCGAGGCGATTCAGATGCGACGCTTCATGGCGCCGCAGCGCGACGCCCTCTCCCAGCTCATTACGGAGCGCGCGGCGTGGCTGGGCGATGCCGATCGATCGCACTTGCGCGAGATTCGCGACCGGACGGCGCGCGAGGTCGATGACCTGGATGCCAGCCGCCAACACGCCGAGATCGTGCGAGACGAAATGGCCTCTCGCGAACGCCGCCAGATGAACAGGATCATGTATATCCTGGCGTTGTTCACGGCGATGTTCCTGCCGCTGACGTTCGTCACGGGCCTATTGGGCATGAATGTCGATGGCATTCCGTTCGCCAAGCATCCGAACGCGTTTTTATTCACATGCCTTTCGCTGGCCGGCGTTTCGATCATGCAATGGCTGCTGTTCCGCATGCTGAAATTGGTTCGATAGAAACCGATGACTGCCGACCGCAAAGGCAGTTAACCTAGTTACGACTCGGGAGGGGGGATGCGCATCGGGAGCGTCGGCGGCATGGCGTCCAGCATCGTGCTTGCCTGCACGGTTGCGGGGACAGCCCTTGCGGCGGACATGAAGAAAACCACCGTCGGCATCGTCGAGACGGTGCGCCTTGACCCCGGCAACATGACACTCGAGGCCAAGATCGATACCGGCGCCGACGGTACGTCCCTGAGTGCGAGGGATGTCGAAAACTTTAGCCGCGACGGTAAGCCGTGGGTGCGCTTCGTCGTGCCGGTCGGCGATACGCGGCAAGAGCTCGAACTCCCGCTCGTGCGGTCGGTCAAGATCAAACGGCGCAACGACGCCCCGTCCATAACGCGCCCGGTCGTGCGCCTGAAAATCTGTCTGGGGGACAAGTCGGTCGACGCGGACGTCAATCTAACCGATCGTTCCAGATTCCGTTATCCCATGCTCGTCGGCGTGAACGTGCTGGCCGGCCGCGCCGTCGTCGATCCCCAGCACAAAAATCTGACCACGCCCCGGTGCGAGGACCCCGCCAAATGAAAAACCGGCACTTGTACGTTGTCACCGGCGCTCTGATCGCCGTCGGCCTGGGTCTCTTCCTCTATAAGACGATCGGGCTCGGCCTGCCGGTCGCCCCCGACGCTCGCGTGCCGACCTGGGAAATCGAAGCGCGCATCGCCTTCGACGGCGACGGCGGGCCGGCCAAGATGACGATGCACTTGCCCCGTCCGGCCGGCCCCTTCACCATCGTCAATCAGAATTTCGTCGCGCCCGGATACGGGCTTTCCGCCGAGGCCCAGGAATCGAACCGACTCGCGGTGCTTTCGATCCGCGCAGCCGAAGGACGCCAGCAGCTTTATTATCGATTCATCGTCCATCGCGCCGCCGGGCGCGAAGCCTGGGAATCTCCCGATCCGCCGTCGGTAATCCGACCGAATTGGAGCGGCGCGAAGCTGGCTGCGGCGGAAGCGATTGTGGCCGCCGCCAGACCCCGATCAGCCGATAACGCGACGATGGCGAGCGAAGTCATCCGGCGGCTTTCATTCGGCGCCACGGAAAGCAATGCCCGGGCGCTTCTCGACACCGACGCCAGCGACGCCAACCGCGTCGCCGTTGCCGCAGGGCTATTGGGGCTTGCCGGCGTGCCGGCACGCTCGGTCCACGGCATCGACCTGGACGCGCCGCGCCGACATGCGCCGTATGTCCACTGGCTCGAAGTTCACACGCCCGACGGATGGATCGGGTATCTGGTCGAGCCCACCGCGCCCAAGGCACCCTCGTCCTATTATCCCTGGTGGCGCGGGCCGAGAACCTTGGCCCGGGTCGAAGGCGGCCGCAATCTCGCCGTTTCGATTTCGTCCGTACGCGCCCTGGAACACGCGGTGCAAAGCGCCCTCAAGATCGGAGAAATCAAGCAGAAGGATCTGATCGCGTTTTCGCTGTTCTCGCTGCCCGTGGAAATCCAGCAAACCTTCCGCATTCTCCTGGTGATCCCGCTGGGCGTCCTGGTCCTGGTGATTCTCAGAAACGTCGTCGGCTTCACCACGTTCGGCACGTTCATGCCGGTGCTGATCGCGCTCTCCTTCCGTGAAACCAGGCTGATCGCCGGCATCGTCCTGTTCATCGTGGTCGTCGGCACGGCGCTGGCGATCCGATTGTATCTGGAAAGTCTCAAACTTCTGGTGGTGCCCCGGCTCGCGGCCGTGTTGATCGTCGTCGTCGCGATCATGGCGGGACTCAGCGTCGTCGCCTTTCAATTGGGTTTCTATCGGGCGCTGTCGGTGGCGTTGTTTCCCATGGTCATCCTGACCATGACGGTCGAACGCATGTCCGTCATCTGGGACGAACGCGGCGCGATGGAGGCCCTGAAACAGGGCGCCGGCAGCCTTGCGGTCGCCATCATATGCTACGGCGTGATGGGCAGCGACGTCGCCGGCCATCTGCTGTTTGTGTTCCCCGAGCTGTTGCTGGCGTTGCTGGGCGCTACCATGCTGCTCGGTCGTTATTCGGGTTATCGCCTGACCGAACTCCGGCGCTTCCGCGAATTGGCGAAGCCACGGGAATGATATTCGACATCGCCAAACGCCTGGAGGCCAACGGCGTCGTCGGAATCAACCGGCGCAACGCCGAATTCATGCTGCCGTACAACGACCGGCGGAACTATCCGCTGGTCGACGACAAGCTGTTGACGAAGCGCCTGGCGGAAAAAAACGGGATCGCCGTGCCCAAACTCTACGCGGTCGTCGAGTTTCCCGGTCAGGTCAGGGATCTTTACGATCAATTGGCGCCTTACGACGATTTCGTCGTCAAGCCGGCGCGCGGTAGCGGCGGCGACGGCATCGTCGTGATCGTCGGCCGCACCCACGAATTCCTGCGCACGGCGGGCGGCACACCGATGTCGCGCGCCGACCTGGAATTCCACGTCAACAACCTGCTGAGCGGCACCTTCAGCCTGGGCGGCCTGCCCGACAAGGCATTGGTCGAGTACCGCGTGAAGTTCGATCCGGTGTTCGAGAAGATCGCCTATCAGGGCGTGCCCGACGTCAGGATCATCGTCTTTCTGGGCGTGCCGGTGATGGCGATGGTCCGTCTGCCGACGCGGCAGTCCGGCGGCAAGGCCAACCTGCATCAGGGGGCGATCGGCGCCGGCATCGACATCGCCACCGGTCGGACCCTGACCGCCGTGTGGAAAAGCCGCATCATCACCGAGCACCCGGACACCGGCAATCCGGTGATGGGGCTGCAAATTCCGCATTGGGACGCGCTGTTGATGTTGGGCGCGCGGTCGCTCGAAATGACCGGGCTCGGCTATCAGGGCATCGATATCGTGCTGGACCGTGACCTGGGACCGCTGATCCTGGAACTCAACGCCCGGCCCGGGCTGGCGATTCAGATCGCCAACGGCACGGGTATCGGCAAACGATTGGAAAAAGTGCGCGCCGAAGCGGCGTCTATATCCGATCCGGCCGAGCGGGTCGCGTTCGCCAAAGCGAACTTCGCCGCCCGGCCTTGATCGGAACGACGGCCTACTTGCCGGCGGCGTCGATCTGCGCGGCCTTCGAGACCAGGACTTCGGCCTGGCGGATCGAGGCGATGTCGATCAGGCGGCCGTCAAGCGTGACCGCCCCCTTGCCTTCCTTCTGCGCTTGGGCCATCGCCGCGATGATGCGCTTGGCCTTGGTGACCTCGGCCTCGCTCGGCGTGAACAGCGTATTGGCGAGTTCGATCTGCGACGGGTGAATCGCCCACTTGCCCTCGCAACCGAGCACGGCGGCGCGCTTGGCCTGCGCGGTGTAGCCGTCCGGATCCTGGATGTCGCCGAACGGCCCGTCGATCGGGCGCAGGCCGTTGGCGCGGGCGGCGACGACGATGCGCGCGATCGCGTAATGCCACATGTCGCCCCAGTGCACGTCGCGGTTCTTCTTGTCGTCGGGATCGGTCAGCACGGCGTAGTCCGGGTTCGGGCCGCCGATGTTGGTGGTGCGCGCCTTGGTCGACGCGGCGTAGTCGGCGACGCCGAAGTGCAGCGACTCGTTGCGCTTGCTGGCCGCGGCGATCTCGTGGACGTTTTGCATGCCGAGCGCGGTCTCGATGATGTGCTCGAAGCCGATCCGCTTCTTCGCCTTGGTCGCGGTTTCGATCTGCGTCACCATCATGTCGACGGCATAAACATCCGACGCGGTACCGACTTTCGGGATCATGATCAGATCGAGCTTGTCCGGCGCCTGCTCCAGCACGTCGACGACGTCGCGGTACATGTAGTGGGTATCGAGGCCGTTGATGCGCATTGAGACCGTCTTGCCGGTCCAATCCAGATCGTTGAGCGCCTGGATGATGTTCTTGCGGGCCTGTTCCTTGTCGTCGGGCGCGACCGCGTCCTCGAGATCGAGGAAGATGACATCGGCGCCGCTTTTCGGGGCCTTCTCGAGAAACTTGACGTTGGAACCGGGCACCGCCAGTTCGGTGCGGTTCAGGCGCGCGGGGCATTGCTCGACGATCTTGAAGCTCATGACTTTCTCCTTGCTGGCCGTGGGCGGAAGGGCCCTTGCCCGTCGACCCAATCCGGCTTCCCCCGGCAACAGCCTGGGGGACCAATTTACCTTGTCAGGTGGCGCAAAATGCCCGAGACGCCGCGCCATTGCAAGGCCGCGCAAGCCCCATGGACGACCCAACGGGCTCGGGCGACAAAGGCGTTGACCCGGCCCGGGTCCGGATGGTGCCATGCGCCCGCGATCGGCCGCTCGCGGCCGCGCCAGGGAGGAAACCATGGCCCGGAAGCCTGTCGTCGTCGTCACTCGCAAGTTGCCCGACGCGGTCGAAGGCCGCCTCCGGCGCGATTACGAGCCCCGGTTCAACCCGGCCGATAAGGTACTGTCCGCCGATGAACTGGTGGCCCGCTGCGACGGCGCCGACGCCATCATGCCCTGCCACACCGAACACCTGACGGCGGCCGTGATCGCCCGCCTGCCGGCGACCGTTAGGGCCATCGCCAACTTTTCGGTCGGCGTCGACCATGTCGACCTGAAGGCAGCCAAGGCGCGCGGCATCGTCGTCACCAATACGCCCGACGTACTGAGCGACGCCACCGCCGAAACGGCGATGATGCTGATGCTGGGCGCCGCCCGGCGCGCCGGCGAAGGCGAACGCATCATGCGCAACGGCGAATGGAAGGACTGGAGCCCGGCCTTCATGGTCGGCATCGGCGTGACCGGCAAGCGCCTGGGCATCCTGGGCATGGGCCGGGTCGGCCGCGTCGTCGCCCGCCGAGCGCGCGGCTTCGACATGCAGATACATTATTATAACCGCACCCGCCTGCCGCCCGAGGCCGAGGCCGAAACCGGCGCGGTCTATCATGCGACCGTCGAGGGCTTGCTGGCGGAAGCCCAGTTTCTGTCGATCCACTGCCCGGCGACGCCGGACACCCGCGGATTGCTGAATGCCGAAAGGCTCGCGCGCCTGCCCGAGGGCGCGGTCGTGGTCAACACCGCGCGCGGCGCCGTGATCGACGACGAGGCGTTAATCGCGGCGCTGAAATCCGGCGGGGTCGCCGCTGCGGGGCTCGACGTATTCAACGGCGAGCCGAATTTCCATCGCGGTTACGCCGACCTTTGGAATACGTTCCTGATGCCGCATATCGGCAGCGCCACGCGCGAGACGCGGGATGCGATGGGATACCGCGCGCTCGATAATCTCGACGCGATCTTCGCCGGGCGCGAGCCGCGCGATCGCGTTGCCTGATAACGCAGTGCACAATCGCCCAAGGCGCAACGTCTATGCGAATAAGCTGATATGTCGGCCCGCCAATCGATACCCTACAGTGGTATCGTTTCAAGCACTTGCACGGAAATTCCTTGCGAGACGCGCTCAAATGTTCAAGATTGTCGGTGCGGATGCATGAACGCTGCCGTGGGATAATGTACACCGTGGGAAGAATTGGGAAGCGACGGTGGCCGTTGCCTTGAAGGTTCATATCGGAGGGATATCGAACCACGCCTAACCTCATTCGACGGAAGGATGGCGCCTTTTGGGAAGGCGCTGTGTTTCCGGCGCTTGGTTTTTTAATCGGCCCCGATCCGGGGATTATCGTCAGGGAGGAAACACAATGACGACAGAGAAGAGCAAACTGAACCGCCGTCGGTTCTTGAAGGGCGGCGCCGTCGTTGCCGGTGCCGCGGCCGCTACGGTGGCCATGCCGAACGTCTCGCGTGCGCAGACCGTGACCTTGAAGATGCAGGGTTCGTGGGGCGCCAAGGACATCTTCAGCGACATGGCTCGCCAATACGTTTCGCGCGTCGAAGCGATGGCCGGCGGCCGCCTGAAGATCGATTACCTGCCGGACGGCGCCGTCGTGAAGGCATTCCAGGTGCAGGACGCGGCCCACAAGGGCGTGCTCGATGGCGCGCACACGGTGACCGCCTACTGGTACGGCAAGCATAAGGCCGCCTCGCTGTTCGGCACCGGCCCGGTGTTCGGCTGCAACGCCTCGCAGGTTCTGGCGTGGATTCACTTCGGCGGCGGCAAGGAACTCTATGCCGAACTCATCGAAAAGGTCCTGAAGCTGAATGTCGTCGGCTTCTTCGCGATGCCGATGCCGACACAGCCGTTGGGCTGGTTCAAAAAGCACGTCAAGAGCGCCAAGGACATGCAGGGCCTGAAGTACCGCACGGTCGGCCTAGCCACGGACATCATGCAGGGCATGGGCCTGAAGGTGACCCAGCTTCCCGGCGGCGAAATCGTCCCGGCGCTGGAACGCGGCGTCATCGAAGCGTTCGAGTTCAACAACCCGACATCGGACAAGCAGTTCGGCGCCCAGGACGTTTCGAAGCACTATCACATGGGCAGCTATCACCAGGCCGCCGAGTTCTTCGAGATCATCTTCAACAAGACGAAGTTCAACTCGCTGCCGAAGGAACACCAGGCGATCCTGGAATACGCGGCCGAGGCGGCCAACACCGCCAACCTCGGATTCGCGTATGACAACTACTCGAAGGACCTGCAGTCTCTGATCAAGGATCACAAGGTCAACGTCTATCGCACCGACACGTCGATCATGAAGGCGCAGCTGACGTCCTGGGACAAGGTCCTCACGAATCTCAACAAGGATCCGTTCTTCAAGAAGGTCGTCGACAGTCAGAAGGCGTGGTCGGAGCGGGTCGCGTTCTACGACCTGATGAATTCCGCCGACTACAAGCTGGCGTTCCAGCACTACTTCCCCGGCAAGATCAACTTCTGATCGAACCGGCACCACGAACGGGCAACGGGGCGGCGTCGACCAAACGCCGCCCCTCCCGTATCCGCGAACGTTCACCAAGTCACAGAGGTGACCGATGCAAAAATTCATCGATACCGTGGACAGTATCACCGCCTGGGTCGGCAAGGCCTTCGCATGGTGCATCCTGATCCTGACGTTCGGCGTCGGCTACGAGGTGTTCGTGCGTTACGTCCTGCGCGATCCGACGTCGTGGGCCTTCGACATCAGTTACATGATGTACGGCACCTTGTTCATGATGGCCGGCGCGTACGCGCTGTCGCGCGATTCCCATGTTCGCGGCGACGTTTTCTTCCGCCTGTGGAAGCCGAAGACGCAAGCCACCATCGAATTCATCCTCTATTTCCTGTTCTTCTTTCCGGGCGTTCTGGCGCTGATCGTCGCCGGCTTCGATTACGCCGGCGAATCGTGGCGTTATAAGGAAGTCAGCGTGATGAGCCCCGCCGGCATTCCGATTTTCCAGTTCAAGCTGATCATCCCGATCGCCGGCTGCCTGCTGCTGATCCAGGGGGTCGCGCAATGCTGCCGCTGCATCGTCTGCCTTAGGACCGGCGCTTGGCCGAAGCACCTGGAAGACGTCGAGGAAACCGAAACGATCCTGCAACACGTGCACGAGGAGGGCTCGCCCGCGCTCGAAGTGCTTGGCCTCAAGCCGGCCGGAGATAAGAAATGACCGACCCACAGATCGCCGTGATGATGCTCGGCATCTTCATCTTCACGATCCTTCTCGGTTTTCCGATTTGCTTCACGCTGGTCGCCATGGGGGTCGGCTTCGGCTACTACGCCTACTATGACCCGACCCGCATGCAGACGATCTTCGACAACCGGGTCT
>CAZDFF010000123.1:0-10324 GCA_964504425.1 uncultured Hyphomicrobiales bacterium
ATCATCCTGCTCATCAGCGCCCCGATCATGATCGCCGGGCTGATCATCGGCCTGATCATCTCGCTGTTTCAGGCCCTGACCACGATTCAGGAAATGACTCTGACGTTCGTGCCGAAGATCCTGGTGATTTTCGTCGCGACGATCGTGTTCCTGCCGTTCATGATGACCACGCTGATCGAATATTCGCGGACGCTGTTCGACCGAATCGTGGCGTTGGGGTGAATCGGGGATCGACGCCGGATGCTCCGCGAGATCCTCACGCTCGATATCTTCGCGTTCTTCGTGGTTTTCGCGCGGATCGGCACGGCGATCATGCTGATCCCCGGAATCGGCGCCGTTTACGTCAGCCCGCGCATTCGGCTTTCGCTCGCGCTCGGCGTCACGTTCGTCGTGATTTTGATGGTGGACGGGCGGGTCCCCGCGCCGCCGGCGGGTCCGGCGGCGCTCGCGCTGCTGATCGTCGGAGAGGTCGTGATCGGCGCCTTTCTCGGCACCATCGCGCGCATCATGATCGCGGCGTTGCAGACGGCGGGCACCCTCGTCGCGCTGTTCGCGTCGCTGTCGAACGCCTTTGTGCAGGACCCGATCGCCGAACAGCAAAGCTCCACCGTTTCCGGATTCCTGACGACCGTCGGCCTGACGCTGGTCTTCGTCACCGGACTCGATCACCTGATGCTGCGGGCGATCATCGACAGCTATTCATTGTTCGAGCCCGGCAAACCCGTGCCGTACGGCGATCTCAATGACGTCGTCGCCCGGCACGTGGCGGCGTCTTTCTCCCTCGGCCTTCAGCTTTCCGCGCCGTTCCTGATCCTGGCGATGACCTATTACATCGGTCTCGGGCTCCTCGGGCGCCTGATGCCGCAGTTGCAGGTGTTCTTCTTCGGTCTGCCGGCGCAGATCGCCATGCAGATCTGGCTGCTGATGGTCGCGCTCTCGGGTATGATGCTGGTGTTCATGACCCGATTCCAGGACAGCTTCGCCGGTCTTCTGGAACGATAGGATCGACATGGCCGAAGACGACGACGACGCGCAAAAAACCGAAGACGCGACCGACCGAAAGCTCTCCAAGGGGCGGGAGAAGGGTCAGGTCGCGCAATCGCAGGAAGTCTCCCACTGGGGCATCCTGCTGGCCGGCACGATCGGGCTGATCGCGCTCGGACCCTGGATGATGCGGGGGGTCGAAAAAAGCACGGTCAAGTTCATCGAACAGGCCGGCAGCATTCCGGCCGACTTCAACCATTTGAAGCTTCTGTTCGAACGCCTGGGCTGGGACCTTCTTCTCGTGCTGTCCCCGATCATGGGTCTGCTGGTCGTGGCGGCGATCCTGGTCCACGTCTTCCAGACGGGGCTTCTGTTCGCGCCGGAAAAAATCATGCCCGATCTCGGCAAGATATCGCCGCTGAAGGGCTTGAAGCGCATGGTTTCAGTTCGCGCGCTGGTCGAATTCGTCAAGGGCATCCTCAAGATCGTGGTCGTCGGCGCGATCGCCTTCGGGCTGGCCTTCCCCTTGCTGTGGGACGTGAACTTGTTGCCGGGGAAAGACGTGATCGTGGCCCTTGACCGCACCTATGCCATCGCCATGCGGCTTGCGATCGGCACGGTTTCCGCCCTGACGCTGATCGCGCTGCTGGATTACGGCTACCAGAAATTCAGCTTCCTGAAGGAAATGCGCATGACCAAGCAGGAAGTGAAGGACGAACACCGCCAGTCCGAAGGCGATCCCATGGTCAAGGCGCGCATCCGCAAGCTGCGCGCCGAACGGGCCCGCCAGCGCATGATGGCCGCCGTGCCGAAGGCCGACGTGGTCATCACCAACCCGACCCACTACGCCGTCGCGCTCGAATACAAGATGAACCAGATGCAGGCGCCGAAGCTTGTGGCGAAGGGCATGGATTCGCTCGCCCTCAAGATCCGCGAGGTCGCCGAGGAACACGACGTGCCCATCGTCGAGAACCCGCCGCTGGCCCGCGTGCTCTACGCCACCGTGGAGCTTGACGAAGAGATCCCGACCGAGCATTACAAGGCGGTCGCCGAGGTCATCGGCTACGTCATGCGCCTGAAGGGCAAGCTCAATTGAGCGACGGGAAGTTCGCCGGACCGCTCGCGTCGGTCCTGTCGGTTTTGGGATCGGTCAAGTCCTGGTGGCGGCCGCCGGACGACCGTCCCGAGGATGCGGACACGCTGCCACGGGAAGCCGCTACACGCCGCCAGGACGACGAGGCCCGCCGCCGCCGCGACGACGCGGCGATGGCGGATTTCGTCGATAGCCTCCCCGTCGGGGTTTTTTCCGCCAATCCGGCCGGCCGGCTGCTTTACGTCAACCGCACGCTCGCCTACTGGCTTAGCGCCGAGCCGCAAGCCCTGGTCGGCCGACCGTTCGCCGATTTCGTCGCGGGTGCCGACGGTGCCGGGCAGGCGAGGCTGATCGGCACGGACGGGCGCGAAATGCCGTGCCTGTTCGCGGAAACGGAAAAAACCGCCGCCGACGGTCATCTGCTGTACACCCGTTCCATCGTCATGCCGATGCCGCAAGGCACCGCCGTCGCCGCGCCGGCCGCCGCGCAGGTCCGCGACGATCCGTCCCACGCGCCGCCGCCCTGGCTGTTCGACGCCGCGCCGGTCGGCATCGCGCTCTTGGATCTCGACGGTCTTGTCACCGATGCCAACCGGGCATTTCAAAAACTGATCGGCCTCGCCGCCGACGCCATTAACGGCAGGCCGTTCGCCGATTTCCTGGCGGCCGAGGACAGGGGCGAGGTCGACGGCCAGTTGTCGAAGGTGGTCATGGGCGCGGCCCAGGTCGCGCACCTGGAAGTGCGCATGACCGGCGCGGGCGAGCGGCGGATCACCGCCAACCTGTTCGCTTCCGCCGTCAAGGACCCGGCCGGCGACCTTGCCGGGCTGATCGTTCATGCCATCGACGCGACCGAGCAGAAGGACCTGGAAGTCCAGTTCGCCCAGTCCCAGAAGATGCAGGCGGTCGGCCAGTTGGCGGGCGGCGTGGCGCACGATTTCAACAACCTGCTGACCGCCATGATCGGCTTCGCCGACCTGCTGCTGGTGCGCCACGGGCCGGAGGACCCGTCCTTCGCCGACATCATGCAGATCAAGCAGAACGCCAACCGGGCGACCAACCTCGTCCGTCAATTGCTGGCGTTCTCGCGCAAGCAGACCCTGAAGCCCGTGGTGCTGGACCCGACCGACGCGCTGTCCGATCTTTCGAACCTGCTCGGCCGCCTGATCGGCGCAACCATCGAACTGCGCATGGAACACGGCCGCGACCTGGGGCTGATCCTGGTCGACCGCGGCCAGTTCGACCAGGTGGTCGTCAACCTGGCGGTCAACGCGCGGGACGCCATGCCGGGCGGCGGCACGCTGACCATCCGCACGTTCCGCGTCGGGATCGAGGCGCCGAGCCAGCGCGGGCACGAACTCGTGCCGGCCGGCGATTACGTGCAGATCGACGTGGTCGACACCGGCGTCGGCATCCCCAAGGAAAACATCGCCCGCATCTTCGAGCCGTTCTTTTCGACCAAGGAAGTCGGCGCCGGCACCGGGCTGGGGCTGTCCACCGTCTACGGCATCGTGCATCAGACCGGCGGCTTCATTTTCGTCGAAAGCGCGCCGGGCGCCGGCACGACGTTCTCGATCCTGCTGCCGCTGCACGCGGCGACCGAGGCGCAGAAGGCCGCCGCGGTGCGCACGCCCGAACGGGAGGGCGATCTGACCGGCGCCGGCACGGTGCTGCTGGTCGAGGACGAGGACGCGGTGCGCATGTTCGGCGCCCGGGCCCTCTCGAACAAGGGCTATCGGGTGCTGGAAGCGAACAACGGCGAAAAGGCGCTCGACGTCGTCAACGAGGCGCTGGCGGCCGGCGAGACCATCGACCTGATCATTTCCGACGTGGTGATGCCGGGCATGGACGGCCATACCCTGGTGCGCCTGTTGCAGCAGGAACTGCCGAACGTGAAGGTGATCCTGATGTCCGGCTACGCCGAGGACGTGTTCATCGACGACCTGCCCGCCGACGGCAGCGTGAACTTCCTGGAAAAGCCCTTCAGCCTCGCCGGCCTCGCCGGCAAGGTGAAGGAAGTGATGCGGGGGTAGGGGGAATATCCCGCGAGTGTGCGGGATTGTCGTCGGCGAAAGCGTTAAAGCACTCCCAGTAAATGCAGTAGAATCGCCACGATCGCCGCCGGCACTAGGACGCGGATAAGCCATAACCAGACAAGCCCCGCCCGGGTTTCGCCGAAATCTGCCTCGGCCAGGACGAACGCGCGCTCCAGGCGCCAGCCGACATACAGCGCGGTCGCAATGCCGATGATCGGCAAGAGAATGTTGGAAACGCCGTAATCCATCGCCTCGAGGATGCCGAGCGAACCTACGCGAACATGGCTCAGCACTCCGTAGCTGAGCGCCGACGGCAGACCGAGCAAAAATACGCACGTCCCCATCGCAGCCGTCGCCGACCATCGTCGTAGCCGGAGCCGGTGCGTCAGGGCGGCCACCGGGATTTCGAGCAACGCGACCATCGACGTTATCGCGGCGGTCGTCAGCAAGAAAAAGAAGACGGCTCCGAACGCCGTTCCCGCGGGCATCTTCAGAAAAATTTGCGGAAGCGTGATGAATGCCAGTTCGGGCCCTGCGGCGGGATTGCCCTGCAACGCGAAAACGGCGGGGAAAATAGCCAACCCCGCCACGATCGCAAAGAGCGTATCGCCCATGGCGACGACACCGGCGGACGCGGGAATCGAGAAGGTCCGCGGCATATAACTTCCATAGGTGACGAAAAATGCCATGCCGACGCCCAGGGAAAAGAACGCTTGGCCCAAGGCGGCGGCATATACGCCGGGTTTTCGGAGCGCCGACCAATCCGGCGCCAAGATGAACCGTACGCCCGCGTCGGCCCCCGGAAGGGCGGTCGCGTAGCCCGCCAACACGACGATAATGATCGCGAGGAAAGGGATCATCCATCGGTTGACGCGTTCGATTCCTTCCCGGACGCCGCCGGCAACGACAAACATCGCGATCGCCAAGACGGCCGCTTGCCATGCCAGGGGTGCGCCGCGCTCGGAAATGAACTGCTTGAAATAGGATCCATAGTCCGCCCCTGCCGCGCTCCATAGCGCGCCCGTCGCCGCGCCAACGAAATACTTCAATGCCCAGCCGGCGATGACCGCGTAATAACCGAGCAGGAGAACCGCGGCCAATATCCCCAGCCAACCGACGGCGCGCCAGCGGCTTGGCTTGCGCAGTGTCTCGAATGCGGCGATCGCGTCGCCTTGGGCGTGGCGTCCGATCGTCAGTTCCGCGATCATGAGCGGAATGCCGATCAGCACGATGCAGACGAAATAGACGAACAGAAAGGCGCCGCCGCCGTTTTCTCCGGCGACATAGGAAAAGCGCCAGATATTGCCGATGCCGACCGCCCCGCCGACGGTCGCCAATATGAAACCGTACCGGCTTGCCCATTGCTCGCGTGGCGCGTTCATGTTCTGGGTCCGATCCGCCGGATTCGATTCAGCGCAATGCGAACGCGCCGGCCGCAAGGATTAAAAAGGCGTTCATGGCCCAGAAGACGGCCGAAATCCTGTTTCGCTGTTTCATCGGAACCACTCCTCAGTCGTAGTAAAAGCGCTCGGAGACGATCTTTTCGGCGGGAACGCCGAGGCCGATCAATGCATCTTCGACCGCGTCCAGCATGGGCGGGGGCCCGCAGACGAGGTAAAGCCATTCCGAAGCCCCCTCGAACGAAAAATTTTTTTCGATCGTGGCGCGGTCGAGATGTCCGGTCAGGCCGGTCCAACCGAGCCCCGGCTCGGAGATGACGTGGACGACCTGCGTATTCGGCCGTCGCGCGAATTCGTCCAATTCGTCGGCATAGACGATTTGTTCCGCGATGCGATTGCCGTAAAGCAAGATCATCGGACGAGGATCGTTCTCGGCGCGAAGCTGTCGGGCAATGCCGATAAGCGGCGCGATGCCGACGCCGCCCGCGATCAGCGCGACGCCTTTTCCGGTTCGACCCCTGAGCGTCAGATTTCCTTCCGGACCGTCGAGGTAAGCCACCGTTCCCGGCCGTATGTCGCCGATGCGTTCGGTAAAATCGCCCGCCTCCTTGATGACGAAGCCGATATTCGGTCTCTGGGCCGGGGCGGAACTTATGGAAAACGGGTTTTCATTGAGGGAGAAGGGGCCGTGGCCGACGTTGAGCCAGACGAATTGCCCGGCGTCGAAATCGAGCGCATCGCCGCGCCTCGGTCTGACGATCAGCTCCCATGTTTTAAGCGCGATTTTTCGGACCGATGCGACCTCGTAGGCCTTGCCGGCATTCAGCATCGGTGCGATCGCGTAGATGTATGCGATGGAACCCAACGCGATGGACAGAAGCAAAACCCAGAATCCGGCCAGCATGGGATCGGAACTGTAGCGGCCGGCCGTAAACGCGTGGTGCGTCACCGCCACGGCGATTATGACGGCGCCGAGACCGTGCATCAGTCGCCAAGTTTCGTAACGGTAGGGCAGCTTATCGCGAAAGATCGACATCAGAACGAACCCCGGCAATGCGACCCAGGCGATCAGTCCAGAGATCAGGGATCCCGCGTCGAGGCCGAGCGTAAACTGGTTCGTTGTGTCCCAGGGGAGCGGGTACTTGGAAAACGGCGTCCGGTAGAGAAAGGGGTGAATCAACGCGAAGGCCAACGCCGTCCGCGCCAGAAGTTGGTGAAAGCGCATGGTGATGTCCATGCCCATGCGTCCGGAGATCGTCTTGAAGCGGCCCGAGAGGACGAATTCGACCAAGAGTATGGCAAACGCGACCATCGCAAGCCCGGACGAGAGTTCGTCGAGGAACGGGCGTGGCGGTTTGTCTTGCAGGTATCCAAGGACAAGCGGCGCGATCGCGATCGCCAAATAGACGGACGAAAGGATGACCGGATGCATGGAGACTTTCTCCCTTATCCGCGACGGTGCCGCATCGGTACCGCACTGCCGGCATTCTAGCGTTCCGGTCCGGTTTCAATATTGATTTAGGTCATGCGGCGATGATGACAAAATCGTAATGATTGCGGCCCGGGAGTTCGGGCCGGTCTCGTCGGCAAGGCTTAGGAAATCGGGCAGGACAGATATTCAACCTTACTTCGTCACCCTGCCGAAGAATTTCAGGACTTCCCGGTTGGCGAGATCGGGCGCCTCGAAGTGGACGAAGTGGCCGACGCCGTCCGCGACGTCGATCTCGACGTCGGCGAAATAATCCTCCAGCCCCTCGACCCAGGCCGACTTCAGCACCGGATCGTCGCGGCCCCACAGCACCCGGGTCGGGGTCGTTATCTTTTCCATTTTCGGGGCGCCGTCGCGGATCATCTGCATGCGCACGTCGGCGGTCGCCCGGTACCAGTTGAAGCCGCCGATCAGATTGCCGGGGCGCATGAAGTTGTCGGTCCAGGCCTCGATCTCGGAATCGAACGCCGTCGGGTCCTTGGCCCAGTGCTTGAGGAAATGGCGGATGTAGATGCGCACGGTGTCGCGGTTGTAGCCGACCAGTTCTTCCGCCATGTCGAGCCGGTGGAAGTACTGATACCAGGTTTCCGGCAGGTGCTCGGCGGCGCCCAGCCGCTTGCCGATCCCCGGATACATGCCGTTGAACAGGAACAGCCCGAACACGCGGCCGGGGTGGGCGCGAGCGAAGGCCTGGGCCACGGCGCCGCCGACGTCGTGGGCGACGATGCCGATTTTGTCGATCCCGAGCGCGTCGATGAACAGCTTGAGGTCGTCGGCGAAGGCCGCCGCGTCGGCCGGCGCCCGGCCGTCCTCGGTCAGCGCCTGCGTTTGGCCGAAACCCCGCAGGTCGGGGGCGATGGTGTCGTATCGATCCGCCAGTACCGGCAGGACCTTCTTCCAGGCGCCGGCGAATTCCGGCCAGCCGTGCAGCAGCACCAGCACGGGACCGGAACCCGATTCGGGGCCGGCCCGGTGATAATGCACGCGCAGGCGGCCGATGTCGGTGAAGCGTCCTTTCGGCATCGTCATGGTCGTCGTCGTCATGGGCACGGGTCCTTTCCTTGCGGGTAAGCCGATAGGCCTTCGACCAGGGCGTCGATGGCGGTCTTCAGTGCCGGGGTCATGACGCGGTCGGTGCGGTGCACGACGCCCAACTGGCGTTCCAGGGTCGGCCGCAGCGACAGCCGCGCCAATTCGCCGGAGGCGACCTCGGCGGCGACCGCGACCTCGGGCAGCAGCGACAGGCCCAGCCCGGCGCCGACCATCTTCTTGATCGCCTCGACGTTGCCCAGTTCCATGACCACGCGCGGCGTGCATTGGGCGCGCTGGAACCAGTGGTCGATGGCGGCCCGGGTCGCGCTGCCCTTTTCGTACAGGATCAAGGGCTGGTCGCCGAGAACCCGGGGGCCCAGGGCGTTGGCGCCGGCCAGCACGTGGCCGGGCGGCGCGATGCCGACCAGGGCGCCGGTGCAGGTGGCGGCGACGGTCAGGCGCTGGCGCGGTACCGGCAAGGTGACGACCGCAAGATCGAGTTCGTTGGCGATCAGGTCGGTGACCACGTCGGGCGTATTGCCGGTGACGACGCAAAAATCGAGATTCGGATGCCGGGCGCGCAGGCGGCCGAGGATTCGCGGCAGCACGTAGATGCTGGCGGTCGCCCCGGTGCCGAGCCGGATGCAGCCCGACACCGCGCCCTTCAGGCGCTGGATGTCCTCCCGGGCCGCATCCAGTTCGCCGAACGCGCGCTCGGCGCGGGTCAACAGGACCTCGGCGGCCGGCGTCGCGAAGGCCCGCTTGCCCAGCCGTTCGATCAGGCGTTCGCCGACGGCGCTCTCCAGTGCGCGGACGTGCTGGCTGACGGCGGGCTGGGTCAGGCGGCGTTCGGCGGCCGCCTTGGAAAAGCTGCGGTGGCGGACGACGGCGGCGAGCGTGCGCAAATGGGCGAGGGACAGATCCATCGAGCGAAAGCATCTCTTATCGTTTTCATAAAAACAATTAATTTCATTTATCGTCGGCGCCGACCGATAATGCCCGCAGCCGCCTGTAACCGGGGCCGGCATCCACATTGCGGATCGACAATGGACAAGGCCGAAACCCGAAACATCTGGCGCGACGGGTGGCTGTGGGCGATCTGCATCGGCCGCGTCTTCTCCTATGCCACCTTCATGACCTATGCCGCCTGCATCGTCGTGCTGCGCGGCGCCTGGGACATGACCGCGACCCAGGCCGGCACCATTTCCGCCGTGTTCATGTTCGGCTACGCGATCTCGCTGCTGGGCTTTTCCTGGCTGGCCGAGCGCTACGGCGCCAAGCGCCTGTTCGTGTTTTCGATCGCCGCCAATGCCGTGGGTTCGATGGCGTTCGGGCTGTTCGCTCGCGATTACTGGTCGGGGCTGTTGATTTACGGGTTCTCGGCGCTGATGCAGGGCGGCATGTACACGCCGGGCATCATGCTGATGGCGGAACGCTACGGCTCGAAGGGGCGGGGCGCGGCGGTCGGCGCGCTGATCGCCAGCACGTCCGTCGCTTATGCCGCGTCGCTGATCGTGTCGGGGCTGATGCTGTCGGTCGGCGGCTACGCGCTCGCGTTCATGGTCACCGGCGGCATGACCGTGGTCGGTTTCGCGATCCTGATCGTGGCCATGTGGCGCGTGCCGAACACGATCCACGCCCGGCCGGAAGGCACCGGCGTCGGCACCGCCGTGCTCGGCAACCCCAAGGCCCGGCGGCTGATCCTCGGCTACACCTGCCACAACTGGGAACTGCTCGGCATGTGGTCGTGGGCGCCCGCGTTCCTCGCCGCCGGCATGATGATCGGCGGCGCCGGTTCGGTGAAGTCGGCGGAAATCGGCGCCTACCTGACGGCCGTGATGCACGCCGTCGGCGCCGTGGCTTCGACCTCCATGGGCCATCTGTCCGACCGGTTGGGCCGGCGCGCGGTGCTGGTGTCGCTGGCCGCGATCAGCGCCGCGTTGTCGTTCGCATTGGGTTGGCTGGTGGCGCTGCCGATCGGCGTGCTGGTGGCGCTCGTGCTGGTGCACGGCTTCACGGCGCTGGGCGATTCGCCGGTGCTGTCGACGGCGCTGACCGAATCGGTGCCGGCGGCCTATCTCGGCTCGGCGCTGGCGCTGCGTTCGCTGCTCGGATTCGGCGCCGGTGCGGCCGCGCCGGTGACTTTCGGCTGGGTGCTCGACCACACCAACGTCGCCGGCCAGGCGCCGACCGTCTGGGGTCCGGCCTTCATGGTGCTGGGTGTGGGCGGTGCGCTCGCGGTTTGGTACGCGCTGCGCTTTCCCGCCGAAACCCGCGCCTGATTTAACGC
>CAZDFF010000124.1:0-10291 GCA_964504425.1 uncultured Hyphomicrobiales bacterium
GTCGGACGCGACCTCGATCGACGCCGGCGCCGCGATCCTGTGCACCGGCTTCACCCATTTCGATTCCGTGAACAAGCCCGAATGGGGCTTCGGCACGTTCCCCGACGTGGTGACGACGACCCAGGTCGAACAGATGATCTCGTCCGGCAAGGGCGTCCGTTGCCCGTCGGACGACCGCAAGCCAAAGCGCGTCGCGATCCTGCTGTGCGTCGGCTCGCGCGATCGCCAGATCGGGCGCGAATGGTGCTCGAAGGTGTGCTGCACCGTGTCGTCGAACCTGGCGATGGAAATCCGCGAGGAACTGCCGGATTGCCACGTCTACATCTATTACATGGATATCCGCACCTTCGGCCTGTACGAGGACCTCTATTACTGGCGCAGCCAGGAGGAATTCAAGGTCAAGTACATCAAGGCGCGCATCGCCGAGGTCACGTCCGACGGATCGAAGCTGATCGTCAAGGGCGAGGACACGCTGGTGAAGCGCCCGATCACCATCCCCTTCGACATGGTAGTGCACGCGATCGGCATGGACCCGAACGTGGACAACATGCTGATCGGATCGGTGTTCGACGTGAAGTTGCAGAAGCACGGCCATATCCTCGCCGGCAGCACCTACCGGGCGGCGGCGACCACGTCGCGGCCGGGCGTGTTCGTCGCGGGCGCGGCCACCGGCCCCGAAACCATCGACGATTCGATCGCCCAGGGACAATCGGCGGCCATGGCGGCCATGGCCCTGGTCCACGGCGCCAAAGCCGCCGCCGAGTGATCGCGAGGCATCGGTGCTGGCCCGTCCCCTTTCCGCCGCCAAGACCCCAGATCCGGGGCCGGTCCGCCCGATTCTGCATCTGAGCGGGCCGCGCTTGCGGTCCGCATTGGAAGCCCTGATCCGGGGCTGCGAACGGGACGGCGGGATCGAGCGCTACGTCCACGCGCTCGGCCTCAAGGCCAAACTTTTCCAGGAATCGCTTCTGGGCGGCAGGGTCCAAACGTTGGAAGCCACGACCTTCAAGACCCTGTCGGCCTTCATGGCGCCGGTCCGCCGGCGGATCGGGCCGAAACTGGACACGGATGGTTTTCTATCCATCCGCGACGCGCTGACGGAACTTCTGGACGGCATCGCGGACACGACCACGACCGACGCCCGCGTCCATGCCTTTTGCCTGCGCTTCCCCCAGGACAAGCAGCACCGCTGGGTCCGCGACCTCGCCACCGAGACGCTGCACTACGCCGATCCCGAGCGTTATCCGCTCATGGCGCGTTGGGTCTGGGACGCCAAGACCAACACCGGCGTCATCCGCGAAATCTGGCACGGCGAAAACGTCGACCACACCGTGCTGGACGTATCCGACGATTTCGAAACGTTTCTGGTGCTGCGCGAGGAGTTGAGCCAGTTCCTGACCGACAACGGCGTCTTCCGCGACGTGCCGGCCTACGTCGATCTTCTGTGCGCGCACGTGTATGCCGAATACATCGGCGCCCAGGGCGGTTCGTACCTGCGCACCGACTTCGCCCAGCCCGACGACCCCATGCAGTTCGTCCGGCGCATGCTGGGGCTCGACGGAATCAACGCCAAGAACGCCAAGACGCGGCTGCGCGACGTCGACGGCGAGGCCTACGCGGTCGACGACCCCCGCATGCTGGAAAACCCGCAAGGATCGACCGATGCCGATTCATGAAAAGTCCCTGATCCGTCCCGAGAACCTCGAGACGCACGAAAATCTGATCATCGACGGCGTCGATGTCTCGGGCCACTGGAGCACGTTCATCCACTCGCGCGTGGTGACGGACTACAACGAGGCCATGGAAGACGAGATCGCCGCCCTGCCCGGCGGCGAGTTCATCCACCGCTGCTGGCAGTGCGGATCGTGCACCAATTCCTGCACGGTCAATGCCGTCAACCCGGACTTCAATCCGCGCTACTGGATCTACCTGATCCGCACCGGCATGGAACAGGAACTGCTGCGCGACAAGGACATCATCTGGCAGTGCGTGTCGTGCAACAAATGCACCTATGCGTGCCCGCGCGACGTGGTGCCCGAAGGCGTGATGAAGGCGACCGCCCACTGGTTGGAAATGAAGGGCCACACCCCGAAGTCGCCCTCGATGCACTTCGACGAGGTCTTTTCCGAGCAGGTCTTCGCCACCGGCAAGATCGAGGAAGGCCGCATCATCCACCATTTCTTCAAGCGCACGGGCCAGCCGCTGAATCAGGAATGGCTGATCGAGCTTGTGAAACGCATGATCCGGCACCTGCCGATCAAGCTGTTGATGATCATGGGGATCGCCAATTTCATCCGGCCCCGCACCCGGCGCTGGGCCGGTGCCCGCGACGCCATCGCCGAATACGTTTCCGAACAAAAGACGAAGCAGCACAAAGCCTTGCATCTCGACGGCCCCGGCCATTAGGCCCCAGGAGACGACGCATGACCGAGCACAAATACAAGAAAGTCGCCTACTACCCGGGCTGCGCGCTGGAAGGGTCGGGCCATTCCTACAACCGCTCGACCAAAGCCATCGGCAAGGAATTGGGCCTCGAACTGGTGGAAGTCGAGGATTGGAACTGCTGCGGCGCGATGGAAGTGAAGAACATCGACCCGAAGCTGCAGACCTATCTGTCCTCGCGGGTGATGTCGATCGCCGCCAACGAAATGAAATTCGACACGGTGATGGCGCCCTGCAACGGCTGCTATCACAATCTGAAGAAGGCCGAATACGACCTGTCCCACGACAAGGAATCGGTCGCGGTCGTCGACCGGCTTTCCAAGAAGGCGGGCCACGAAACCTACGAGGCCGGGCAGATCGAAACCATCCACGCGCTCGACTGGATCAAGCAGGCGATCGGCGAGGACGGCATCCGCGCGCGGGTGAAGAATTCGCTGAAGGGCCTGAAGGTCGCCAACTACTACGGCTGCATGTACACGCGCCCGCGCCACATCTTCCCGGAAAAGGACAAGGGCCCGGACAGCGAATCGACCTTGAAACCGCATTTCATGGACGACATCCTGGCCGCCGCCGGCGCCGAGAACGTGGATTTCCCGCTGAAAACCGCGTGCTGCGGCGGCGCCCACACGCTTTCCGACTGCGACATGTCGACCAAACTGGTGACCAACATCCTGCGCACGGCCGAAGCCTGCGGCGCCGAGGTCATCGCCACCGAATGCCCGACCTGCCATTCGGGATTGGAGATGCACCAGATCCGCGCCGAGAAAACGCTCGGCATCAAGACCAACGTCAAAATCCTCTATTTCACCCAGTTGCTGGGGTTGGCGCTCGGCGTGAGCCCGCGCACGTTGGGCGTCCACGAGAACGTCTCCGACGCCATGGCGCTGGTGAAGGAAAAAGGCCTGGGATGACGCCCTTCGCCGAGATCGAAAAAGGCATCGACGCGTTGGAGCGGGCTTCGGACGCCCCGGCGGCCGCGGCCCGTCTGCTGGCCTTCGGCGAAGCGGTGCTGGAAAATTGGATCGAGGCCAAGGACCAGGCACCGACCGGCGAGAAGGCCGAGGGCTTCCGGCTGCTGGCGCTCCATCGCCAGGGCGCCAAGGGCGACCCCAGCTTCAACGCCTGCCGCGAGACCTGCCGCGAACTGGTCTATCATTACAATCTGATCCTGACCCACCCGAAACAGCCGGGCACGCCGCAGCATCTTAAATTGATGGCCGCCGTCGCCCGGCACCTGCTGCTGTTCGTGTCGGGCAAGATGGAAAATGCGAAGGTTGGCGAGTTCTGCTGTTCCGCACGGCCGTTGCGCGCCGAAAGCGCATAGTCCAGAATTAGAGGCTTTCTTACGCCAAGGAGACCACGATGCCCACCGTCCGCGGTTGCAATCTTCCCGACGACCTTCTGTACGACGTCGACAACAACATGTGGTTCAAGGAAGTCGGCGACGGCACCGTGAAACTCGGCATGACCGCGGTCGCGGTCGCCATGGCCGGCCAGTTGGTCGCCTGCACGCCGAAGAAGGTCGGCCGCGCGGTCCAGGCGGGAAAGTCCTGCGCCACGGTCGAATCGGGAAAGTGGGTCGGCCCGGCGAAATCCATCGCCGGCGGTGAGGTGGTCGCGGTCAACGACACGGTGGTTTCCAAGCCGTCGACCTGCAACACCGATCCCTACGGCGAAGGCTGGCTGATCCTGCTGAAGCCGGAGGACTGGAACGGCGTGAAACCGCAACTGACGCCCGGCAGCGCGGTCGCCGACAAATACGAAGCCAAGATGGCGGCCGACAACTTCAAGGGTTGCGCTTAACGCGTCCTCAGCCCCGCGCGAAGACCGCCTTCAAGGCGCCCGAGAGGGTGCCTTCCTCCAGGTATTTCATCCCGATCACGCCGCCCAGGATAATCGATCCGAGAGCCAGGAACGAGCCCATCGCCAGCGTCGACATGCCGGTCATGCCCTGGCCGATGGTGCAGCCGAGCGCCATGACCCCACCGATCCCCATGATCGCGCCACCGATCAGGTGACGCAGGAGGTCGTTGGCGTCGGCGAACGATTCCATGCGGAATTCGCCGGTCGCCTTGGCCATCAGAAACGAGCCCACGATGACGCCGCCGACGGTGGCGATGCCGAAGTTGATCGTGGCCCCGGTAAAGGTCATCAGGTACTGCACGCTTTCGCCGACGGGCGCAACGAAGGTAACCGAAGCCAGCGGCGTCGGGTCGAATTCGTCCTTGCCGACGATGCCGGTGATCGCCCAGCCGCCGACCACCAGAACGCCGAGGATCAGGCCGCTGGCGATGTTCGCGGCGGAACCGCGGAAGTCGGCGCTCTTGAAGCAGAACCACAGCAGAGCCCCGGCGACGGCGACGGCGACGGCGGTCCGCACGGTCGGGAGCGCCGCGCCGGTCAGCTTCGCCACCATGTCGGGCACGCCCTGGGCGGTGAGCTTGGCCGTCGCCAGATTGACGTTCAGCGCGGTTTCCATCTGCACGCGCCCGATTCCGATTAGGCCGCGCAGCGTCATGTAGGCAAAAATACCGAGCACGATGGCGACGACGAGGGATTTCAGGTTCCCGGCGCCGAGGCGGACCAGCGTCTTGTTGCCGCAACCGCCCGTCATGGTCATGCCGAAGCCGAACAGCAGGCCGCCGACGATGGCGCCAGCCCAGCCGAAATTGGTCGTCAGGTAGATCGATTTGTTGAGGTCGATCATCCCCATCAGGTGCAGCCCCTGGCTGCCCAGGATGGCGACGGCGATGGCCAGCATCCAGGCGCGGAAGCGATTCCAGTCCTGCATGAAAACGATGTCCGAGATCGCGCCCATGGTGCAGAAGTTGGTGCGTTGTGCGGTGGCGCCGAACGCCGCCCCCAGGACGAAGCCCAAGGTCGCGACGATATATTTGATCGGTAAGCCTTCCATGATGTTCCTCGTCCCGGCGGTCGCTGTTTTCTGGCCGACGCGCCCGCCGTGCGGATTTCACTGGCGGGTTTGCGGCCTCGCATATTATAATAATTGAATATAATCGCTCTGTCATCCCGAATGCCCAAGTGACATGGGGTCCTTTGGCAATCATAAAGGGATGGCAATCGAACACACGTGACCAGGAGACACCATGGCGACCCAGACTCTCGACGCGAAGGGGCTGAACTGCCCGCTGCCGATCCTCAAGGCCAAGAAGGCGATGGGCGGGCTGAAGCCGGGCGAAACGCTCGAGGTCATCGCCACCGACCCGGGCGCCGTGAAGGATTTCGAGGCCTTCAGCCGCGCCACCGGGCACGAACTGATGGAATCCAAGGACGAGGGCGGCGTGTTCCGCTTCCTTATCAAGAAGGCCGGCTGACGCCGACAAGAACCGGCCGCATTTCCTTAAACATCCTCGGGATGGAGCAGATCGACATGATCGGAAGATGGATTGCGGCCTGCCTGATCGTTGCAGGCACGGCGCTGCCCGCTGCTGCGGAAGAAGCCAAGCCGCTAATGACGTTCCGCAGCTTGACGCCGGAAACGGCGCTGGAAGTCGCCACAGCGACGCTGGATGCCTGCCGCAAGGAAGGATTCCAGGTCGCCGTTACGGTCGTTGACCGCGCCGGAGTCGCACAAGTGATGCTGCGCGACCGCTTCGCCGGACCGCACACGCCGGAAACCGCGACCCGCAAGGCCTGGACCGCCATTTCGTTTCGCACCGACACCACGACGATGACCGAGGAAACCCAGGCCGGCAAGGAAGCCTCCGGGGTGCGCCATGTCCCCGGCACGGCGATGATCGGCGGCGGCGTCATGATCCAGGCCGGCGGCGAACTGGTCGGCGCCATCGGAGTCTCGGGCGCGCCCGGCGGCAAGCAGGACGACGCCTGCGCCCGCAAGGGGATCGCCAAGATTCAGGAAAAGCTCGACTTCCAATAAACCGCTAGCCGAGGCCGAGCGCGCGGGCGAGCGCCGCTTCGCCCGCCGCGTCGCCGTCCCGCGCCATGGCGACGATAGGTACGGCACCGAGAAATCGCGTCATGGTCGCCACCGTTTCCGAGATCGGCACCGGGCTTTCCTCGGATTCGCTTACGACCACGGCGGCGATGCCGATCCCGGCGGTTCGGAGCGCGGTCGCCGCTGTCAATGTGTGGCTTAAGCATCCCAGGTAGCTTCCGCTCACCAGGACCGCGGGCAGGCCAAGGGCCGCCATCCAATCGAGCACCGTATGGGTCGCGGTCAACGGCACCATCGCGCCGCCGACGCCCTCGATCAGCAGAACGTCTTCGGGCCCTTTCAGGCGGCCTTCGCAAAAATCGACTAATTTGGCGAAGTCGATGCCCCGCCCTTCCCGGACCGCCGCCATATCCGGCGACAGCGGCGCCCGAAACCGCCAGGGCGCAATGGAGGCGATTTCGGCGGCCGTGGCCGGACGGCCGAGCGCGGCCAATAGAAACGCCGGATCGCTTGCCGTAACGTTTTCCGGGTCAAATCCCGAAACCACTGGCTTTAGGGCAGCGACCGAAAGCCCGGCCTTCCGCGCCCAGCGGCACAGCGCGGCGGCGATGAAGGTCTTGCCGACATCGGTGCCAGCGCCGGTGACGAAGAACGCCTTCATGCCGGACGGACGAACGGGCGGACGCCGCCGGCGAGGCGGCGAATGTCGGCGTCCTCGTGTCCCGCAGTGAAGGTGAAACGCAGCCGCGCGGTGCCTTCCGGCACCGTCGGCGGCCGGATCGTGATGACCAGGAACCCTTGCTCGCGCAACGCGTCCGACGCCGCGAGCGCCTTTTCCTCCTCGCCCAGGATCACGGGCACGATCGAGCTTTGCGCCGACGGCAGGTTCAGCAACGACGTGAACAAACGTGCCTTCGCCAACGGCTTCGCGACCAAGCCCGGATCGTTTTCCACGATCGCCAGCGCCGCGTCCGCCGACGCCACCACCGACGGCGGCAGGCCGGTCGTGTAGATGAAGCTGCGCGCCCGGTTGCGGATCAGTTCGATCACCGGTTCGGCGGCGCACAGATAGCCGCCGTAGGCGCCGACCGCCTTCGACAGCGTGCCCATCTGGAGCGGCACGTCGTTGGCGTGGCTTGGATCGCCCGCGTCCAGCACGCCGAAGCCGTGCGCGTCGTCGGTCATCAACCAGGCGTCGAATTCGCGCGCAAGTTCGGCAAGCCCGGCAACCGGGGCGACGTCGCCGTCCATGCTGAAGACCCGTTCCGTCAGCAGCAGGCAGTGTCCATGCTTGGCGCGGCGCGACGCCAACACACCTCGGCAGGCATCGATGTCGTTGTGGCGGAACACGGTGACCTTGGCGTGCGAGAGCCGAGCGCCGGCATGCATGCACGCGTGCGCCAGTTCGTCCATGACGATCAAGTCGTCCTTGCCGACCAGTGCCGGGATGATTCCGATGTTGGCGAGGTAGCCGCTGCCGAACACGGTCGCGGCCTCCGTTCCCTTCATCCGCGCGAGCCGCGTTTCGAGCGCCCGGTAAAGCGGGTGGTTGCCGGTGACCAGGCGCGACGCGCCGGCCCCCGCCCCGTAGGTTTCGATCGCCCGGATCGCCGCCCGGCACACGTCCGGGTGGTGGGACAGGTTCAGGTAATCGTTGCAGGAAAAAGAGATCAGCTCGCGGCCACCGCGTTCGGCAGCGTTCGGCCGGGTCCTGCCGGTGTCGGCGAGGCGCCGGCGCAGGCTCTTTTCTTCCAGCGCCGCCAAGGCCTCGCGCGCCATCGATTCGAGCGTGCGGGCGGGGTCGGTTCTCTCGGCGGTGTCCATGATTTGGGCTCGCATTGGGGCTGGCACGGCCGGGCGGCGGACCCTAATATTCGGTGGGTTGGCCCAACCGGAGAAAATCTATCATGTCCGTGCCTTCGCGCACCATCGCCAAGACCGAACCGACCCCCGGCGCCGTGCGCCACGACTGGACGACCGAGGAAATCCTCGGCCTGTTCGACATGCCCTTCAACGACCTGCTGTACGCCGCGCAGACGGTGCACCGGCGCCATTTCGACCCGAACCGGGTACAGACCAGCACGCTGCTCAGCATCAAGACCGGCGGCTGTTCCGAGGACTGCAAGTACTGCGCCCAAAGCGTCCATTACGACACCGGCCTGGAGCGCGAGCGCCTGCTGCCGGTTTCCGAAGTCAAGGCGGCGGCCGAACGCGCCAAGGCCGGCGGATCGACCCGCTTTTGCATGGGCGCGGCGTGGCGTTCCCTGAACGACAGCCACGTCGAGCGCATCGCCGAGATGGTCGGCACCGTCAAGGCGCTGGGCATGGAAACGTGCATGACGCTCGGCATGATCTCCGCGCCGCAAGCGAAGCGGCTGAAGGACGCCGGGCTCGACTACTACAATCACAACGTCGATACGTCCGAGGAATATTACGGCGAGGTCATCACCACCCGCACCTACGCCGACCGGTTGGATACGCTGACCAGCGTCCAGGCCGCCGGCATGAAGGTCTGTTCGGGCGGCATCGTCGGCATGGGCGAAGCCCGCAAGGATCGCGCCGGCATGCTCAAGACCCTCGCCAATCTGGACCCGCAGCCGGAAAGCGTGCCGATCAACATGCTGGTGCCGATCGAGGGCACGCCGCTCGGGCACGTCCAGCCGCTCGATCCCATCGAATTCGTGCGCACGATCGCGGTCGCCCGCCTGATGCTGCCGAAATCGTTCGTGCGCCTTTCCGCCGGGCGGGAATCGATGACCGACGAGATGCAGGCGCTTTGCTTCCTCGCCGGCGCCAATTCCATGTTCACCGGCGAAAAGCTGCTGACCGCTCCGAACGCCGGCGTCGCCACGGACAAGCGCTTGTTCAGACGGCTGGGCATCGAGGCCATGGCGCCGGAAGCCGGATCCCAGGCGGCGGAGTGACCGCGGCGGACGACCCCAAGGCGCCGGCTTGGCTGAAGGACGGCGCTGCCCACATCTGGCTGCCCTATACCCAGATGCAAACGGCCTCGCCGCCGGTTGCCGTGACGGCGACCGACGGCGTGCGGTTGACCTTGGCCGACGGCCGGCAATTGATCGACGGCATTTCGTCGTGGTGGACGGCCTGCCACGGCTACAACCACCCGCACATCGTCGCCGCCGTCGAGCGACAGTTGCAAACGATGCCGCATGTCATGTTCGGCGGCATCGTCCACGAACAGGCCTTGACGCTGGCAAAACGCTTGGCGGCGCTGCTGCCCGATGGCCTGGACCGCGTGTTTTTTTCCGATTCCGGATCGGTGTCGGTCGAGGTTGCCATGAAGATGGCGATCCAGTTCTCGCTGAACAAAAGCAGGACCGGCCGCACCAAATTCGTCGCGTTCCGTCACGGCTATCACGGCGACACGTTGGGCACCATGTCCGTGTGCGACCCGGAAGGCGGCATGCATGGATTGTTCAAGGGATGTCTCCTCGAACAGATTATTGTCGATCTGCCGCGCACAGCGGGCCAACGGGCGGACTTCGAAAGTCTTTTGAAACGGCGGCGCGACGACATCGCCGGCGTCATCGTCGAGCCCCTGGTGCAGGGCGCGGGCGGGATGAAATTCCACGACGCGGAAACCCTGACCTTCGTCGCGAAAGCGGCCGCGCGTCACGAAATCCTTTTCATCGCCGATGAAATCATGACCGGCTTCGGCCGCACTGGCCGCATGTTCGCCTGCGAGGAAGCGGGCGTCGTTCCCGATATCGTGTGCCTGTCGAAGGCGTTGACCGGCGGCCCCATGGGGCTGGCCGCCACGGTGGCGAGCCGCCGGGTGTTCGAGGCGTTCCTGTCGGACAGGCCCGAGGCCGCCCTGATGCACGGGCCGACCTACATGGCGAACGCGCTGGCCTGCGCGGCAGCCAACGCGTCACTGGATTTGTTCGAGTCCGAACCCCGCTTGGCCCAGGT
>CAZDFF010000125.1:0-2473 GCA_964504425.1 uncultured Hyphomicrobiales bacterium
GGTTCCATCATCAAACACCTAAACCAAGTGTCTTTGGAACCGGCAGCAGGCCAGATCATGACGTCGAAACTAAAGTTAAACATCTGATCGCTGTTTATAATCACGAACTGAAAAACAAAAGTGTGCCGCCGCTTGATGGCATCAAATGGACTCGCCTTGTAAAACAGCTTCTCGAAAAGAAGGTGCAGCTAAACTTCTCGCAAGACCTCATTTCAAACTGCACATATCGGCCGTTTCAGACACGTCGCTTGTATTTTAGCAAGCAACTCAACGAAATGCAGTACCGCCTTGGAGAGATGTTCGGATCAACCGGGCACCAGCGCGTTTCAACAATAGTATGGTCCGATCCGACTTCTCAAAAACCTTTTATGTGTCTTGCTGTTGATGGAGTCTTTGACCTCCATCTTGTTGGTGCAGCATCTGGCGCGGTGGGCGCAGCTCGAATGCTCACGTCAGCTGGAGGAAAGTTAGACAACATCACCGATTGGGCGCTCCAGCAGTTCGCTACCCACTATGGTGACAAAACCGGAATAACCAAGGACGACATCTTCGCCTACGTCTATGCCGTGTTGCACGATCCCGTCTATCGCGAGACCTATGCGCTGAACCTGAAGCGCGAATTTCCGCGCATTCCGTTCTATCCGAATTTCAAGCGCTGGCGCGATTGGGGCCAGACGCTGCTGGACCTGCATATCGGATTCGAGACCGCCGAGCCGTTCCCTCTCAAGCGCACCGACACGCCCGACGAAAAGGTGCGCGCCGCGAAGCAGACGCCGCGCGTCATTTTGAAATCCGACCGCGACAACGGCATTATTGTGCTGGATACCGAGACGCAGCTTTCCGGCGCGCCGCACGAGGCGTGGGACTACGTGCTCGGCAACCGTTCGGCCATCGACAGGGTGCTGGACCAGCACAAGGAAAAGACGCCGAAGGACCCGACGATCCGCGAGAAGTTCAACACCTACCGTTTCGCCGATCACAAGGAACGGGTCGTCGACCTGTTGAAGCGGGTCGTGACCGTCAGCGCGAGGACGGTCGAGATCGTCGAGGCCATGCGGGAGGTTCCGCGCCGTTGACCCAACGAAGGTTACCCCGCATAGACGAGCTCGCGGCCTCGTTCGATGGTCGCACGTATATAGGGGTTCCTGACGGCGGACGCTTCGATCAGATCGACCGAACGGCCGAGCAGCGCCGCCAGCGCCGCTTGCAAGCCGACGAATTCGTCCAGCGGCCGAAGCCGGCTGTCGGGATCGAATTCGACCAGGAAATCGGCGTCGCTGGCGGCCGGGTCGAAATCGGCGCCGCGCGCCGCCGAACCGAAGACTTCGAGCTTGCGCACCCCGAAGCGCCGGCACAGGGCCGCGATTTCGTCGCGTTTCGCGTCGATGGATCGATGCACGGCGGCCTCCTGCCGCTTCGGTTTCGGCGATTTCCGTATATCACACATTGCCCGCCGGCAGCCATGCGAGGGCATGCCGTCCTTGACATTCCTATGGAAGGATTTTATACATATATTGATTCCTAACGAGAATGGCCGACTTGTCTATTCGGACGCCGGGGACGGCGGCCGCCGGCCCGCCTTACGGGTCCATGTTTCGAGGCGGCGTTCCGGCCGACGCGAAGGCGCGGCGACGGAAAAAAGGTTATAAAAGGTTATGTTTGACGATGCGGTTTCGGCGGTTTCCGGGAATATCAACGACTTAAGCCGAAAAACGCGACATAAACGCGACAAAACCGAACGGAAACCGGACAAGACCGAACGGAAATCGGAATATTTCGATATTTTTCGTGCCGAGGGGACCATGAGCCGATGAACCACTTTCACCTGTTGCGCCAGCGCGAGGAAG
The DNA here is from genome assembly GCA_964504425.1 of uncultured Hyphomicrobiales bacterium. Lineage (GTDB taxonomy): Bacteria > Pseudomonadota > Alphaproteobacteria > Rhodospirillales > 2-12-FULL-67-15 > CAZDFF01. The sequence goes on from CAZDFF010000125.1 coordinate 1,848, forward strand.
CCGGCCGACCGCTTCGCGTCGGCCTGATCGGCGCCGGCAAGTTCGGCGCCATGTTCCTGGCTCAGGCCCGGCGCACGCCCGGCGTCCACGTACTGGCGATCGCCGACCTGTCGATCGAGCGCGCGCGGGCGACCCTGAAATCGACCGGCTGGCCGGTGGAACAATACGCCGCGACCTCGTTCGCCAAAGCGCTCGCGACCGGCGGCACCTGCATCGTCGAGGACGCGGACGCGCTGATCCATGCGCCCGGGTTGGACATCGTGATCGAGGCAACCGGCAACCCGGAAGCCGGCATCAAACACGCGCTGGCCTGTTTCGAACGCGGCCACGACGTGATCATGGTCAACGTCGAGGCCGACGTGCTGGCCGGGCCCCTTTTGGCCAGGAAGGCGGCCGAGGCCGGCGTGGTCTATTCGCTGGCCTACGGCGACCAGCCGGCGCTGATCTGCGAACAGGTCGACTGGGCGCGCTCGGTCGGCTTCGACGTGGTCGCCGCCGGCAAGGGCACGCTTTACATGCCGGAATTCCACGCCTCGACGCCGGACACGGTGTGGGGCCATTACGGCCTGACGCCCGAGCGCGCCAAGCAGAGCGGCATGAACGCGAAAATGTTCAATTCGTTCCTG
>CAZDFF010000125.1:2483-6952 GCA_964504425.1 uncultured Hyphomicrobiales bacterium
GGACGGCACCAAGTCGGCGATCGAGATGGCCGCTGTCGCCAACGCCACCGGCCTGACGCCGGCGCCGGACGGGCTGGCGTTTCCGCCCTGCGCGGTCGAGAAGATCGCCCACACCCTGATCCCGTCCGACGTCGGCGGCTGCCTGCACCACAAAGGCCAGGTCGAGGTGATTTCCAGCCGGGCGCGCGACGGCATCGACATCGAGAACAACCTGCGCTGGGGCGTCTACGTCGTGTTCGAGGCGCCGAGCGACTACGTGCAGCGCTGCTTCGCCGACTACGGGCTTTTGACCGACGCGAGCGGACGCTTTTCCGCGTTGTGGCGGCCGTACCATTTGATCGGCCTGGAACTGGGCGTCAGCGTCGCCTCGGTCGGGCTGTTGAAGATACCGACCGGTGTCGCCCAAGGCTTCGTCGCCGACGCGGTCGCGACCGCCAAGCGCGACCTGAAGCCGGGCGAGGCGCTGGACGGCGAAGGCGGCGCCACGGTGTGGGGCCGCTTGATGCCGGCCGCGCAGTCGATGAAGACCGGCGCACTGCCGATCGGGCTGGCGCACGGGGTCAAGCTGAAGAACGCCGTCAAGCAAGGCCAGGCGGTGACCTGGAACGACGTCGAGGCGCCGCAGGACAGCCTTGCCCTGAAGGTCCGGCGCGAAATGGAATCCGCGTTCGCGCGTAGCGTGGCGCGGGCCGCGACCACCCGCGCGGCGGAATAGAGGCGGAAAGGACGATCGTGGCCCTGTCGACGGCGTTGACCGATCTGCTGGACATCGAACACCCGGTACTGCTGGCGCCGATGGGTGCCACGGCCGGCGGCCGGCTGGCGGCCGCCGTCACCGGCGCCGGCGGGCTCGGCCTGATCGGCGGCGGCTACGGCGACGAGGCCTGGATAGAGCGCGAGTTCGCCGCCGCCGGCAACGCCCGCGTCGGCATCGGCTTCATCACCTGGAGCCTGGCGCAGAAACCCCATTTGCTTTCCCGCGCGCTGGAACGGAAGCCGGCCGCCGTGATGCTGTCGTTCGGCGACGCGGCGCCGTTCGCCAAACCGATCAAGGACGCGGGCGCGAAATTGATCTGCCAGGTGCAGACCGTCGCCATGGCCAGGGACGCCGCGCGGATCGGCGCCGACATCGTCGTCGCCCAAGGCACCGAAGCCGGCGGTCACGGCGCCGGCCGGTCGACCTTCGCGCTGGTGCCGGCGGCGGTCGACGCGGTCGCGCCCATCCCCGTGGTCGCCGCGGGCGGCGTCGCCGACGGCCGGGGCTTGGCCGCCGCGCTGATGCTGGGCGCCGCCGGGGTGCTGATGGGCACGCGTTTCTGCGCCACCGACGAATGGCTCGGCCACGACAATCAGAAGAAGCGCATTGTCGAAACGAACGGCGACGCCACGGCGCGCACCACGGTGTTCGACATCGTCCGGCGGCTCGACTGGCCCGGCGAGTTCACAGGCCGCGCCATCCGCAACGATTTCCTGGATCGCTGGCACGGCCGCGAGGCCGAGCTCGGCCGCGCCGTCGACAACGAGGCCCGACGTTATATCGACGCGCAGACCGACGGCGACTTCGACACCGCCGTCGTCTTCGCCGGCGAAGGGATCGATATGATCCGCGACGTGCGCCCCGCCGCCGCCGTGGTCGCCGACGTCGTCGCCGAGGCCTGCGCGCTGCTCGACCGCGCGGCGGAAACGACGCGGAGGCCCCGGCCGTGAACGAATCCGCGAAGCCCCCCGTCACGGGACCGCGCCCGGCCTACAAGGCGCTGATCGACGCAGACGACATCAAGCCCGATCCCTATCAGGCGACGGCGGTGGAAAAATTGCAGGCGCTGCACGAAGACCTGGCCGCCTATGCGCCGCAGATGGGCCGCGAGGGCTGGCTGGCGCGGCTGTCGCGCAAGAAGGTGCCGCCGCCCCGGGGCCTTTACATGTACGGCGGCGTCGGGCGCGGCAAGACCATGCTGATGGACCTGTTCTACGAACACTCGACGGTCCAGCAGCGCAAGCACGTCCACTTTCACGCCTTCATGCTGGAAGTCCACGACCGCGTGCACCGGTTCCGCCAGGCGGTGAAGGCGGGCAAGGTACCGCCGTCCGCCGATCCCCTGAAGGCGCTGGCGCGCGTCATCGTCGACAAGGCGTGGCTGTTGTGCTTCGACGAATTCCACGTCACCGATATCGCCGACGCGATGATCTTGGGCCGCCTGTTCGAAGAGTTGTTCGCTCAAGGGGTGGTCGTCGTCACCACGTCGAACCGTCACCCGAAGGACCTGTACAAGGGCGGCCTGCAACGCGAGATGTTCCTGCCGTTCATCGAGACGATCCAACGGAAGCTCGACGTGCTCGAACTCGACGCCGGCATCGATTATCGGCTGGAGCGCATGAAGACCATGCGCACCTACCTGACGCCGATCGGCCCCGACACCGACCGCGAACTGGAAGCCGCCTTCGCCGACCTGACCGTGGGCGCCGATGCCCGGCCGGCGGGCCTGCCGGTGCAAGGCCGGACGCTCGACATCCCGCGCGCCGCCGAAGGGGTCGCGTGGGCGACCTTCGCCGACCTGTGCGAGAAGCCCTTGGGCGCCGCCGACTACCTGGCGCTGGCCGAGCGCTACCATACCCTGGTGCTGGGCCACATTCCGAAGCTGGGCATCAAGCGCCACAACGAGGCCAAGCGGTTCGTCACCCTGATCGACACGCTCTACGAAAAGCGGGTCAACCTGATCTGTTCCGCCGACGCGGCGCCCGACGCGCTTTATACCGAGGGCGACGGCGCGTTCGAGTTTCAGCGCACGGTGTCGCGGCTGATCGAAATGCAGAGCGAGAAATACATCGCCGACTGGAGGCCATCGTGAGATTCGCCGTCGCCGCGTTCGCCGTCGTCCTGGTCGCCCTGCCCGCGGCTGCCGCCGACATCGCCAAGGGCCGCGACATCGCCCGCCAGTGCGCCGAGTGCCACGGCCCGGCGGGCGCCTCGATCCTGCCGGGCATGCCCCATCTCGCCGGCCAGAACGAGCTTTATCTGGTCAAGCAGATCCGCGACTTCCGCAACCCGTCCAAGCCCGCGGGCGGCGACGCCGCCGGCGTGCGCGCCGAACCGATCATGAGCCATCAGGCGCACCTGAGTATCGACGACATCGAGAGCGTGTCCGCCTGGTACATGGCGCAACCCTGCGCCATGCCGAAGGCCCCGGTCACGACGCCGGCGCCCACCGTCGTGCGAACCACCTGCGCCAACTGCCACGGCGAAAAAGGGGTGACGAACAGCCCCCTGGTGCCGCACATCGCCGGCCAGCAGGCCGGTTATCTGGCCAAGCAGATGCGTCTGTTCCGCGCCGCGGCGCAGGGAACGAGCGGCGGCTACGCCCAACCGGCGCGGGAGCACCCGCTGATGAACGAATTCGCGGCGCGCGTGGACGACGCCGAACTGGCCGAGATCGCGACTTGGTACGCGGGTCAGGCTTGCCGCTGACGGGGTGGAAAAAGCTTTTTGCCGTCAGGGACTTGCATACGATCAATCGCCGCGATCTATACAACCATTCCAATTTAGCGGCTTGCTAACGAACGGCTTTATGCCTACATGTTTTCCGAATGGTGGCGGGCTATCCCCTTGGGCTCGCCCGGGTTTTTGTCGGCTCCGTCCCGCGGGCAGCGGGCATGTGAGGGAGTGTTGAGGGTGATCGACACCATCGTCCTGCCTGGAACCGGGGCCAAGACGGCCCGGGATTTCGACCCGACCCTCGATCTCGAGGCCGAGATCGCGCGGCTTCGGCGCGAGAAGAACGCGGTCATCCTGGCGCACTACTACCAGGACGGCGAAATCCAGGACTTGGCCGACTTCGTCGGCGACTCGCTCGACCTGTCGCGCACGGCGGCCAAGACCGACGCCGACGTCATCGTCTTCTGCGGCGTGCGCTTCATGGCCGAGGTGGCGAAGATCCTGAGCCCGGACAAGACCGTGCTGCTGCCCGACGCCGAGGCCGGCTGTTCGCTCGAGGACACCTGCAAGCCGGAAGCCTTCCGCCGCTGGCGCGAGGCGCACCCCGGTCACGTGGCCCTGACCTACATCAACAGTTCCGCCGAAGTGAAGGCGATGAGCGACATCATCGTGACGTCGTCGAACGCCGAGCACATCATCAACCAAATTCCGGCCGACCGGCCGATCCTGTTCGCGCCCGACCGTCATCTGGGCGCCTACCTGAAGCGCAAGACCGGCCGCGAGAACATGGTACTATGGGACGGCGTCTGCATCGTCCACGAGCGGTTTTCCGAGCGCGAGCTGATCGCCCTGAAGACGCGCCATCCGGACGCCCGGGTGACGGCGCATCCGGAATGCCCGGACGCCATCCTGAAGCACGCCGACCACGTCGGCTCGACCCGCAAGATGCTGGATTACGTGCTGGACAGCCCGGCCCGCGAGTTCATCGTCGCGACCGAGCAGCACCTGCTCCATCAGATGGAAAAGGCGGCGCCGC
>CAZDFF010000125.1:6962-10210 GCA_964504425.1 uncultured Hyphomicrobiales bacterium
CAAGACCTTCATCGCCGCGCCCGGCGCCGACGGCAGCTGCGACTGCGCGCGCTGCCCGTTCATGGAACTGAACACCATGGAGAAGCTGCACATGGCGCTGGTCAACATGGCGCCGCGCGTCGAGATGCCGGAAGACCTGCGCCGGGCCGCCTACGCGCCCTTGCAGCGGATGCTCGACATGTCGCCGTCGGCCAAGAAGGTTGCCGTCGAACAGGCCGCCGAGTAGGCGGGCGGCTTCGGCCGTCCGAAATTCCATGACCCTGGACCCCGCCGAGATCGCCCGCGCCGTCGACTTGGCGCTGGCCGAGGACGTCGGCCGCGGCGACCTGACGACCCGGGCGACCGTGCCCGAGGGCACCCGCCTGAAGCTGGTCATGGTCCCCCGCGAGGACATCGTGCCGGCCGGGCTCGAGGTCGCCGCCGAGGTGTTCAAGAAGCTCGCCCCCGACGCCCGGATCGAGGTCGTCGCCCGGGACGGCGTCCGCGCCGCCAAGGGCACCGCCCTCATGCGGATCGAGGGCCCGGCGCACGGGCTTCTGACCGCCGAGCGCACGGCCTTGAATTTCGTGCAGCTGCTGTCCGGCATCGCCACCCTGACCCGGACCTACGTCGATGCCATCGACGGCACCGGTGCCGTCCTGCTCGATACCCGCAAGACCCTGCCGGGGCTGCGCGCGCTGTCCAAGTACGCGACCTGCATGGGCGGCGCCGTCAACCACCGGATGCGACTCGACGACGGCATGCTGATCAAGGACAACCATGTCGCCGCCGCGGGCGGCATCGGCGAGGCGGTGCGCCGAGCCGTCGCCCAGGCGCCCCAGGGCATGGACGTGCGCGCCGAGTGCGACACCTTGGAACAAGTCGAGGAGGCGCTCGAGGCAGGCGCGACCAGCCTTCTGCTCGACAACATGGCGCCTGACATCCTGCGCCGCGCCGTGGCCACCGTGAATGGCCGGGTGCCGCTCGAGGCCTCCGGCGGCGTTAACCTTAAAAACATTCGCGCCATCGCCGAAACCGGGGTCGATTTCATCTCGACCGGGCGGATCACCCAGGGCGCGACGGCGGTCGACATCGGCCTCGACCTCGATCCGTCCTGACCCGTCCAACGGTCGGCAACGCCTTAGGAATACGGCCTTTTCGGGTAGGTCGTTCGATAGCCTTTCCCTTGCCCTCGATCATGAATCGCGGTACGAAAGGCTTGAATTTCCGGTTATTAGCCGCCCATTCGGGCGCATAGGAGACCCATGGCAAGAAGCAAGATCGCTCTCGTCGGTGCCGGCAACATCGGCGGCACCCTGGCCCACCTCATCGGCCTGAAGGAACTGGGCGACGTCACCATCTTCGACATCGTCGACGGCGTGCCGCAGGGCAAGGCGCTCGACATCGCCCAGTCCTCGCCGATTGAGGACTTCGACGTGCGCTACGTCGGCGCCAGCAAGTATGCCGCCCTCAAGGGCGCGGACGTGGTGATCTGCACCGCCGGCATCGCCCGCAAGCCGGGCATGAGCCGCGACGACCTGATCGGCACCAACGCCAAGGTCATGGGCATGGTCGGCGAGGGCATCAAGAAAAACTGCCCGAACGCCTTCGTCATATGCGTCACCAACCCGCTGGACGCCATGGTCTGGGCGCTCCGCGAGGCCTCCGGGCTGCCGCATCACAAGGTGGTCGGCATGGCCGGCGTGCTCGATTCCGCGCGCTTCCGCTACTTCCTGGCGCAGGAATTCAACGTTTCGATCGAGGACGTGACCGCGTTCGTGCTGGGCGGCCACGGCGACACCATGGTGCCGCTGCTGCGCTATTCCACCGTCGCCGGCATCCCGGTGCCGGACCTGATCAAGATGGGCTGGTCGACCCAGGAGAAGATGGACGCGATCGTGCAGCGCACGCGGGACGGCGGCGCCGAGATCGTCGGGTTACTGAAAACCGGCTCGGCCTTCTACGCGCCGGCCAGCGCCGCGATCCAGATGGCCGAGAGCTTCCTGAAGGACAAGCGCCGGGTGCTGCCCTGCGCCGCCTACCTGAAGGGCGAGTACGGCGTGAAGGGCCTCTACGTGGGCGTGCCCGTGGTGATCGGCGCCAAGGGCGTCGAGAAGATCGTCGAGATCGAGTTGAACGGCCCGGAAAAGGCGCTGTTCAACAAGTCCGCCGACGCGGTCAAGTCGCTGTGCGACCTGACCAAGAAACTGATGAAGGGCACCAAGAAATAAAGGCGGATCGATCATGAATATTCACGAATACCAGGCGAAGCAACTGCTCGCCCGCTACGGCGTGGCGGTGCCGAGGGGCGGCGTCGCCTACACCGTCGACGAGGCCGTGAAACAAGCCGAGACCTTGGGCGGCAGCGTGTTCGTGGTGAAATCGCAGATCCACGCCGGCGGCCGCGGCGCCGGGCGCTTCAAGAACGACCCGAAGGGCAAGGGCGGCGTCCGCGTCGTCAAGTCGGTCGACGAGGTTCGCGCCAACGCCAAGCAGATGCTGGGCCAGGTGCTGGTCACCAAGCAGACCGGCCCGGCCGGCAAGGAAGTGAAGCGCGTCTATATCGAGGAAGGCTGCGACATCAAGCGCGAGCTTTATCTCGGCATGCTGCTCGACCGCGTCACGTCGCGACTCACCATGATGGCCTCGACCGAGGGCGGCATGGAGATCGAGGAAGTCGCCGCCAAGCATCCGGAAAAAATCATCAAGGTGGCGATCGATCCGGCCACCGACATGATGCCCTATCATGCACGCAAGCTCGCTTTCGGCCTCGGCCTCGAGGGCAAGCAGGTCGGCGCCGCCACCAAGTTCATGATGGCCATGTACAAGGCCTTCACGGAACTGGATTGCTCGGTCGTCGAGATCAACCCGCTGGTCGTGACCGGCGCCGGCGACGTGATCGCGCTCGACGCCAAGATGAACTTCGACGACAACGCGCTCTATCGTCACAAGGACGTGGCCGACCTGCGCGACGAGGACGAAGAGGATCCGGCCGAACTGGAAGCCGCCAAGCACGACCTGAACTACATCAAGCTCGACGGCAGCATCGGCTGCATGGTCAACGGCGCCGGCCTGGCGATGGCGACCATGGACATCATCAAGCTGGTCGGCGGCGAGCCGGCGAACTTCCTCGACGTCGGCGGCGGCGCGACGCGCGAGCGCGTGACCACGGCGTTCAAGATCATCCTGTCGGACGCCAACGTCGAAGGCATCCTGGTCAACATCTTCGGCGGCATCATGCGCTGCGACGTGATCGCCGAAGGCGTGGT
>CAZDFF010000126.1:0-10200 GCA_964504425.1 uncultured Hyphomicrobiales bacterium
CCAGGGTTACGCGGTCGCCATGACGCTGGAAACCACCGAGGCCGAACTGATGCACACCGTCTTCCCGCATCCGACGCTCAGCGAAATGATGCACGAGGCGGTGCTCGCCGCCTACGGCCGGGCGATTCATTTTTAGGCGCGTTTGGGCGCGGCGTCAGCTCGATCCGAACACCTTCTTTAAAATATCGGTCGTGCGCGCCGCCGGGTTCTGGCGGATCGCCGCTTCTTCTTTTCCGACATAGAGGAAAATGCCGTCGAGCGCCTTGGCGATGACGTGGCTGGTCAAATCCGCCTTCACGTTCGGGACCAGGGGGATCGATTTATACTGGCCCATCATCTTGTCGTAAGACTGCACGGCGCCGACCTGCGACAGGCTGTTCTCCACGATCGGTTTCATCTTTTCGCCCAGCGGCGCCGACATCTTGCCTTTGAAGTACTGGGTCGCGGCGTCCTGCGGGCCGTTGTAGATGCCCTTGGCGTCGTCGATGGACATGTCCGAGATCGCCTTGAAGAAAAGGTCCTTGGCTTCGGGCGCGGCGGCCTCGGCGGCGCGGTTCAGGCGGGTTTCCAGATCGTCCGCCATGCCCGACATGCCGATCTTGGACAGCGTCGTCTTGACCTTGGCCAGCGTCGGCGGCAGCGGAATCCGGATCGCCGGGTCGGCGTTGAAGCCGTCGGTCTTGCCGACTTGGGAAACGACTTTCTCGGTTCCGACCTTCAAGGCATCGAGCAGGCCTGCGGCGATGTCGGACGTCGACAGTCCCGCTGCGCCGCCGGTCGACGTGCCGGCGCCGCCCATGCCGGGCAGGGCCTTATCGCCGAGCGCCTTGTTGGCCTTGTCGAGCCACGACTGCGCGGCGGCGCCTTGTGCGAGAATGCACGAAAGGGCGACAACGGCAGGCCACGCGAGCCGAGCGGGCATGAACGATCTCCTAAAAATTGCCATCTTTCGCCACAACATTATCACCACGGCCGGACGCGAGCCATGACACGATGTCCGGCGATTGCCGAAACACCTGTCCTGTAATGAAGCGAAAGAGGGATTACGAATGGAACCGCGCTTGAGTCTCGTCACCCTCGGGGTCGCCGACATCGCCCGCAGCCGCAAGTTCTATGAAAAGATGGGATGGAAGGCCTCCAGCGCGAGCAACGCCGATGTCGTCTTCTTCCAATCCGTCGGCATGATCCTGGCGCTGTTCGGCCGTACCGATCTGGCTGCGGATGCGGGCATCCGGGCCGAGGGATCGGGCTTCGCCGGTATCGCGCTGGCCCACAACGTGCGCGCCCGGACCAAGGTCGACTCCGTGCTGACGGAGGCCAAGAACGCGGGCGGCAAGATCGTCAAGGCGCCCAAGGAAACCCCGTGGGGCGGCTATTGCGGCTATTTCGCCGATCCCGACGGCCATTTGTGGGAAGTCGCCTGGAATCCGCATTTTCCGATCGACAAGGACGGCGCGATCCACCTGCCCGAATAGGGGCGCATGGCGGGAATTCCGTTTCGTTTCTTGACCTTCCGCGCCTTCGGGTCCATTTGTAGGGGACCCCGAGGAGACACGCCCCTTGACCCTGCGCCACCCCGAAAAGGCGTTCAAGCCGGCCAACCCGAGTCCGCGCAAGCCCGCCTGGATCCGGGTCAAGGCGCCGACGTCGGCGGAATACGCCGAAACCAGGCGCTTGGTGCGTCAGCACAACCTGCACACGGTGTGCGAGGAAGCCGCCTGCCCGAACATCGGCGAGTGCTGGGCCAAGCGCCATGCCACCATGATGATCCTGGGCGATACCTGCACGCGCGCTTGCGCCTTCTGCAACGTCAAGACCGGACGGCCCGGCGCCGTCGATCCGCTGGAGCCCGAGAACGTGGCGCTGGCCGTGGCGCGGCTGGGCCTCAGGCACGTGGTGATTACGTCTGTCGATCGCGACGATCTGGCCGACGGCGGCGCGTCGCAGTTCGTGAAATGCATCGAGCGCCTGCGGGCCCTGTCGCCGGAAACCACCATCGAAGTGCTGACGCCCGATTTCCGCGACAAGAAGGGCGCGCTGGAGGCCGTGGTCGACGCCGGGCCCGACGTCTACAACCACAATCTCGAAACCGTGCCGCGGCTCTATCCGTCGATTCGGCCGGGCGCGCGCTATTACCTGTCGCTGCGCCTGCTCGACGACGCCAAGACGCGCGACCCGAAGCTGTTCACCAAGTCCGGCATCATGGTCGGCCTGGGCGAGGCGCGTCACGAGGTGTTGCAGGTGATGGACGACCTGCGCGCCGCCGGCGTCGACTTCCTGACCATCGGCCAATATCTGCAGCCGACGCCGCAGCACGCCGGCGTCGACCGCTTCGTCACGCCCGACGAATTCGAGGAATACCGGCGCATCGGCCTGGCCAAGGGGTTCCACCTCGTCGCCGCCTCGCCGCTGACCCGCTCGTCCTATCACGCGGACCGCGACTTCGAGGCCTTGAAGGCCGAGCGTCTGGCCCGGTTGCCCGCCTGACCGGCGGCCGATGCCGACCCACGCCGAGAAACGACCGCTGCCCTACACGCCGGGGCAGTTGTTCGACTTGGTGGCCGGGGTCGAAAAGTATCCCGAATTCCTGCCGTGGTGCATCGCGACCCGCATCCGAAAGCGCGAGGAAAACCTGATCGTCGCCGACATGGTGATCGGCTTCAAAATGTTCCGCGAACGCTTTACGTCGCGCGTCCGCCTCGACCGTCCGGCCATGCGCATCGACGTCGAATACGCCGACGGGCCTTTCAAGTTCCTCGCCAATCACTGGCTGTTCGAACCGGACGGCCACGGCGGCACGGTGATCGACTTCTACGTCGATTTCGAATTCCGCTCGCGCATTCTGGAGAAGGCCATCGGCGTCGTGTTCAACGAAGCCGTCGGCCGCATGGTCGGCGCGTTCGAGAAGCGCGCCAAGCAGCTTTACGGCTGATCGGCGACGTCCAGGATCATTTCCAGCGCGCGCTGCGCCGACGCCTGGCGCACGGCCTGACGGTCGCCCGGGAACACGCGGCGCTCGTGGCGGGTCGGACGGTCCTCGCGGGCGACGGCGATGTGCACCAGGCCGACGGGTTTATCGGCCGTGCCGCCGCCGGGCCCGGCGATGCCGGTGATGCCGACGCCGATCTGGGCGAGGGAGTGCGCGACGGCGCCTTCGGCCATGGCGCGGGCGACCTCCTCGCTGACGGCGCCGACCTTGGGAAACAGATCGGCGGGCACGCCGACCAGATCGGTCTTCGCTTGGTTGGTGTAGGTGACGAAGCCGCGGTCGACCACGTGCGACGAGCCGGCGACACTTGTCAGCAGCGCCGCGACCAGCCCGCCGGTGCAGGATTCCGCCGTCGCCACCATCAGTTCCTTGGCGCGGCAGGCGTCGAGGACCTTTTCGGCGAGCGGCAGGAGCGTCGGGATCGGCATGGCGTCAGTTTAAAAGGAACCGGTGCATCAGGAACAGCACCGAGGCGCCGTACGCGGCGGCCAGCACGTCGTCCAGCATGATGCCGAGCCCGCCCTTGACGTGCCGGTCGGCCCACGACACCGGCCAGGGTTTCCACACGTCGAACAGGCGGAACAGCGCGAAGCCGATCGCATAGGACAAAAGTTCAGGGCCGGGCAGGGCGGCCAGCACCAGCCACTGCCCCACGACCTCGTCCACCACCACCGCTTGCGGGTCTTGTGTCTCGGCATGGCGCCGATAGCGCTCGGCCGCCCAGGTACCGACGATGAACAGCAGCACGGCCCCGACCAGGAGCCACCCTTGGCCCAGTTCGGCGTGCACGATCCAGGCGAACGGCAGGGCCGCGAGCGAGCCCCAGGTGCCCGGCGCCTTGGGCAGCAGCCCGGCGCCGAACCAGGTCGCGATCCAGGCGGCGGCGAGGGTGGACGGCGGCCTTGGGGACACGGCGGGCGGACCTCTGTCAGGGATTCCAGGGGCTTGGCGCCCGGGCTCGAAACCCGAGGATAGCCGCATCCGGCGAAACCCGCCAGCGACGCCGCTTTCGGGCCATTATATGACACGATGGCGGGCAATCTTCGCTTGCATGGTTATCGGCCAATCGGTACCGTCTTGGCTGCGTATTCGGTGCTTAAAAAACAGTGGAAATCCCGCGCGCGAACGGCCGGAAGCAACCGGTGAATTGGGACTGACCGCCGACGGCACCGGGCATCTTGGGGGGCGGCCCCGGGACGCTGACTCACAGGGGGCTCGGATGTTGCGAAGGCGGAAGCAAACCGGCGGTGCGGATGCCGTGCGTCGCCTGGTCGCCCGCCTGTTTCCCGAACGCCAGATCGTCGTCCGCGCCGAGGCCCGCGTTTCCTACATCCGGCTGTCCAGAAATCTTCAGTTGTTCGTCTGCGGCGCGTTGTTCGCGCTGATCGGCTGGGGTGCGTTCACGTCGGTCAGCTTCGTCGTCCACGACAAGGTGATCGCCGCCAAGGACGAACAGATTCGCGGCGCCCGCGTCGCCTACAAGGGCCTTTTGACCGAGGTCGCGGAATACCAGCGGAAGTTTCTCGGCATCACGCGCGACCTCGAGGAAAACCACGGCCTGATGCTGGGCCTGATCGAACAGAACGCGTCCCTGCAGAAGAACCTGACGTCGACCGAGCGCCGCCTGCGCCAGACCGCGACCGAACGCGACAAGGTCATCGGCGCGCGCGAGCACCTTCACAAGCAGCTGGCCGAGGCCGAGCGAAGCCTCTCGTCGCTCAACACGCGCAACTCGGCGCTCAAGGAAAACCTCGACGGCACGCAGGGCGATTTGCAGACGGTGATCGTCGAACGCAACCAGGCGCTGACCGAAGGCAACAAGATGCGGAAGAATATCCGCGATCTGGAGACGCGCCTGTCGGAATTGCAGTACAGCCAGGAAGAAACCGTCAAGAACCTGACCGAGCGCGCGGTCCACGCCATCGATTCCATGGAACGGGTGGTGCAGTTGACGGGCATCGAACCCGACGCCCTGCTGGCCGCCGCCGACAGCGCGAACGGGCAAGGCGGGCCGTTCATCGCCGCTGGGGCCGACAATCTGCCGGCCGGCAAGCTGAAGAACGACCTCGGCAACCTGGAAGGCCATCTCGCGCGCTGGCAATCGTTGCAGTCGGCGATGCAGCGCTTGCCCCTGGCGGCGCCGCTGACGCAGTACACGATCACCAGCGCCTACGGAAAGCGTCGCGACCCGTTCAACAAGCGCTGGTCGGGGCATTATGGTGTCGATTTCGGCGGCGTGCTGAAGACCACCGTGTTCGCCACGGCGGCGGGCACGGTTACCTTCGCCGGCTACAAGGGCATGTACGGCCGGATGGTCGAAGTCGACCACGGCGCCGGCGTCAAGACGCGTTACGGGCATCTCTACAAGGTGACCGTGAAGAAGGGCGACAAGATCAGTTTCGGACAACCGGTCGGACTCCTGGGCAACTCCGGCCGAAGCACCGGCGCGCACCTGCATTACGAAGTGGTGTTCAAAGGCAAGCCCAAGGATCCGATGAAATTCATCAAGGCGGGCGGCCATGTTTTCCAGGAATAGCGGCAAACCGGCCGGGCGCGGCGACGCGTCCCCGGCGGCGGCGCAACGCGCGCCGTCGATCATCAGCGTCGACATGAAAATCGTCGGCGATCTGCAAAGCGACGGCGAAATCCATATCGACGGGCAGGTCGACGGCGACATCCGTACCAAGGCCTTGCTGGTCGGCGAAACCGCGCTGGTGCGCGGCGAAATCCACGCCGACGTGATCGAGGTGCACGGCCGCGTCGACGGCCAGATCAAGGCGCGCACGGTGCACCTGGCGAAGAAGGCGCACGTGGTCGGCGACATCGTGCACGAGGACCTGTCGATCGAAACCGGCGCGTTCCTCGAAGGCCACTGCAAGCGGATTCCGGAAAAGAAGGAAGCCGCGGCGGTGGTGCCGCCGGCGCTGGTCGGCGGCAAGACGGCCGAGCCCAAGAAGGCGACGGCCTAGAGTCTTTTCAGATTTCGGCGAGAACGGCGTCGAGCGCGTCCAGCACCGCGGGTTCGCCCAGGCTCGGCGCGTGGCCGACGCCGGGCAGCACGATCTGCCTGAACCTCGGCAGCATGGCGCCCATCTCGCGGAAGGTCGCGGCGTCCAGCACGTCCGACAGCGCGCCGCGCAGCGCGATCCCCGGCAGGCGCGCCAGCGCGCGGAACAGCGCCATGAAATCGTAGGTCTTGTGGTGCCCGGCGATCAGCGGTTTGACCAGGGCCGGGTCCCAGTCGGCGTGAATCAATCCGTCGTCGCCGACCCGGAAGGTGGCCTGGACGATCGCCATCAGGTCGCCGTCGGCGTAGACCGGCAGGTTGGGGAACGATTTCAGCATCGACGCCACGGCGTCGTCCCAGGTCGCGTGCGGTTCCGTCTTGCTGAGATAGCGCACGATGTTGCCGAGCCCGTCGGCGGCGATGCGCGGCCCGACGTCGTTGATCAGGGCGCCCGCGATCATGGAGGGCATCGCCACCGCCATGCCGGCGGCCAGCAGTCCGCCCATCGACGTGCCGACGACGAACACGCGCCCGACGCCGGTCACCGCCAGCAGGTGGCGGATGTCGGAAAGATCGGTCTCGGGCCGGTAATGGCGCCAGTCCGGGTCGCGGTCCGACCGGCCGCGGCCGCGATAGTCGGGGCAGATCACGCGCCGGTCCTTGCACAGGCGGCGCGCCAGCCGGTCGAAATCCTTCGAATTGCGCGTCATGCCGGGCAGGCACAGCACCGGCATCCGTTCGGACAGCGGATCGCCGTAATCGCGGTAGTAGATGGAAAGCCCGTCCTGGGCGGTGAAGCGGCGCTCGGCATAGGGCGTCGGCGCCGCCGCGGACTCTTCGTCGGAGACGGCCTCCGCCGCCGTCGCTTGCCGCGCCATCATCTGCATCGGGAACCGCCGGGCCTCCGCCGTCAACCGATGCCGAGAATGGCGGGCAGTTCGGACAGCGACTTGACCTCGCGCGCGATCTTGCCGGGCAGGCGTTCGGGCTGCAACCCGGCGCGGTTGACCCACACCACGTTGTAGCCGTAGTGCGCGGCGGCCCAGGCGTCCCAGCCGTTCGACGACATGAAGCAGGCGTTCTTCGCCTTCGTCTTCGCCGCCGTTTCGCCCAGCTTGTAGACGCGCGGATCGGGCTTGAAGATGCCGACGCTCTCGACCGACACGCAGGCGTCCAGCAGCTTGGTCAGGCCGGCGCTTTTCACCGCCGCGTTGACCATGCGCGGGTTGCCGTTGGTCAGCACGACGGTCCTGATGCCGGCGTCCTTCAAGGTCTTCAACGTGTCCTTGACTTCGGGATAGGCGTCGAGGTGCAGGTAAAGTTCCATCAGGTGCTTGCGCAGCGCCTTGTTCTCGATCTTCAGGGTCGCCATGGCGTAATCGAGCGCGTCGCCGGTGACCTTCCAGAATTCCGCATGGTCGCGCATCAGGCTGCGCAGCCAGGTGTATTGCAGCTGCTTGGCGCGCCATAGTTCGGCCAGCGGCCCGGCCTTGTCGCCGAGCGCGTCCTTGCTGCGGTTGACGGCCGAGGCGACGTCGAACAGCGTGCCGTAGGCGTCGAACACGCAGGCCTTGATGCCCTTGATGGTTTTTGCGGCCATTGAATCCCCCGGTCGATGGAATTTTGAACGAAGGGGATTTTCATAGGCCTACCCGATGGGTAGGTCAACTGCCGCCGGGACCGCGAATTGTGACAATCCGTCACTTTTTCTTGATCGCCGGAGAAGTGGTTTAAGCGAATACGGCCCAAAGGGCGAGCGCGTGGCAATCCGCGCGGCGGGATATTAAAATCCACCGATGGCGTGTTTCGTTTATGTCCTGGGATGCGAGGGCGACGGCGGCCCGCGCACCTATGTCGGCTGGACGACCGATCTGGATCGTCGGCTCGGCGAACACAACGCGGGCACCGGGGCGCGATCCACGCGGGGCCGCGCGTGGGTGCTGCTTTATGCCGAGCGCTACGAGACCCGCGAGGAAGCCATGAGCCGGGAGTGGCACTTGAAACGGGATCGGAAATTCAGGAAACGTCTTTAGCGGCGACCTTCCCGGGCGCGGCGATCAGCGCTTGCGAGCGGGGGCCGCGACCGGCGCCAGAACCTGGCGGCAGGCGCTTTCGATCAGCAGTTGCCGGGCGCGTTCGACGATGTCGTTCATCGACGGCGTGGCGGCGAACATGGCGGCGGCCTTGGCGCTGAGGTCGGCGGCCGTCGGCATGGCGGGCAATTCGACCGCCCGCGCGAAATCGGCCAGGGCGTGGCGGATCGCCTCCATCCGGTCGTCGAAGCGGTGCTGCCAGTCGGCGAAAATGCGCGCCAGGTCGTCGCGCCACTCGTCGACGGAAGCATCCAATCGCGCGCCTTTTCCCGCCAGCGACCGGCGCAGGTCGGCGGCGATGCGATCGGCCTGGAAGCTGGCCGCCAGGTGCAGGGCGGCGCGTTCGACCACGGCGCGGCCGAGCTTCTGTTCGTTGCGCACCACCTCGGCGGGCGGCGTGCGCAGCCCCCAGACGATGCCGACGGCCGCAAGGGCCTTCAGCGCGTAGTAGCTGAAATCGACCTCCCACCAGCGGAAGCCCTGGCGCGCCGCGCTTTGGAAATGGTGGTGGTTGTTGTGCCAGCCCTCGCCGAAGGTGAGGATCGCCAGCCACCAGTTGTTGCGCGAGTAATCGCCGGTGACGTAGCGGGCCCGGCCGAACACGTGGGCCAGCGAGTTGATCGAGAACGTGGCGTGCCACAAGGCGACCGTCGACCACAGAAAGCCGACCACCAATCCCGACCATCCGGCGACGGCGAACGTCGCGACTCCCAGGATTACGGCGGGCAGATAGGGATGGCGGTCGAGCCAGCGCAGTTCCGGATATTTCGCCAGGTCGGGCACGGCGGCGAGGTCGGTTTCGGCGAAGCGCGCGGTGAAGAACCAGGCGACGTGCGAATGCCAGAAGCCGCGCTGCACCGGCGAATGCACGTCCGCCGGCGTGTCGGAATGGCGGTGATGGTGGCGGTGGTTGGCGGCCCACCACAAGACGCCGCGCTGCGCCGAGCTTTGCGCCAGGAAGCCGAGCACGAAGGCGAAGACCCGGCCGGTCTTGAAACTGCGGTGCGAGAAATAGCGGTGATACCCCGCCGTGATCGCGAACATGCGGATCGCGTACAGCGCGACGAAGATCGCGATGTCGATCCAATGCACGCCGGTCCAGATCGCCGCCAGGCAGGCGACGTGGGCCAGCACGAACGGAATCCACTCGGTCAAGATCATGCGGTCGGCGGGATCGCGGGCAGGCGCGGGGGCCGGGGACAACAACGGCATAAGGAACGGGTCTCGCTATGTCATGTGAAAGGGCCCGCGCGGGCGGGCCGTTGCGGGAATTCTAGCATGGATATGGGCCGGGAGTCCCGGCCTCGCCAGTATGTGGCGTGTGACAATATCGGCGGTTAATATGGCAAGAGTAAGGAGACGCGGAGGCAACGATGGGCGGCGATTTCAGCGAGCAGGCGGCCCGGGCCGACATGGCGGCGAAGGGATTCAAGAACGTGGTGCTGGTGGAATGGGCGCCCGGCCACTTCAACGACCATCACAGCCACGACTTTCCCGTCTACGTCTGGGTGCTCGACGGCTCGATGGAAGTCGAAACCGAGGGCGGCAAGGTTGTTTACAAGAAGGGCGACCTGCTGACCCTGCCCAAGGGCCGGCCGCACATCGAACGCATCGGCGCGAACGGGATCAGATTATTGAGTGCGCGGGGGTAGGAGCATTGCAATTATGAAACCATATTGCTTCGTCTTAATGCCATTCGGACAAAAGCGAAGCGAGTCAGGTCCATGTATAGAGTTTGATCAGGTATATTCAGAGATTATTTTTCCTGCCGTCAGTGGCGCTGGCCTTCAACCTATTCGAGCGGATGAAGAGGAGGTTGGAGGGTTCATTCATAAACCAATGTTTGAGCGTCTCATGTTATGCGAGTACGCCGTGGCTGATCTTACGACTGCAAATCCGAACGTATTTTACGAACTTGGCATCAGACACGGAATACGACCTCGAGCGACTGTATTGATTTTTGCTAAAGGAATGAGACTACCGTTCGATGTCGCAGCTCTGAGAGGGATTCCATATGAAATAAACGCGGACGGTACGCCCTCAAATTCCGCAGTTAATGCGGCAGCAATTACGCACCGCTTGGAAGAATGTCGAGAACCAGTGACTGACAG
>CAZDFF010000127.1:0-10136 GCA_964504425.1 uncultured Hyphomicrobiales bacterium
CGAATATCCCGATCGTCATGCTGACGGCCAAGGGCGAGGAGATCGACCGGGTCGTCGGCTTCGAAATGGGCGCCGACGATTACCTGCCGAAGCCGTTCGGCAGCCGCGAGCTGATCGCCCGCATCAGGGCCGTCCTGCGGCGCAGCGGCGAGGACCGGGCGGAACCGGCGACGCCGGACCGGCGGCCCGCGCGCTATCGGTTCGACCGCTGGGCGCTCGACACCGCGACGCGGGAACTGCTGCGCGACGACGGCGTCTCGATCCCGCTCAGCGGCGGCGAATTCGATCTGTTGATCGTGTTCGTGGAACGCCCGCAGCGGGTTTTGAACCGCGACCGGCTGCTCGACCTGGCGCGCGGCCGTGCCGCCAACGCCATGGACCGCAGCATCGACACGCAGGTCAGCCGGTTGCGCAAGAAGCTCGAACTCGACGCCGGCGAGCCGAAGATCATCAAGACCGTGTGGGGCGGCGGCTACATGTTCACGCCCGCCGTGAGCCGCGCATGAGCCGGTTCCTGCCGCAAAGCCTGTTCGGCCGCATCCTGGCGATTCTCCTGGTCGGGCTGGTGGTGTCGCACGCGATCGGCTCGCGCATCTACGTCGGCGACCGCGAACGGGCGGTGCGCGCGGTCGGCGGGTTCGCCGCGGCGCAGCGCATCGCCGGTCTGGCGCAGTTGATCGAGGAAGTGCCGCGCGAGTGGCGCGAACGGATCGTCGCCGCTGTGAGCGACCCGGGTTTCCGCGTCTCGCTGTCGGCGCAGCCGCCGGCGCCCGCGGCCACAAGCGGCGACGCGCCGGTCGGGCTTGCCATCCGCGATTTCCTCGCCGACCGGCTGTCGCTCGGGCCGGCGCGGCAGCCGCGTGTTTCGGCGTCGCCGCCGTCCGAGACGCATTTTCCCGGACCGCCGCCGATGATGCACGGCGCCATGAAGCACGGCTTCGGCGGCATGGGCGGGGTGCGCGATCTCCGGGTCGCGATCCCGCTGGACGACGGGCCGTGGCTGGTGTTCGCCACCGTCCTGCCCGAGGACGGGACCGAAGTGTCCGATCGGTTTTTGATGTCCATGGCGATCATGGCGATCGTCATTCTCGTCGTCGCCGTCTGGGCGGTCCGCTCGATGACGGCGCCGCTCGCCTCGCTGTCGGCGGCGGCGAACCGCTTCGGCAACGACCTGCAGGCGCCGCCGATGCCGGAAACCGGCACCGTCGAGGTGCGCCGGGCCGCGCACGCGTTCAACGCCATGCAGGCGCGCCTGCGCGGCTTGATCGAAAACCGGACCCGGATGCTGGCCGCCATCTCGCACGACCTGCGGACGCCGCTGACGCTGCTCCGGCTGCGCGCCGAGAACGTCGCGGATGGGGCGGAGCGCGAGAAAATGCTCGCCACCGTCGCCGACATGGAATCGATGATCGCCGCGACCCTGCAATTCGCCCGCGACGAGGCCAAGGCCGAGCCGCGCCGGCCGACCGATGTGACCGCGCTGCTGGCCAGCGCCGTCGACGACATGGCCGACGCCGGGCTCGCGGTCGCCATGGAACCGGCGCCGCCGCTGATCAGCGATTGCCAGCCCGGCGCCTTGCGCCGCGCGCTGACCAACCTACTCGACAACGCGGTCAAGTACGGCGGGCGCGCGCACGCGGCCATCCGCGCGACGCCCGAGGGCATCGCGATCACGGTCGACGACGACGGTCCCGGCATTCCGGCGGAAGAACTGGAACGGGTGTTCCAGCCGTTCTACCGGGTCGAGGGATCGCGGAGCCGCGACACCGGCGGGATCGGCCTGGGATTGGCGATTGCGCTTTCCATCGTCCAGATGCACGGCGGCGATATCGTTCTCGCCAACCGGCCGGAAGGCGGGCTGCGGGCGACGGTGACGCTGCCCGGGTGAAATCGGAAGAGATACGCGCGATGACCAAACCGAAGGACGATCCCGCCCGGCCGCCGGCCATGCCATCCAATAAACCGGAGGACAGGGCCGATGCCGATTTGGCGCGCGTTTCCGACGTCACGCTCGGCTACTACGAGCGCACGGCCGAGGAATTCCGCGCCGGCACCATGGGCCACGACGTCAGCCAGAACTACGCGGCGCTGCTCGACGCCATCGAGGGCGCGGCGCCGTTCTCGATTCTCGATCTCGGCTGCGGGCCGGGCAGGGACCTGAAATATTTCCGGTCGCTCGGGCACGAGGCGATCGGCCTCGACGGTTCGGCGGCGTTCGTCGCCATGGCCCGCGACCATTCCGGATGCGAAGTCTGGCAGCGGGATTTCATGGACATGCGGTTGCCCGAAGGCCGCTTCGACGGTGTGTTCGCCAACGCGTCCCTATTCCACGTGCCGAGCCGGGCGTTGCCGAAAGTGCTGGGCGATCTCGCCCGCGCCCTGAAGCCCCGTGGCGTGCTGTTCTGTTCCAACCCGCGCGGCGACAACAAGGAAGGCTTCAGCGGCGAGCGCTACGGTCACTTCTGCGACCTGGAAACCTGGCGCGGCTACGTCGTCGCCGCCGGCTTCGCGGAAATCCGCCACTACTATCGCCCGGAAGGACAGCCGCGCGAACGCCAGCCGTGGCTGGCGACCGTGTGGCGGAAAAGACAATAAGGCATTCGCCCGGACGCCTCGGGGCGTTAATCTGGCCGCCGGTTCAAACCGCGAACACGAAGCCATGACGGACGTCGAGTCGATCCCGCTGTTCTATCAGATCGCCGCCTTGCTGGTGCTGGCGGCGGGCGTCGGCCTTGTCGGGGTCGCTCTGCGGCAGCCGCTGATCGTCAGCTATATCGCGGTCGGCCTGATCGCCGGCCCGTCCGCCTTGGGCATCGCGCAAGCCGGCGAGCACATCGAACTGCTCGCCGAATTGGGCGTCGCGGTCCTGCTGTTCCTGGTCGGGCTGAAGCTCGATATCGGTCTGATCCGTTCGGTGGGGCCGGTGGCGGCGGCGACCGGGATCGGGCAAGTGCTGTTCACGTCCCTGGTCGGCTTCGCCATCTGTCTCGGCCTGGGGCTCGATTGGCTCACCAGCCTCTACGTCTCCGTGGCGCTGACGTTCTCCAGCACCATCATCGTCATCAAGCTGCTGTCGGACAAGGGCGAGACCGGATCGCTGCACGGCCGGATCGCCATCGGTTTCCTCATCGTGCAGGATATCGTCGTCGTCGTGGCCATGGTCGTCCTGTCGTCGTTCGGAATCGGCAAGGGAACGCCGACGTTGCCCCTCGAACTCGCCAAGGCGACCGTTCCCATTGTCGCCTTGCTGGTCGGCATCGCCGCCTTCATTCGTTATGTCGCGAATCCGCTCGTGGAACGTCTGGCCCGGTCGCCGGAACTCCTGGTGTCGTTCGCGATCGGCTGGGCGGCGCTCCTTGCCACGCTGGGCGATTATCTTGGGTTCGGCAAGGAACTCGGCGGACTGCTCGCCGGCGTTTCGCTGGCCTCGACGCCGTTTCGCGAGGCGATGTCGACCCGCCTGACCAGCCTGCGCGATTTCCTGCTGCTGTTCTTCTTCATCGCGCTCGGCGCCCGGATCGACGTCGGCACGCTGGGCGGCGACATCGTGCCCG
Organism: uncultured Hyphomicrobiales bacterium; assembly: GCA_964504425.1. Taxonomy (GTDB): domain Bacteria; phylum Pseudomonadota; class Alphaproteobacteria; order Rhodospirillales; family 2-12-FULL-67-15; genus CAZDFF01. Next base: position 3,555 of record CAZDFF010000127.1, read on the forward strand.
CCGTCGTGCTGTCGCTGTTCGTCCTGATCGGCAATCCGCTGATCGTGCTGATCATCATGGGCGCGTTGGGGTATCGCAAGCGAACCGGATTCCTGGCCGGGCTCACCGTGGCGCAGATCAGCGAATTCTCGCTCATCTTCATCGCGATGGGCCTGTCGCTCGGGCACGTCGAGGAACGGGCCGTCGGCCTCGTGACCCTGGTCGGGCTGGTCACCATCGCCGCGTCCGTTTACATGATCATGTATTCGCACCAACTCTACAATCGGCTGGCGCCGGCCCTGACCCCGTTCGAGCGCGCCGTCCCCGTGCGCGAAGCGGCGGGCGAGGAGGTGCCGCCCGACCGCAAGTACGACGTCGTCATTTTCGGCCTGGGACGATACGGCGGCGCCATTCTCCAGATACTGGTCGACCGGGGCGTTCGCGTTCTGGGGGTCGATTTCAGTCCGGCGGCGGTGCGCCGCTGGCGCGCCGCGCAAATCGATACGCTCTATGGCGACATCGGCGACCTGGAATTCATCGCCTCCCTTCCGATCCAGGGCGTCCGGTGGGTGGTTTGCACGATTCCGGAACACGATCTCGGACTGGTGCAGACCGATCAGCGGATCGGCTTGATCCAATCCCTTCGGTCGTGCGGATATGCGGGCCGAATCGCGATTTCGTCGCATCGGGACGCGGGCGCGGAGCGGCTGCGCGAGGCCGGGGCGGATTTGGTGATCAGCCCGTTCCGGGATGCCGCGCAACAGGCCGTGGCCTTGCTTTCGGGAGACCGTCCGAGCCCGGATATCGAGATCGTCGAGCCTGAGGAACAGAAGGAACTCGGTCAATGAGCTCTCGCCTGAGTAAAATCGTTATAGCGACCGACTTTTCGCCGCGTTCCGATCGCGCCTTGCGGCGGGGAAGCCTGCTGGCGAAGCAGCTTTCCGCGAAACTGTTCCTGGTTCACGTCGTCGACGACGATCGGCCGGCGCGCCTGCTCGAGGCGGAACGGAACACGGCGTCGGACCTGCTTGCCGAAATGGTGGACACGTTGCGGAACGCGGATCGCGTCGAATGCGACGCGCAGGTCGTTCTGGGCGACGCGTTCGCGGGCATTTTGGAAGCGTCCGAGAACATCAAGGCGGATATCGTCGTCATCGGACCGCATCGCCGGAAAATTCTGCGCGATGTTTTCGTCGGCACGACGGCGGAAAGAACGATTCGAGCCAGTCGATGCCCCGCGCTCATGGCCAACGGCGTGCCGGCGGGACCCTATCGCCGTATCGTCGTCGCCGTCGACATGTCGGACGGCTCGGCGTCCGCCGTCCGCGCGGTAAAGGAATCCGGATTGTGCGAAGGCGCGGAAATCGAGATTTTGCACGTGTACGACTCTTCGAATCCCCGCTCGATGCAGCGCGCGATTCTTACGCAAGAGGAAGAGATACTGTCCGCGTTCGAAGACAAAAGCCGCGCCGCCGGTGAATTGACGGATTTCCTGGCGCGATGCGATTTCAAGCCGGCCCGGGCGGTCGTGCACGAGAACCGAAGCACGATCGCCGACGAAATCCTACGTTTCGCCGACGAATCGTCGGCCGATCTGATCGCGGTCGGCACTCAGGGCCGCACAGGAATCAGAAAGCTGCTCTTGGGCAGCGTCGCGCAGCAGGTTCTCAGCCTGTCGGATCGGGACGTGCTGGCGGTGCCGTCGAAACGAGGCCCGTAACCGCGACGGGCGGCGGGACCTTTCGGCCCCGCCGCCCGCGTGTACGTTTCGGATGCCTGGGACTACTTCCCGAGCAGGCCCTTGAGCTTGTCGGCGGCGCCCTTGGCGGCGTCGCTCGCCGCTCCGCCGCTCGCGCCTTCCAGTGCCTTCTTGGCGGCGTCTCCGGCGCCGCCCGCCAGGTCCTTCAGCTTGTCGAGGTTCAGCGTCGAGACCGCCGAGGTCGCGCCCTTGGTGAGGGCGGCGAGGATCTTTTCGGCGACCTCGGCCGGGGTCGCGCCCTTCTTGTCCTTGCCGATGTCGGTCAGGTGGATGGTCGGCAGCGGCGCGCCCAGCGCCTTGCCCTTCAACAGCGCCGAGGCGACGTTGACCTTGCCGCCGCGGATGTAGATGTGATCGATGACCAGTTTCGGGCCGTCGCCTTTCTTTTCTTCCTTCTTCGCGCCGCCGCCGAGCTTCGCCATGTAGGCGTCGAGGTTCTTCTGGATGGCGTCGATGTTGGAACCGCCGGCGGCCAGTTCGTAGGTCACCTCGGGCGCGTCGATGGCGATTTCCTTGATCGTGATCAGGTCCTTCGACGTCCGGTTGATGTCGAGGGCGATCGAGATGCCGCCCATCTTGAACGCGCTCGGCGTCTGGAAGCCCTTCGGGTTGGCGACCACCAGCCCCTTGAGTGCGCCCTGGCCCGACTTGATCGAGACGTCGGCCGACGCCAGCGTGACCGGGGCCTGCACCGCCTCGGTGCCGTATTTCTCGACCGCCGCCTTGATCTGCGCGCCCAAGTTCGAGAACACGTAGACCGCGACCCCGACGACGATGACCAAGACCGCGACGACGACGCCGCCGCCGATGAGAAGACCGCGCTTCATGATGGTGGAATCCTTTTCCTGCCGAAGGGGCAAAACGAATCTAGCCTCGGAGATTACCGAGACCCCGCATTCCTCGGCAACGGGAAAGGGGCGGTTTTCCACCGCTTTGTCGTTTCTGACGGTTCGGCGGCGAATCAGCGCGGTGCGGCCTCGAAGGCGCGATACAGCGCGTCGAACACGACCCCTCCCTCGCGCAGGCGGGTTTCGTCGTCGGCGTCCTCGGCGGCGATGCCGGTGACGACGGCGGCCAGGCCCTTGGCCTCGTCGCGGCCGAACTTGCCGTCCTTGAGGTCGATGTCGTGGACGACGTGCGCGAGGATGGATAGCGCCGCGTCGTCGGGGCGGAACCGTTCGGCCATGACCTCGAACGTGCACTTGTCGCCGTCGTGGGTGAATTCGGCCTCGAACATGTCGAAGCGGATCTCGTTCTTTTTCGGCGCGTGCTCGCGCCCGGCGACGAAGCGGAAGCGCGCGTCGGCGTCGACGAATCGGCGGATCAGCCAGGCGCTGGCGATGCGGTCGACGAAAACCTTTTCGCGCGTCACCCAAACCTTGCCCTTGAACGCTTCGGCGTCGAGCGCGCCGTCCGGGGACGCGGCCGGGGCGGGGGAAACCCGCTTGGCGATGGCGGCGATCGCGGATTCGGCCTCGGCGCGGCCGCGCGCGGCGAAGAAATCGATGTCGGCGATCTGGCGCAGGCGGCGGTCGAGCCGGCGCAACTGCGTCGCCGCGTCGGATTTGGCGGCGGCGGCGGGCGCGCCCCGGTCGGGCAACTGCGCCAGGGCCTTCTTGGCGTCGGCGGCGAGCGTCCGATAGTCGGCGTCGCGTTCGGCGTTGAACAGGCGCGAGACCTGATCGTCGTCGAGGCCGTCGACGAATTTCACCTCGCAGATCGTGGCCTCGCCGCCGCCCTCGACGATCTCGCGCTGGACCCACTGGAAGTCTTCGTGCGTTTCCCCGGAGGCGGGCAGCGCGTAGACCGAATTCTTGATCGAGACCGCGCCGAGATTGCGTAACCGGCGCCAGATCTTGACCCGCAGATAGCTCGGCTTGGGCGGGATCTGGTGGATCAAAAGCAGCCAGCCGTCGTGCGGTGCCTCGGCCATGGGCAGCTCTCCGATATTAATATGATACAGTTGTATCTTATATAAAACGCTTCTTTCAAGCCTTAATTTCCGATATAGAAGTCTTTATCGATAAATGTTGATACAGTCATTTCACACTTCGTAGAGGACATCATGGCGCATCGCATCGCTCGACTCGGTTGCATGCCGTCGCAGTTGGACGGCCTTTCGCCGAAGCTGATCGTCAGCCACTACCAGAACAACTACGGCGGCGCCGTGCGGCGCCTGAACGCCATCGAGGCCGAGTGGGCCAAGCTCGACGTCGCCGGCGCGCCCAACTACGTGCTGAACGGGTTGAAGCGCGAGGAACTGATCGCGCGCAATTCGATGGCGCTGCACGAAATCTATTTCGACAGCCTGGGCGGCAAGGGCGATCCCGGCGGCGACCTGGCGGCGCAACTGGAAAAGGATTTCGGTTCGGCCGCGCGCTGGCGCGCCGAATTCGCGGCGATGGGGAAGGCGCTCGGCGGCGGTTCGGGCTGGGTCCTGCTGATCTGGAGTCTGCGCGACGGGAAGCTTTCGAACCAATGGGCGTCGGATCACGGTCACACGGCGGTCGACAGCGTACCGATCCTGGCGCTCGACATGTACGAGCATTCCTATCACATGGACTTCGGCGCCGACGCCGGGCGCTACGTCGACACCTTCATGAAGAACGTCGATTGGGACGGCGCGGCGAAGCGGCTGGCCGCCGTGCGATCGGGCGCGTCGCCGTTCGAGGCGCCCGAGGGCGTCGCGGTCGAGGACCTGCGCGAACGGCTGGCGCGCAAGGACACGGTCGTGGTGCTCGATGTCCGCCGCGCCGCCGACTTCGAGTCCGATCCTCAAGTTTTGCCCGGCGCGACGTGGCGCGACCCGGAAAAGATCGACGCCTGGGTCGCCGACCTGCCGAAGGGCGTGCCGGTGGTCGTCTATTGCAAGTTCGGCCACTACGTCAGCCGGAACGCCGCCGAGGCGCTGCGGGCCAAGGGCGTCGACGCGCAGATCGTCAATGCCGGCATCGCCGGCTGGCGGGCGATCGGCGCGCCGGTGGAAGCGGGCGCGGGAGGGACCAAGCCATGAAGTGGGTGACCCGCGAGCGGCCGAAGATCGACCGCATCGCCTGTCCGTGGCTGGTCGTGCGGTTCATCGACGACGACCCGGAGTTCCTGTACGTGCCGTCCGATAAGGTGGCCGAAACCGCGCAGCGTACCGGGGCCATTCCCTACGACGTGCCGGGGGTGGAATTGAGTCATGTCGGGCCGCTGTGCAGTTTCGACGCCTTCCTGAAGAAGTACGGCCTCGACAATCCGGCCTTGCAGGGGCTGGCGACCATCGTGCGCGGCGCCGATACGGGGACACCCGAGCTGGCGCCCGAGGCGCCGGGGCTGCTGGCGGTGTCGCTCGGCCTGTCGGCGATGTTCGAGGACGACCACGAGATGCTGAAGCACGGACTCGTGGTATACGATGCCTTTTACGCTTGGCTTTTGAAGGCGCACGGCGAAACCCACGGCTGGCCGCCCGCGGCCTGAAATCCTGGAAAGTTGAATTTCATGAACGAAACGACGCCGTCCGCCGCGCCCCACCGGGACGCGGTGCCGCTTTCCGAGGCCGTGAAGGTCTGGTTCAAGGTCGCGATGCTCAGCTTCGGCGGGCCGGTGGCGCAGATCGCGGTGATGCACCGGATCGTCGTCGACGAGAAGCGCTGGGTCGGCGAGGAGCGGTTCCTGCACGCGCTCAACTACTGCATGCTGCTGCCGGGGCCGGAGGCGCAGCAACTCGCGACCTACCTGGGCTGGCTTTTGAACCGCGCCGTCGGCGGCATGATCGCGGGCCTGCTGTTCGTGCTGCCGGGCGCGCTGGTGATGCTGGGTCTTTCGATCCTCTATGCCGGTTATCAAGAGGTGACGTTCGTCAAGGCGATCTTCTTCGGCATCAAGGCCGCCGTGCTGGCGGTGGTGATCGAGGCGGTCATCCGCATCGGCCGCCGCGCGCTCAAGACCCGCACGCTGATGGTTTTCGCCGCGCTGGCGTTCATCGGCATCTTCTTCTTGGAGATACCGTTTCCGGCGATCGTGCTGGCGGCGGGTGTCGCCGGCTGGCTCGGCCATCGTCTGAACCCCGCCGCGTTCAAGGGCGGCGGCGGTCACGGCAAGTCGGCGGCGGCGCCCGAACCCGTCATTCCCGACGCGGCGCTTTATTCGGTGACGCCGTCGACCGGGCGGACGCTCGCGATCCTGACGATCTGGCTGCCGCTGTGGCTGGGCCCGGTGTTGTGGCTGTGGCTGCAATTCGGCGGCGGCAACGTGTTCGCCGACATCGCCGTGTTCTTTTCCAAGATGGCGGTCGTCACCTTCGGCGGCGCCTACGCGGTCTTGGCCTACGTCGCGCAGCAGGCGGTCGAGAATTTCGGCTGGCTGGCGCCGGGCGAGATGCTCGACGGCCTCGGCATGGCGGAAACCACGCCCGGGCCGTTGATCATGGTGACCCAGTTCGTCGGCTTCATGGGCGCGTTCCGCGATCCCGGCGCGATGAACCCGATGCTGGCCGGCACGCTGGGCGCGGTGCTGACGACGTGGGTGACGTTCGCGCCGTGCTTCCTGTGGATTTTCCTCGGCGCGCCTTACGTCGAATCCCTGCGCGGCAACAAGGCGCTCGGCGCCGCGCTCACCGCGATCACGGCGGCCATCGTCGGCGTCGTCATGAACCTGGCTGTGTGGTTCGCGTTCCATGTGATCTTCGCCGAGGTCGCGGAAAAGCACGTCGGCGCCGTCCGCCTGCTGGTGCCGACCTGGACGACCGTCGAATGGGTGCCGCTGCTGCTGGCGGCGGGTTCCCTGGTGCTGATGCTGCGCTTCAAGGTCGGCATGATTACGACGCTTTCCTTGAGCGCCGCGCTCGGCGCCGCCTGGTA
>CAZDFF010000128.1:0-10102 GCA_964504425.1 uncultured Hyphomicrobiales bacterium
GATGCCCGAGATCGACGCCGTCGTCGGTACCAACGAAATCGAGAAGATCGTTGACGTCTGCGAGACGGGCGTCAATCATGGCGGGCCGGCAACGCCGTATCTCTATCACGATCTCTCCCCCCGCGTTCTCTCCACCGGCCGTCAATCGGCCTACATCAAGATCGCAGAAGGCTGCGACCATACCTGCAGCTTCTGCGTGATCCCGCAGTATCGCGGCGAATTCCGCTCGCGCCGATGCGCAGCGCGGCCAGCGTCGTCGCCGTGCCGGCGACGAACCATAGCGCGAAACCCTTTTCGCTCGCGGTCCACACGGTCAGCGCCGCCAGCGCGGCGATGCCGAGCCCGACGGCGACGACGGCGGAAACGCGCGGGCGCCGGTCCATCGGCGCGATCGGCACCCGGAACAGCACCGCGCCGGGAATCTCGCGGGCGCGCGCCAGCGGCCATAAAGCGAAGGTCAGCGCGATCAGCGCGCCGAACAGCGCCGCCATGCCGACCGGCCCGGCGTAGAACCCGGGCACCGGCGCGATCGGCAGCAGCGGCCCGACGGCTTTCAGCGCGCCCCAGGCGACGGCGAGCCCGCCGAGAACGCCCAGGACGATTCCGACGACGGCGACGGCGGCGATCTGCAACAGGTAGATGGCGAACACCAGGCGCGACGGCGCGCCCAGGCACTTGAAGGTGGCGATGGTGGCGATGCGCCCGTCGACGTGGCTTTTCACCGCGTTGCCGACGCCGATGCCGCCGATCAGCAGCACGGTCAGTCCGGCGAAGGTCAGGAACAAGGTCATGCGGCCGATGAAGCGCTGCACGCCGGGCGCCGATTCGTCGGACGCCAGTACCCGCCATCCGGCCTTGGGGAAGGCTTCGTTCAGGGCCTCGATCCAGCGCGCGTCGTCGGCGCCGGGCGGCAGGCGAAGGCGATAGTGATAATGGATGCGGCTGCCGGGCTGCACCAATCCGGTCTCGGCGACGGCGTCGGCCGCGACCATCAGGCGCGGGCCGAAGTTGACCACGCTCGCCACCCGGTCGGGTTCCTTCAGGATCGCGGCGCGGACCTGGAACACGGCGTCGCCGACGCGGATCCTGTCGCCGATCTTGATGCCGAGCCGGTCGAGCAGGTTGGGATCGACCGCGGCGCCGAACGTGCCGTCTCTTTTGGCGAAGGCATCCGAGGGCGACAGCGGCGGATCGAGCGTAAGCGCGCCCAGCAACGGATAGGCGTCGTCGACCGCCTTCAATTCGACCAGGGACCGCTCGCGGCCCTTGCCGTTGCCGCCCAAGGGGCTCGCCATCGCCCGCATGTCGAGCGCGACCGAGATTTTTTCCGTGCGCCGCTCGACGTAGGCCAGCGCGTCCGGGTCCATGGTGCGGTTATGCAGGCGGATGTCGACGTCGCCGCCCAGCAATTCGCGCGCGTTCGCTTTCAGGCCCGCGACCACGGCGTCGCTGAACATGCCGACGCCGGCGATGGCGGCGACGCCGAGCGCCAGGCAGGCGACGAACAGACGAAATCCCTTGAGCCCGCCGCGCAGGTCGCGCGCCGCCAGACGAACGGCGAGCGCAAGCGTGTTCACCGCCGTGCGACCATCGGCGCGGCCTGGGCCGTGTCGGACACCACGCGCCCGTCCTCCAGGCCGACGACGCGGCCGCAGCGAGCCGCGACCTCGTTCGCGTGCGTCACCAGCAGCAGCGTCGTGTCCTTGCGTTCGTGCAGGCCGAACAATACTTCCATCACGGTTTCGCCGGTCGCGGAGTCGAGATTCCCCGTCGGCTCGTCGGCCAGCAGGATCGCGGGTTCGGGCGCGAACGCGCGGGCCAGGGCGACGCGCTGCTGCTCGCCGCCGGAAAGCTGCCCCGGATAATGGGTCAGGCGCTTGCCCAGCCCGACCGCTTCCAGTTCGGCGCGCGCGCGATCGAAGGCATCGGCGCGACCGGCGAATTCCAGCGGCACGGCGACGTTCTCGAGCGCCGTCATGGTCGGGATCAGATGGAAATTCTGGAACACGATGCCGATGCGGTCGCGCCGGAACAGGGCGAGCGCGTCTTCGTCCAGGCCTTCGATCGCGCGCCCGGCGATTTCGACCGCGCCCGAGGTCGGGCGTTCCAGTCCGGCGACGATCATCAACAGGCTGGTCTTGCCGGACCCGGACGGGCCGACGATGCCGACGGTGTCGCCGCGCGCGACCGACAGGTCGATTCCATTCAGGATATTGACCTCGCCCGCGTCGCTCGTCAGCCTGAGGCGGACGTCGCGAAGGCAAACCGCGAGATCGCCGGCGGAAGCCGTGGAAGGGTTCATGGGAAGGCGCCGATGAAGGGATTTTCGGGAACAGGCATGCCCCAGCGATATGGGCTCTCGGCGTGGATTGTCAACGCCGCGCTGATTTTCGGTATCTCGGTGCTTTTGCCGGCGGCCCCGGCGTGGGCCGAAACCAAGCGCATCGTCGTCTTGGGCGACAGTTTGACGGCGGGCCTGGGGCTCGACGCGCGGGACGCGTTTCCGGCCAAACTGGAGGCCGCGCTGAAGAAGGAGGGCCACGACGTCCGTGTGATCGGCGCCGGGGTGTCCGGCGACACCACCGCGGGCGGGCGGACGCGGCTGGCCTGGGCGCTGTCGTCCGCGGGCGCGAACGGCCCCGACGGGGTCATCGTCGAACTGGGCGCCAACGACGGGCTGCGCGCACTCGACCCGAAGGCGACGCAGGCCAACCTGGCGGCGATCCTGACCGAACTGAAGAACCGCAAGATCCCGACCCTGCTGACCGGCATGCGCGCGCCGCCGAACCTGGGCGCGCAGTACGAGGTGCAGTTCAACACGATCTTTCCCCTGCTGGCGGTTCAGCACGACGTCATCTTCTACCCGTTCTTTCTCGACGGCGTGGCGGCGGTGCCGGCGCTCAATCAGAACGACGCGATCCATCCCAACGCCAAGGGTGTCGAGGAGATCGTGCGCCGCATCGTGCCCTACGTCTTGAAACTTTTGGACAAACCGAAGAGCTAGGCCGCCCGCGAAAGTCATGGTGGCGCCGGGGCAGGCCCCCTATCATGACCGCCGTGATGCCGCATAAAAACCGCCGAAAACACCGCCCATGAACCGTTTCAAGGTCGCGCACGCCACCGCCGAGGAGTGGGCCCATGCCGCCCAGGCGTGCGCCGACGGGCTGATGCCGTTGCCGAAGGGCGCCAACATCGGCTTCGTCTACATCACCGACATCTTCGCCGAGGACGCCGCCAACGTGCTGTCCTATCTGCGTCAAAAGACCGGCATCGAAAACTGGGTCGGTACGGTCGGCATGGGCATCTGCGCCGCCGATACGGAGTACTTCGACCAGCCGGCGGTCGCCGCCCTGGTCGGCGCGCTGCCGGAAGGTTCGTTCCATATGTTTCCGTCGATCGACAAGGGCGTCGATCAGCTGTCGCCGAATATCCGCGCCTGGATCGCCAACGGCGGCGCGCCGTTCGGCATCGTGCATGCCGATCCCGCCAACGCCGACACGCCCGAGCTGATCGAATCGCTGGCGTTGGAAACCTCGGCGTTCCTGGTCGGCGGACTGACCTCGTCGCGCGGCCCCAGCCATCAGTTCGCCGGGCGCCTGACCGGCGGCGGCGTTTCGGGCGTGCTGTTCTCGCCCGAGGTCGAGGTCGCGACCGGCCTGACCCAGGGCTGCACGCCGATCTCGGGCTATCACGTGGTTTCCGATTGCCTGGACAACGTCATCATCGGGCTCGACGGCCGCCGCGCGCTCGACGTGTTCAAGGAAGCGATCGGCGAAATCCTGGCGCGCGATCTCGGCCGCACGGTCGGCTACATCCATGCCGCGTTTCCGATCGAGGGTTCCGACACCGGCGACTATCTGGTGCGCAACGTGGTCGGCGTCGATCCGTCGCGCGGCTGGATCGCCGTCGGCGCGCCGCTGCAACCGGGCGAGCGGGTGATGTTCGTGCGTCGCGATCCGAAAAGCGCGGAAAAGGACTTGAACGAATCGCTCGACAACCTGAAGCGCCGGCTGCCCGGTCCGCCCAAGGCCGGCGTGTTCTTCAGTTGCGTCGCGCGCGGCATCAACATGTTCGGCACGTCCGGCCGCGAGATGGCGCTGATCCGCGAGCGGCTGGGCGAGTTCCCGATGGTCGGCTTCTACGCCGGCGGCGAGATTTCCAACGCGCGCCTTTACGGCTATACCGGCGTGCTGGCCCTATTCCTCTGAAATTCTTTCCTCGACGTCGATCCCATGCAGAAAAGCGAACTCGGACGAAGCGGCATCCAAGTCAGCCGGCTTTGCCTCGGCACCATGACCTTCGGCCGGCAGAACACGGAAGCCGATGCGTTCCGCCAGCTCGACATGGCGTTGGCCGCCGGGATCGATTTCATCGATACCGCCGAGATGTACGCGTTTCCCGCCGACGCGCGCACCCAGGGGCTGACCGAAACCTACATCGGCAACTGGATGAAGACGCGCGGCGCGCGAAACCGGGTCACGGTCGCCACCAAGATCACCGGCCCCGGCGAACGGTTCGAACACATCCGGGGCGGCACGCTCGCCTACACCGCGGATCAGATCGCCGCCGCCGTCGACGGCAGCCTGAAACGCCTCGGCACCGACGTCATCGACCTTTATCAACTGCACTGGCCGGAACGGCAGGCGAACTATTTCGGCCGGCTCGATTACCGCCACGCCCGCAACCAGTCGTGGACGCCGCTGGAAGTCACGCTGGAAGCGCTCGGCCGCGAGGTCGAACGGGGCCGCATCCGCGCCGTCGGCGTCAGCAACGAAACGCCCTGGGGCCTGATGAAGTTCCTGGCGCTGTCGGAGGCCATGAACCTGCCGCGCGTCGCCGCGATCCAGAATCCTTACAGTCTTCTGTGCCGCACCTTCGAGATCGGCCTCGCCGAAGTCGCGATCCGCGAACAATGCGGCCTGCTCGCCTATTCGCCGCTGTCGTTCGGCGCCCTGACCGGCAAGTACCTGAACGGCGCCCGGCCGGCGGGCACGCGCCTCGCGCTCTTTCCCGCGTTCGCCCGCTACGTGAAGCCGCTGGCGCAGGTGGCGACGGCGGAATACGTGGCGATCGCGAAAAAATTCGGCCTCGATCCGGCGCAGATGGCGATCGCCTTCGTGCTGTCGCGGCCGTTCCTGACCAGCGCCATTATCGGCGCGACGACCGAAGCGCAACTGGCGACCGACATCGCCGCCGCCGAGCTGACGCTCGCGCCCGAGGTCGTCGAGGCCATCGACGCCGTGCACGCGTCCAACCCCAACCCGGCCCCTTGAATGGTGAGCCATGCGCCTGTTCGTCGCCCTGCCGCTTTCCGATGACGTCCGCGCCCGCCTGGGACTGCTGCGCTTCGGCGTGCCCGGCACGCGCTGGATCGACCCCGAGAACATGCACGTCACGATCCGCTTCATCGGCGAGGTCGACGGCGGCATGGCCGAGGACATCGACGCGGCGCTGTCCGCCATCCGCGCGCCGGCGTTCGACATGTCCTTCGCCGGGATCGGCTTCTTCGACACCGGCAGCCGCCCGCACACGGTGTGGGCGGGGGTCGCCAAGTCGCCGGGGTTGCTGCATCTGCGCGAAAAGGTGGAATCCGCCGTGGTCCGCGCCGGACTGGAACCGGAACATCGCAAGTTCACGCCCCACGTCACGCTCGCGCGCATGAAGAAGACGCCGGCGCACCGGGTCGGCGAAATCCTGGAACAGGGCGGCGCGTTCTCGGCTGGCCCCTACGCGGTCGAATCGTTCACGCTCTTCCGCAGCCACCAGGGCGGCAACGGCGCCTATTACGAACACCTGGCCGATTATTTTCTCGAATAGCTAACAGCCGAACTTCGCCAGGGTGCGTTCGACCGATTGCACGTAGGCGCCGCCGAACAGGCGGACGTGCACCAGCAGCGGATACAGGTTCAGCAGGTCGCGCCGTTCCTCGAAAAAGCCGGGGCGGATCGGCCGATGCTCGGCGTAGCGCCGGAAGAACGAATCGCCGAACGTGGAAAACAGCGTCGAGAACGCGAGTTCGATCTCGGCGTCGGCATAATAGATCGCCGGATCGACGAAGCCGGCGATGCGTCCGTCCTTGGCCAGCACATTGCCGCCCCACATGTCGCCGTGGATCAGGGACGGCGCCGGTGGTTCCTCGATCCAGCGGTCGAGCCGCGCCGCCAACGTTTCGATCCGGGCCATCGCGTGGGCGGGAAGATTGCCGACGCGGTGCGCTTCGCCGGCCATGTACAGCAGTCGATGGTCGCGGAAGAATTCGCGCCAGGATGTCGTTCGTGGGTTCGGCTGGTCGAGCCCGCCGATCAACGTCGCGCGCTCGAAACCGAAATCCGCTTGGGTGTGCCCGTGCAGCGCCGCCAGCAGATCGGCGGCGTGGATCTGGGCGGACTCGTCGAGGGCATCGCCGCCGTCGATCCAGGTCATCACAAGAAGGTCGTCGTCGGCGCGGATGACGTCCGGCACCGGCAGGCCGGCCTTTTTCAGAACCCCGAGCATGAAGCCCTCGAGCGCGAGTTTGCCGCCCGCGTCGGCGATCTTGGCGACGATCTTGTCGCTGTCCGCCAAGTCGATCTTGAATACGTCGCCGACGCAGCCGCCGCTCAAGGGCGAAACGCGGGCGACGGTTTTGCCGGTCGCGGCCTCGATGCGGCGGCGCGCGTCCGCGCGCATCAGTCGGAAAAATGCCGTCGGCGGATGTCGTCCAACAGGCCTTCGGCGGCGGCCTCGATCATGTCGAGCACCGCGTCGAAGCCGTCCTCGCCGCCGTAGTAAGGGTCGGGCACCTCGTCGACGCCGAGGTCGGGCGCGAAGCCCAGGAACAGGTGCAGCCGGTCCTCGCGCCCGCGCGGGCAGATCGCCGACAGGTTGACGTGGTTGGAACGATCCATGGCCAGCACGTAGTCGAATTTCTCGAAATCCGCGGCCACGGCCTTGCGGCCCTTGAGGCCGGAAATATCGACACCGCGGCGCCGGGCGGCGGCCTGGGCGCGGGTGTCGGGCGGCTCGCCCACGTGATAGGCATGGGTTCCGGCCGAATCGACGCCGATGCGGTCGCCCAAGCCCTCGCGGCGGAGCAGGGCGCGGAACACGCCCTCGGCGGTGGGCGAGCGGCAGATATTCCCCAGACACACGAACAGGACCTTGACCACGCGAACGCCCCTTCCCGTTTTCGTTTTTTGATAGGCCGCTCGGCATTATGATCGCCGAAGCTTACCGCTTGCCGACAGTCATAACATAAGTGCGCTCGCGCGATGAAGATCAAGGACGTGCCCGGGATCGTCGTTCTCACCGGCGCCGGGATATCGAAGGAATCCGGGCTCGCCACCTTTCGCGACGCCGACGGCATCTGGGCCACGGTGCGGATCGAGGACGTCGCCACGCCGGAAGCCTACGGCCGCGATCCGGAACGGGTGCTCGGCTTCTACAACGCCCGGCGCCGGGGCCTGATCGGCGACAATATCCGGCCCAACGCGGCGCACGCGGCGCTGGCAAGGCTCGAGGCCGAATGGCCGGGCGATTTCCTGCTGGTCACGCAAAACATCGACGACCTGCACGAACGGGCCGGTAGCCGCAATCTTTTGCACATGCACGGCGAACTGTTGAAGGCGCGCTGCGTCGCCTGCGAGTCCATCGCGCCATGGCGCGCCGACATCGGACTCCGAGACGCGTGCCCGGCGTGCGCGGCGCCGGGCCGGCTCAGGCCGCACGTGGTCTGGTTCGGCGAAATCCCGCTGGGCATGGAAGACATCTTCGCCGCGCTCGACGGCTGCGGGCTGTTCCTGTCGATCGGCACGTCCGGCAACGTCTATCCGGCGGCGGGGTTTGTGCAGCACGTGCGCGCCCTCGGCCGGGCGCGGACCGTCGAGCTGAACATGGAGCCCTCCCTGGGTGCGACGATGTTCGCCGAGGCCGCTTACGGCCCGGCGTCCGAAATCGTGCCGGCGTTCGTCGAAACGATGCTGAACGGTTCGGCGACATGACCGATCTCGACGCCGTGCTGGCCGAGGCCCGCGCCTGCCGCCATTGCGAAAAGCATCTGCCGCTCGGGCCGCGTCCGGTGCTGCGCGCGTCGCCCTCCTCGCGGGTGTTGATCGTCGGCCAGGCGCCGGGCACCAAGGTCCACGAAACCGGCATTCCCTGGAACGACGCCTCGGGGGATCGCCTGCGCGACTGGCTGGGGGTGACCCGCGACGTCTTCTACGACGAATCGCTGTTCGCCATCGTGCCGATGGGATTCTGCTATCCGGGCCGCCAGCCGCAGGGCGGCGACAACCCGCCCCGACCCGAATGCGCGCCGATGTGGCATCCGCGCCTCCGGCCCCTGTTGCCCGAAGTCCGGCTGACCCTGCTGGTCGGCAGCTACGCCCAGGCTCATTATTTGGGGGGCCGGCGGGGCAAGACCATGACGGAGACGGTCAGGGCCTTCCGCGATCATTTACCGGCCTTCCTGCCGACCCCGCATCCGAGCTGGCGGACGACCCACTGGATCGCGAAAAACCCCTGGTTCGAGCGCGACCTTCTGCCCGAACTACGGTCACGAATTCGTCGGATAATCGATTGATTCGGAAAGCGGCTTGACAGGTCCGCGGACTCTGGACGATGGTGCGAAAGGGGCTAAGGTCATCCAATTGATCTTGTCGGTCTCGGGCGGAAACAGCGCAACTGCGACCTGTTAGGTTGGCGCGTCCGAGGGCGGGGGGCAGATGCATACTATTTCCGACAACGATCTGTTCCATCGTCTTGCGTTCGATAATCCGTGGTGGGAATTCAAGCCCGACACGCAGATTCAATTTCGCCATCCGCCCAAACGCAGTTTCTTTCCCGCGTTCTACAACTCGGTCATGAAGGTGGCGTCCGGCGAGGTGCTGGTGCTGGCCGGCCCGTTGCGCGCCGGCAAGACCGTGATGATGCGCCAGATGGTGGCGCAGCTGATCGAACACGGCGTGTCGCCGCACGCGGTGCTCTACGCGTCGCTGACCACGCCCAGCTACGCCGCCGCCGATCTCGCGACGCTGTTCGAGATGTTCTGCCGCCGCTATCGGCACGGCCCCGACGCCGAACTTTACATTTTCTTCGACGAAATCCAGTACGTGAAGGAGTGGGAAAAGACGGTGCTGCGGCTCGCCAAGATGCGGCCGAAGGCGCACATCGTCGGCGCGGTGTCCGCGTGCGCGCCGGCCATCACCACCGGCAAGCGCACCCACGACGGGCGCATTTCGACGTTCGTGCTGCCGCCGCTGACGTTCCTCGAATTTCTCCGCTTTCGCGGCAGCGAGGAAAAGCTGTTCGGCGGCGCGACCGACGGCGGCACGGGCGGCATGCGTTTGGTCAAGAACGGCCTGCCGCACCTGGATGCCGAATTCCACCGCTACGTCAATTTCGGCGGCTTCCTCGAAGGCGTGATGGGCAAGGCCGAGGGCGCGCCGGCGCCGACCTTCATCCGCGACGGCCTGGCGGATCGCGTGCTGCACAAGGATCTCGCCAGCCTCTACGGCGTCAACGACGCGCAGGAACTGAACCGGCTGCTCGCCATCCTCGCCTTCAACACCGCGCGCGAGGTCAGCATGGACGATCTCGCCAAGGCCGCGAACATCGCCAAGAACACGCTCAGGAAATATCTCGACTATCTCGAATCCGCGTTTCTGATCCGCCGCGTCGAACGGGTCGACCAGAACGCGCAACGGTTCCAACGCGCGGTCGCGTTCAAGGTCTATCTCACCGCGCCCTGCCTCTACGCCGCGCTGTTCGCGCCGGTGCCGGCGAACGACCAGTTCTTTCAGCGCCTGGCGGAAACGGCGCTGGTGTCGCAATGCCTGGGTTCGACCGCGATCGAGGATCTCGCTTATGCCAGTTGGCGCGGCGGCGCCGTCGATTTGATGTCGCTCGATCCCGGTTCGGGGCGGCCGGACCACGTCTACGAAATCGACTGGAACAATCTTTACGGCGGGCCGGGCAAGAAGCCGGAAGCGCTGGTGTCGTTCGTCGAAACCAACAACGCCAAGGCCAAGACCTACATCCTGACGCGCTCGCTCGCGCGCCCGGCCAAGATGCGCAACGTCGAAATCACGCTGGCGCCGCTCAGCCTCTATACCTACTGGCTGCA
>CAZDFF010000129.1:0-10096 GCA_964504425.1 uncultured Hyphomicrobiales bacterium
GATGCCCGAGACCATCGCGGCCATCTTGCCGTTGCGGTCGGTCTCGGTGAGCTGACGCTCGGTGATTGGCACCTGGTTCTTTCGCAGCTCGACGGCGCGGTAGCGCAGCATCAGGTGCGGGAAATCGAGGTTGAACTCGTGCGGCGGCACGTAGGGGCACTTGGTCATGAAGCACATGTCGCAGAGCGTGCAGGCATCCACGACCGGCTTGAAGTCCTTGGGATCGACGGAATCGAGTTCGCCCGTCGGCGAGCCGTCGACCAAGTCGAACAGGCGCGGGAAACTGTCGCACAGATTGAAGCAGCGGCGGCACCCATGACAGATATCGAATACGCGGTGCAGTTCGGCTTCGAGCTTCTTCTCGTCGTAGAAGTCGGCGTCCTGCCACGCAAGCGGGTGGCGGACGGGCGCCTCGAGGCTGCCTTCGCCCATGGGAGTACTCCGGATCGTCGGTCTTGTTTCTTCGGCCCGGAGGCGGGAGGACCGCAACAGGCCCTCCCGATTCCGTTCGCGAAAGAAACCGGTTTAGAGAGTGTCGAGCGCCTTCTGGAAGCGGCCGGCGTGGGACTTTTCGGCCTTCGCCAGCGTTTCGAACCAGTCGGCGATTTCGTCGAAACCTTCCTGGCGCGCGGATTTGGCCATGCCCGGATACATGTCGGTGTATTCGTGGGTTTCGCCCGCGATCGCCGCTTTCAGGTTGTCACCGGTCGGGCCGATCGGCTTGCCGGTGGCGGGGTCGCCGACGGCCTCGAGGAATTCAAGATGGCCGTGGGCGTGGCCGGTTTCGCCTTCCGCAGTCGAGCGGAACACGGTCGCGACGTCGTTGTAGCCTTCGACGTCGGCCTTCTGCGCGAAATAGAGATAGCGGCGGTTGGCCTGCGATTCGCCAGCGAACGCTGCCTTGAGATTTTCCTCGGTCTTGGAACCCTTCAAGTTTGCCATGTTTTAGTCTCCTTCCTGGCATCGGGGCCGCGGGGGCGCGGCCTTGGTGGATTTCGGGAACCGGCGTGCGATCGCATACCGGCCCAAAAGCGACTATGGCGGCCGAAGCCGCCAGAGTCAAGAATATTAGAAGTTTTCTAATCTTCTTTTTACATCGCTGTTAATGCGCGATAATCATTCTCAATCGTCGCCTTCCAAACGGACGATCACGTCGACCCGCTTGACCCGGGTGCCGACCGGCGCGGGCGGCATTTCGGCCACCGTCACGTCCTCGCCCTTGATGTCCTGCAACCGACCGTCTTGCTCGAAGAAGAAATGATGATGGTCGGTGGTGTTGGTATCGAAATAGGAACGTTGCGCGTCGACGACGATCTCGCGCATCAGGCCGACCCCGGTGAATTGATGGAGCGTGTTGTAGATGGTCGCGAGCGAAACGCGGATACCGGCCGACGTCGCCTCGGCGTGCAGCGCCTCGGCGGTAACGTGGCGGTCATGTTGCTCGAACAGCAACTTCGCCAACGCCAGTCTTTGGCGCGTCGGGCGCAGTCCGGCGGCGCGCAGGCGCTCGAGGGCATGACTGAATGGTCTCACGGGCGACTCCTTGGCGCATTCCCACGAACAGGAAGCGCCCCATAGTTTAGAATTGTTCTTAAGTTAGTGCATTGGGTCGTAATATTCAATGCCAAAACGTATTCCCATCGAACCCGGTATCGGCGGAAAACCGATCCAAGGCCCCCTCGATGCCGCCTGTGCCGATCAACCGGACGCCGACGGCTGGGTCGGCGTGGGGATGCCGATGGCATGATAGCCGCCGTCGACATGAACCACCTCGCCGGTAACGCTGGCCGACAGGTCGGACAATAGGAACAGCGCCGCGCCGCCCAAATCGTCGAGCGCCACGTTGCGCCGAAGCGGCGAGTGTTGCTGATTCCATTTCAATATCTCGCGCGCGCCGGCGATGGCGGAACCCGCAAGGGTGCGCACGGGCCCGGCCGAAATCGCGTTGACGCGGATTCCCTGAGGCCCGAGATCGGAAGCCAGATACCGGACGCTCGATTCGAGCGCCGCCTTGGCGACGCCCATGACGTTGTAGTTCGGATACACCCGCTCGGCGCCGGCGAAGCTGAGCGTCAGCAGGCTGCCGCCGTCTCGCATCAGCGCCTGGGCCCTTTTCGCGACCGCCGTGAACGAGAAGCAGGAAATATCCAGCGTGGTGCGAAAGTTTTCGCGTGTCGTCTCGACGTACCGGCCCTTCAATTCTTCCTTGTCGGAATAGGCGATGGCGTGGACGACGAAATCGAGGCCGCCCCATTCGCGCGCGACGGCATCAAATACGGTATCGATGCTGTCGTCGTTCTCGACCTCGCAGGGCAGAATGATCTTGGCGTCGACCGATTGCGCCAACGGCGCGACGCGCTTGGCCATGGCGTCGCCCTGGTAGGTGAACGCCAAGCCGGCGCCGTGACGCCAAAGCGTCCGGGCGATGCCCCACGCGATCGAATGATCGTTGGCGACGCCCATGATCAGGCCCTTCTTGCCCGTCATCAACGCGCTGGTGGCGGCCAGTTCACTGGGCAGAATGCGTTGCGGTCCCGACACGGTTCATCCTCCGAAAACAATCAGGGGCTGTCATGCGTCGTAGCGTTTAAAGGCAAGCGTCGCATTCGTGCCGCCGAAGCCGAAGCTATTCGACAGCACGCAATTCAGAGGCACGTTGTCCTGGCGCGCCAGGGCGATCGGCATTCCTTCGGCGCCGGGGTCGAGTTCGTCGATGTTGGCCGAGGCGCTGATGAAACTATCGCGCATCATGAGAAGGCAATAGATGGTCTCGTGAACCCCCGTCGCGCCCAGGGAATGCCCGGTCAGCGATTTAGTGGAGCTCAGCGTCGGAATCCGGTTTCGGTCGCGGAAAACTTCGCGGATCGCTTCCAGTTCCTTGACGTCGCCGACCGGCGTCGATGTGCCATGGGTATTGATGTAATCGACCGGCAGGTCGAGGTCCTTCATGGCCATGCGCATGCACCGAACCGCCCCTTCGCCCGACGGCTGCACCATGTCGTGGCCGTCGGAGGTCGCGCCGTAGCCGACCAGTTCGGCGTATATCTTGGCGCCGCGAGCCTTCGCGTGTTCAAGCTCTTCCATGACCACGACGCCGCCGCCGCCCGAAATGACGAATCCGTCGCGCTTGGCGTCGTACGGCCGCGAGGCCTTTTCGGGCGTATCGTTGAACCCCGAGGAAAGCGCCGGCATGGCGTCGAAAAGCACACTCAAGGTCCAATCCAATTCCTCGCCGCCGCCGGCAAAAACGATGTCCTGCTTGCCGAGCTGGATCAATTCGGACGCGTTGCCGATGCAATGCGCGCTGGTCGAGCAGGCGGAACTGATCGAATAGTTGACGCCCTTGATCTTGAAGGCGGTCGAAAGCGTCGCCGAGTTGGTCGACGACATCGCGCGCGGCACCATGAACGGGCCGATACGCTTCGGGCCTTTTTCCCGCGCGATGTCGGCGGCCTGGACCACATTTTTCGTCGACGGTCCGCCGGACCCCATGATCAGGCCAGTGCGTTCGTTGGAAATGTCCGTTTCGGCGAGACCGGAATCGGCGATGGCTTCCTGCATGGCGATGTAGTTGTAGGCCGCGCCGTCGCCCATGAAGCGGCGCCAGCGGCGGTCGACCGTCGCATCGACGTCGATCTTCAAGGAGCCGTGAACCTGGCTGCGAAATCCAAGGTCGCGGTATTCCGGCGCAAAGACGATCCCGGACCGTCCTTCCTTAAGGCTGGCCAGCACTTCGGCCTGGTTGTTGCCGATGCTGGAAACGATCCCCATTCCGGTGACAACGACCCGCTTCATTCCTGTTCTGTCCTCACTGTCGTTAGCCGCCGCCGCATCCGTGGAGAGACGGCGGCGTCACATATCGTCGGTGCTGGTGAACAGACCGACGCGAAGGCCCTTGGCCTCGTAAATCGGGCGGCCGTCCACCTTCATGATCCCGTCCGCGATGCCGAGCGCGATCTGACGCCGGAGCACCCGCTTGATATCGATATGATACGATACAAGACGGGCTTTTGGCAGTACCTGTCCGGTGAATTTCACTTCGTCGACGCCCAAGGCGCGGCCGCGGCCGGGCGCGCCGGTCCAACCGACGAAGAACCCGACCAGTTGCCACAGCGCATCGAGACCGAGACAGCCGGGCATGACCGGATCGCCTTCGAAATGGCAGCCGAAAAACCACAGGTCCGGCTTGACGTCGAGCTCGGCGACGAGACGACCCTTGCCGTACGTCCCTCCGTCCGCGGCGATTTCGACGATGCGATCCAGCATCAGCATCGGCGGCAGCGGCAATTGCGCGTTGCCGGGGCCGAACAGGCGGCCGTGCGCGCATTCGAGAAGATCTTCGTAGGTGTAACTGCTTTTTGTGGCCAAAGCGCCGACCCGTTTGCCGTCGTTTCCTGAAAGGGCTGCAACATCCGCCCGGCAACCGGGGGCGCCTTGGGCGGCCACCCCCGTCGTCGGTTTTTATACAACCCAAAGCCCCCGCGAACCTAGCGAAGACTTTGACGATAGGCCTGTTTTTCCCCTTTCCGGGCGATTGCGCCGGGCCGTCGGACGCCCCCCTTTCCGCTTCGGGGTCGTCCAGGCCCGGCCATCCGCCCGGGGCGCCGCTCATTCGCGGCCCGGGGTCGCGCCGATTCTAGATTTCGGCGCCGGTCTGCTGATCGACCGCCTTCATCGACAGCTTGACCTTGCCGCGATCGTCGATGCCGATCAGCTTCACCTTCACCGTGTCGCCGACATTGACCACGTCGGTGGTCTTGCCGACCCGGTTCGGTGCCAGCTCGCTGATGTGCACCAAGCCGTCGCGATTGCCGAGGAAGTTGACGAACGCGCCGAAATCGACGGTTTTGACGACCTTGCCGGTGTAAATCGCCCCGATTTCCGCCTCCGCCGTGATGCTGCGGATGCGGTCGATGGCGGCTTGGGCCGCGGCCTGGTCGACGGCGGCGACCTTTACCGTGCCGTCGTCGTCGATATCGATCTTGGCGCCCGTGGTTTCGCAGATTTCACGGATCACCTTGCCGCCCGGTCCGATGACTTCGCGGATCTTGTCCTTGCTGATCTGAAGGACCGTGATGCGCGGCGCATTCTCGGAAACGCCATCGCGGGCGTTGGTCAACGTGCCCGCCATTTCGCCCAGGATATGCAGACGGCCTTCGCGCGCCTGGTCGAGAGCGACCTTCATGATCTCGTCCGTGATCGACGTGATCTTGATGTCCATCTGCAACGACGTCACGCCGCGATCCGTGCCGGCGACCTTGAAGTCCATGTCGCCCAGATGATCCTCGTCGCCGAGAATGTCGGAGATGACGGCGAAGCCGTCGTCTTCCTTGATCAGGCCCATGGCGATGCCCGCGACGGGGCGCAACAACGGCACGCCGGCATCCATGAGAGCGAGCGAGGAACCGCACACCGTCGCCATGGAGGACGACCCGTTCGATTCCGTAATCTCGGAAACGACGCGGATGGTGTAGGGGAATTCGTCCTTCGGCGGCAACAACGGACGGATAGCGCGCCACGCAAGCTTGCCGTGGCCCACCTCGCGGCGGCCGGGCGAACCCATGCGGCCGGTTTCGCCGACCGAGTACGGCGGGAAGTTGTAATGCAGCATGAAGTGTTCGCGGTAATCGCCGGCAAGCGCGTCGATGATCTGTTCGTCCTGGCCGGTGCCGAGCGTCGCGACCACCAGGGCCTGGGTTTCGCCGCGGGTGAAGATCGCACTGCCGTGCGCACGCGGCAACAAGCCGACCTCGATGGCGATGGGCCGAACCGTCTTCGTGTCGCGTCCGTCGATGCGACGGCCGGTCTTCAGGATATCCCGACGCACGATGGTCGATTCCAGGTCCTTGAAGGCGCCGCCCAGGACCTCGGACACGAGCGCCTGGTCGAGCGAAGCGTCGGCTTGGATTTCGGCCGTTGCCTTGGTCTTGGCCGCGCCTATCTTTTCGTAGCGAACCTGCTTCACGGTTTCCGCGTAGGCGGCGCGCAAATCGGCTTCGGCCAGGGCCGCGACCTTGTCGTAGATCGCTTGCTTGCCGGCCGGCGGTTCCGGCACGTTGATCGGTTCCTTGGCGCAGGCTTCGGCCAGATCG
This sequence comes from uncultured Hyphomicrobiales bacterium, assembly GCA_964504425.1. Classification (GTDB taxonomy): domain Bacteria; phylum Pseudomonadota; class Alphaproteobacteria; order Rhodospirillales; family 2-12-FULL-67-15; genus CAZDFF01. The sequence continues at coordinate 6,093 of CAZDFF010000129.1, forward strand.
ATGATCGCCTGGATCACCGGCTGGAACGCCTTATGCCCGAAGGTGACAGCGCCCAACATGATATCTTCGGGAAGTTCCTTGGCTTCCGATTCCACCATCAAGACGCCTTCGATCGTGCCGGCGACGATGAGGTCGAGCGCACTCGTCGACAATTCATCGCCGATCGGATTCAGCACATATTTGCCGTCGATGTAGGCGACCCGCGCGGCGCCGATCGGCCCCAGGAATGGCAGGCCCGAAATCGTGAGTGCCGCCGAGGCACCGACCATGGCGACGATATCGGGATCGTTCTCCAGATCGTGCGACAACACCGTGCAGATGACCTGCGTTTCGTTGCGGTAGCCCTTCGCGAACAGCGGACGGATGGGCCGGTCGATCAGGCGCGAACAGAGCACTTCCTTCTCGGTGGGTCGGCCTTCGCGCTTGAAGAAGCCCCCCGGAATTTTGCCGGCGGCGAACGTCTTCTCCTGGTAATGCACCGTCAGCGGGAAGAAATCGATTCCCTGGCGCGGCGACTTTTCGCCGACCACCGTGCATAGCACCTTGGTTTCGCCATACGTCGCCATGACGGCGCCGTCGGCCTGACGCGCGATCTTGCCGGTTTCGAGCACGAGCTTGCGCCCGCCCCAATCGACTTCCTTTCGAAATTCCTTGAACATGGTCACTCTCTTTCTCTCTCTTTCCTACATCTTCCTAAATTCGGATAAACCCGGATCGCGCATATGCGCGCCGGTTCGCGGCGGCCGAGAGGCCCCGCGTCGAATGCTGTACAGTCCGAAACTTCATTCCATACCTACCGCCAACGGACCTGCGCCCGATCCCCCATGGACCGGCCGCATCGAAACGTCACGCCTACTTGCGCAGGCCCAGACGCTCGATGATCTGCTCGTAGCGCGCGGATTCGCGGTCCTTGAGGTAATCGAGCAGACGCCGCCGTTGCCCGACCATCATCAGAAGCCCGCGACGGGAATGGAAATCCTTCTGATGGATTTTGAGGTGCTCGGTAAGATTTTGAATGCGTTCGCTCAGAATCGCGACCTGAACCTCGGGCGAACCCGTGTCGCCTTCATTGGTCGCGTAGTCCTTGATGAGCTGCTGCTTGCGCTCGGCCGTAATCGACATCGTCAACTCCTGACGTTTAAGGATTGATGACTCTCAAGGGACGAAGTTCGCCGCCCTTGATCTCCGCCAGCGCCACCAAGCGACCGTCGTTCATGGCTTTGACCACATCGCCCTGCCGAGCCCCCGAAAGGGCCGAGCGGCTGGCGATCGGCAGCACCGCGACCGGTTGACCGTGGCGAAGGCACCGGGCTTCCGTTTCCGTCAAGGCCAGTGCCGGGATGTCGTCCAGCACGGTCTCGACGGGCAGGAGGGGCCCCGCGAGGGCGGCACTATGCCCCAGCGCCTCTAGATTATCCAGGGAAATTGCGCCCTTTTCCGAGAACGGCCCGACCCGGGTTCGGCGCAACCCGATGATATGGCCTACGGTTTCCAAATACCTTGAAAGATCGCGCGCCAGGCTCCGCATATAGGCCCCCTTGCCGCAACGCACCTCGAAACGAGCGGTATCGGGGTCCGGATGCTCGAGCAAGCGAAATTCATGAATCTCGACGGGGCGGGCGGAAAGCACCGGGGCCTCGTCCGCGCGCGCCAATTCATAGGCTCGCCGGCCGGCAACTTTGATCGCCGAAAACGCCGGCGGTACCTGCTCGATGGTCCCGGTGAAGCGCGGCAGGGCGGTGACGATCGCGGCCGTCGTCGGGCGCACGTCGCTTCGGGCCGAAACCTCGCCCTCGGCATCGTCGGTGGTACGCTCCTCGCCGAAGCGGATGGAAAACGTATAGACCTTGTCGCCATCGACGACATAGTTGACGGTCTTGGTCGCTTCGCCGAGCGCGATCGGCAAAATACCGGTGGCGAGCGGATCGAGGGTCCCGCCGTGACCGGCCTTGGCCGCGCCGGTGATGTACCGAACACGTCCGACAACTGCACTCGACGACAGTCCCACCGGCTTGTCGATGACGAGCCAACCGCTGATCGGCAGGCCCTTGCGCTTACGAGCCACGGCCGGACTTATCGCCCTTAATGTCGCGGGCAACCCGAGGATTGGTCAGGAGGGATTCGATGTGTTCGGCTTCCGCGAATGTTTCATCGGCGCGGAATGCGAGTTCGGGCGCGAACCTGAGGCGCACGCGCTCGGACACCCGATGGCGCAAAAACGGCGCCGCGCGGGACAAGGCGCCGACGACCTTTGCAACGTCGTCGCCATCCGCTCCGCCCAAGGGCATGACGAAAGCGGTCGCATGGCGCAGGTCCGGCGAGACCCGAACTTCGGTTACGGTGACAGGCCGATCACCCAGGCCGGGATCGCGCACATCGCCCCTTTCCAGCACATCCGAAAGGGCGTGGCGGATTTCTTCCCCGACGCGCAACTGGCGTTGGCTCGGCGCCTTTCCCGGCCGCTTGCTCATGGAAACCTCGACGGCGGCGAACACAGACCCGCGCTTAAAGCTCGCGCGCGATCTGTTCGATTTCGAAGCACTCGATCTTGTCGCCGACCTGGATGTCCTGGTAGTTCGCGAACGCCATACCGCATTCGAAACCTTCCTTGACTTCGCGCGCGTCGTCCTTGAAGCGCTTCAATTGCGATAGGTCGCCTTCGTGGATGACCACGTCGTCGCGAACCAGCCGCACCTTGGCGCCGCGCTTGACCATGCCTTCCGTCACCATGCAGCCGGCGATCTTGCCCACCTTCGTGATCGAGAAGACCTCGCGGATTTCCGCGTAGCCCAGCAGCTTTTCCTTCAGCGTCGGCGCCATCATGCCGGATAGCGCCTTGCGGACGTCTTCGGTGACGTCGTAGATGATCGAGTAGTAGCGAATTTCGACGCCGTCGCGCTTGGCGAGCTCGCGAGCCTGCGGATTGGCGCGCACGTTGAACCCGATAATCAAGGCACCCGAAGCGCGAGCCAGCGTTACGTCCGATTCGTTGATGCCGCCGACGCCCGAATGCAGCACCACGGCCTTCACTTCGTCGGTTCCCATCTTTTCCATGGCGCCGACGATGGCTTCGACCGAACCATGCGCGTCGGCCTTGACCACGACCGGCAGTTCCTTCGCCTCGCCGGCCTGGATGCGCGCGAACATCTGTTCAAGCGTGCCGCGCGATGAGGTGGCGGCCTTGGCGTCGCGCTGCTTCCGCTGGCGGAAGTCGGCGACGCTGCGAGCGCGGCTTTCCGACTCGACGACGGAGAACTCGTCGCCGGCGAGCGGCGTGCCGTTGAGACCGACGACTTCGACCGGCATCGCCGGGCCGGCGTCCGTCAAGTTATTGGCGTATGCGTCAACCAGCGCGCGCACCCGGCCCCATTCGCTGCCGGCGACCACAATGTCGCCGATCTTGAGCGTGCCGCGCTGCACCAGCACGGTCGCGACCGAGCCTCGGCCGCGCTCCATCTTCGCTTCGACGACGACGCCTTCGGCCGGCCGGTTGGGGTTGGCCTTGAGGTCGAGAATTTCCGACTGCAGCAGGATAGCTTCCTCGAGCTTATCGAGGCCGGCCTTGGTCTTAGCCGACACCTCGATCGAAAGAACCTCGCCGCCCATTTCCTCGACCACCAGTTCGTGCTGCAGAAGGTCGGTGCGCACGCGGCCGGGATTGGCTTCTGGCTTATCCATCTTATTGATCGCGACGATGATCGGAACCCCCGCCGCGCGGGCGTGGTGAATGGCCTCGACCGTCTGCGGCATGATGCCGTCATCGGCGGCGACGGTCAGCACCACGATATCCGTGACCTTGGCGCCGCGCGCGCGCATCTCGGTGAAGGCGGCATGGCCCGGCGTATCGATGAACGTGATCTTCTCGCCGGACGCAGTGGTGATCTGGTAAGCGCCGATATGCTGCGTAATGCCGCCGGCTTCGTGCGCGGCGACATCCGTCAGGCGGATTGCATCCAAAAGCGATGTCTTGCCGTGATCGACATGGCCCATGATGGTGACGACCG
>CAZDFF010000130.1:0-10030 GCA_964504425.1 uncultured Hyphomicrobiales bacterium
TCCTTATCTGCTGTTCGTGTCGCTGGTGTCTATGCTGGCCGGCGTCTTGAACTCGCGCGGCCGCTTCGCCGCAGCGGCGGCGACTCCCGCGTTGCTGAATGTGTTTCTGATCGGGGCGATTCTGCTTTTGACGCCGTTGCTGCCGACGCCCGGTCACGCGCTCGCCTGGGGCGTGGCGGCCGCCGGGGTTGCGCAATTCGTCTGGTTGTTCATCGCCTGCGGACGGGCCGGGACTTGGCTGATGCTGCGTCGTCCACGCCTGACTCCCAAGGTGAAGCTCCTCCTGAAGCGGATCGTGCCGGTCGCGCTCGGTGCTGGGGTCTATCAAGTCAGTTTGGTGATCGACATGGTGGTGGCGTCGCTGCTGCCGGCGGGGTCGATCTCGTACCTTTTTTATGCCGACCGGGTGACACAATTGCCGCTGGGCGTCGTCGGCGTCGCGGTCGGCACGGCGCTGCTGCCGCTGCTGTCGCGCCAGGTTCGCGCCGGCGATGACGGACAGGCCATGGGCAGCCAAAACCGGGCGATCGAATTCGCGCTGCTGTTGACGCTACCGGCGGCGGCGGCCCTCGTGATCCTTGCCGATCCGGTGATCCGGGTGCTGTTCGAGCGGGGCCGGTTCGGCGCGGCGGAAGCGCAGGCGACGGCGGCGGCGCTGGCAGTCTTCGCCGCCGGGTTGCCCGCCTATGTTCTGGTGAAGGCCTTGGCACCAGGGTTCTTCGCGCGCGAGGACACGGCGACGCCGGTCAAGATTTCCGTCGCTTGTCTGGCGGTCAACCTGGTTCTGGTGCTGATCCTCATGCGTCCGCTGCTGCACGTGGGGATCGCGTTGGCCACGGTGATTTCGTCCTGGCTGAACGCCGGCTTGCTCGGCGTCATGCTTTATCGGCGTGGGCATCTTCGGCTCGACGCGCGTCTCAAGGGGCGGCTGCCGCGATTGGCGCTCGCGACAGTGGGCATGGCAGCCGTGCTTTGGTTCCTGCAAATGACGATGGCTTCCATGTTGGCCGGCCCCACGACGGCGCGCATCGCCGGCCTTGTCGTTTTGGTGGGGGTGGGGCTGGCGACTTTCGCGTTGTTGGCGCATCTGCTGGGTGTTGCGCGGATCAACGACTTGAAGACTCTCTACCGGGGCCGGCCGGCGACTTGACCACTTCGCCCTTTAGCGCCATAAAGCGGCGCTTTCCCGGCCTTCCGGGGCCCGAGGACCATCGAGACATGAAACGAATTTTTTCCGGCGTACAGCCGACCGGCAATCTGCATCTCGGCAACTACCTGGGGGCGATCCGCAACTGGGTCCGCCTGCAGGAGGAATTCGACGACTGCCTGTTCTGCGTCGTCGATCTGCATGCGATCACGGTCTGGCAGGATCCGGCGCAGCTTCGCGCCAGCACGCGCGAGGTCGCAGCGGCCATGATCGCCGCCGGAATCAAGCCCGAACGCAACGTCATTTTCAATCAGAGCCAAGTATCGGCGCACGCGGAACTGGCCTGGATATTCAATTGCGTGGCGCGGATGGGCTGGCTCAGCCGGATGACCCAGTTCAAGGAGAAGGCGGGCAAGAACCGCGAAAACGCCTCGGTCGGCCTGTTTGCCTATCCGAACCTGATGGCTGCCGATATCCTGGCCTACAAGGGCACTCACGTGCCCGTCGGCGAGGACCAGAAGCAGCATCTCGAACTCGCCCGCGACATCGCTCAGAAATTCAACAACGACTTCGGCGTCGATTTCTTTCCCGTGGTCGAGCCCCTGATCTTCGGCGCGGCGACCCGGGTCATGAGTTTGCGCGACGGCACCAAGAAGATGAGCAAGTCGGATCCGTCCGACTATTCCCGCATCGCCATGACCGACGGCAAGGACGCGATCGAACAGAAAATCCGCAAGGCCAAGACCGATCCCCTGCCGCTGCCGGCGAGTCCCAAGGATGTCGAAGGCCGCCCCGAGGCCGCCAATCTGATCGGCATTTACGCCGCGTTGTCGGATGCGACGGCGGAACAGGTCTGTGCCGAATTCGGCGGCCAGCCATTTTCCGCCTTCAAGCAGGCGCTCGCCGATCTGGCGGTCGCCAAGCTGTCGCCGATCCAAGACGAAATGCGCCGCCTGATGGCCGATCCCGGCTTCGTCGACGGCGTCCTCCGGGACGGCGCCGAGAAGGCCCGCGCCATCGCCGATCCGATCCTGAAGGAAGCGCAAGATATCGTAGGATTTTTAAGGCCTTAAGAAATCCGGCGAGACGGTTCCGCCCTCTTCCCTTGATAAGGGGCCGTGATCTTGCCATTTATAGGGCCAGGACGGAGGTATAGCCCATGTTCATCCAGACCGAATCGACGCCGAACCCCGCGACGCTCAAGTTTTTGCCCGGCCGCGACGTCATGTCCGGCGGCCAGACGGCGAACTTCACCGATGCCGCCGCCGCCGGCGCTTCGCCCTTGGCGATCCGCCTGTTCGAGCTTTCGGGCGTTGCCGGCGTGTTCCTCGGTTCCGATTTCGTCACGGTGACCAAGCAGGGCGACCACGATTGGGACACCATGAAGCCCCAGATTCTGGGCGCGATCATGGAACACTTCACCACCGGCAAACCGGTGATGAACGATGTTGCCGGCGCCGGTGCGGCGGCCGAAACGTCCAGCGATCCGATCGTTGTTCAGATTCAGGAACTGCTCGATACCCGGGTCCGCCCGGCGGTCGCGCAGGACGGTGGCGACATCATCTTCCGTGGATTCGAAGACGGCGTCGTCTATCTGCACATGCAGGGATCTTGCTCCGGGTGTCCCAGTTCGACCGCGACCTTGAAGCACGGGATCGAGAATATGCTGCGGCACTATATCCCCCAAGTGGCCGAAGTCCGCGCCGTCGACTAACGAAAATATAATGTAAACAATGATCTGGGGCGCCCTATAGGGCGCCCCAGTGGTTTTGGTGTACATCGAAAAAATAAAATACCGCAGTGCAAAAACGATTCACTAACATACAACGGTTGTGTTATTAACCATGTTCTTCGACGCCGGCCACCGGTTCCACGCGCGAGAACGCGCTAACGACGATCGTAAAGAAATCGACGTGCGCGCATTCGCTTCAGCGTTGGTACGACCGCTCTTGGGTAACGGAGGCCATGATGGCGCGCGTCGATTTTCGTCACGACGGTATTTTCGTTACGCCCGCTTTCCGGCATGGACGCCGGGATGGGTTTTGGCCGTGACGGGGATCGTGCAGCGAAACGTCATGACGACGGTCAGCCTCGTCGCGTTGGCATTGCTGATCTTCGTCTGGCCGCAGCCGCCGACCGGGCATGGGATTCCGCGCGCGGTGTTGTCCTTGGGGATTTCCGCGCCGGTCCCGCAGGCCCGCCAGCCGGTCGAGGCCAAACCCTTGGCGGCGCCGTCTCCCCGGCTTGCATCCCTGCCCTTGCCGACGCGTTTGGGCGTGCCGACGGCGGAAGCGGTCCTGGCGACGTTCGAACGACTCGGTTACGATTTCGCGTTGGTTCGCGCTGGCGCCATAGAAGTACCGCCGGTGTATCTGTCGGCGATGCCGGCGGACATGGGGGACCTTCCGGAACCGAATGTTCGCAAGCGGATTTTCTTCAAGACCGTGTTGCCGTTGATCCTTCGGGTCAACGAGGACATTCGCGCCGACCGCCGCCGCGTCTCTTACATCCGCCAGCTGATCGACGCGGGCCGCTACGTTTCCGGCGCCGACCGTCAGTGGCTGACGCGGCTGATGGACCGTTACGATGTTGCCAACGGTAACGTCGACGAACTTCTGCGGCGCCTCGACGTCATTCCGCCGTCGCTGGCACTTGCCCAAGCAGCGGAGGAAAGCGGCTGGGGCACGTCGCGTTTCGCGCGCGAGGGCAACGCGCTGTTCGGTCAGTATACGACGGCGACGGACGGACATCTGGTCCCCGCCGGATTGGAAGATCGTCCCGGTATTCGCGTTCAGGCGTTCAATCGACTACTCGATTCTGTTCACGCCTACGCGTTGAACTTGAATACCCATAACGCCTATCGCCGCTTCCGCGCCGTCCGCGCCGCGATGCGAACCGAGGGAACGACCGTCGACGGCATGCAACTGGCGCAAACGCTCGATCGGTATTCCGCCCGCGGCGACGCTTACGTGCGGACGATCCTGTCGCTGATTCGCGGCAACCAGTTGTCCACCCTGGACGGTGCGCGTTTGGCCGAAGCCGACAAGCAGGACGGCTTCGACGCCTGAACGCGCCTCATTTCGGTACGTAAAACTGATAGCCGAACCAGTACCAGCGGCCGCCGTCCGCCGGCACCGTGCAGTTGACCCGCGTCCGGCCCTTCGCGAACGGTTTCTCGAATCGAAGTTCGATCCGATCCGGTGTCGGCCTTAAGACCGTCGTTTTCCCCGAATCCGATGAATAGCAGTTGATCCGGGCCATGCCTTTCGGCGCCGGGTCGGCGGAGAATGCGAATGGCGGCGGATTCGGCGCCGTCACCATCGGGTCGCCGATCGCGACGTCGGCGATCGGCAACGCCAACGCGCGAACCGCGGTTCGAAACCGGCCGATGTCGCCGTAGGTTTCGTTGAAAGCGAAGCGCGGCAGATAGAAGGCATCGTCGCGCCGCGAGAACGCGCCCGAGTGCTGGCCGAAGGCGGCCGCGAATCCCGCGCGTTCCACGATTCCCTTCAACCTGACGCTCGCTTCGCCGAACGGATAGGCGAAGATCTGGGGCCGGACGCCGAGCTTGTCCTTGAAGGTTTTCATCGATCGCGTCAGATCGGCCTTGATCGCGTCCTCGCCCATTTCGGCCATGTGCGCGTGGGCGGCGCTGTGCGCGCCGATTTCGACCAGCGGGTCCTTGGCCAGTTCGGCGATTTGAACCCATGTCATGTACCCCCGGATCGGGGCGTCGTGGTAATCGGTCGCGATAAAAACGGTGAACGGCAGGCCGGCCTTGCGGAAGCGCGGCCAGGCCTCGCGGTGCACGGACACGAAGCCGTCGTCGATGGCGATGCCGACGGCGCGATCCGGCAACGCTTCGCCCGCCTTGATCGCGGCGACGATTTTCGAGATCGGCAGGACTGCGTAGCCGCCGCCGGTCAACTCGGCGATGTGAGCGTCGAGTTGGTCCAATGACGTATTGGTGGAAGGAATCTTGGTTTCGCCGAACCGGTGGTACATGACCACGATGGCGGAAGAATCCCGCGCCAAGGCCTGGGGCGCGGCGCCCAAATGAAAAATTAGAATCGCCGCCGTCGCCAGTGTTGCCCACGTTTTCGCTATCGCCATTGTCATCTCGAATTCAATTCACGATATGATCGACCATCTTTGCCGTTTCCCACGGATCCGACAAGACCGGGTCCGATACCGTCGAACGAGGAGGACGCGCCCGTGAGCAAGCCCTTGAATGCCGAGGCCCTGGACCAGGTGTTTCGCGAAGCCCGCACCCACAACGCCTGGAACGACCGCAAGATCGATGAAAAGACGCTGAGGGACCTGTGGGATCTGGCGAAGATGGGGCCGACCAGCGCCAATTGCATGCCGGCCCGGATCGTCTTCGTGGTCTCGGCGGACGCCAAGGAAAAGCTGAAACCGGCGCTGTCGTCGGGAAATGCCGACAAGACAATGAAAGCGCCCGCGACGGCGATCATCGCCCATGACATGGCGTTCTACGAAAACTTGCCGAAATTGTTTCCGCACACGGATGCTAAATCCTGGTTCGTCGGCAAGCCGTCTCACATCGAAACGACGGCATTCCGAAACGGCACCCTGCAAGGCGCCTATTTGATTCTGGCGGCGCGTTCCCTTGGACTCGACTGCGGACCCATGTCGGGATTCGACAACAAGAAAGTCGACGACGCGTTCTTTGCCGGCACGGCCGTGAAATCGAATTTCCTGTGCAACCTGGGCTACGGCGATTCCAAGGGCCTCCGCCCGCGCGGTCCGCGCTTGACGTTTGACGAGGCCTGCCGGATCGCGTGAACGGCGATCCGCCTACATCATCGGCTCGGGCAGGACCGAATCGCTCAACACCGGGAAGCGGCGGCTGTCGAACAGCTGATAATGCCACCATTCGTTCCGATAGAAGTCCCATCCGGCCGCCGTCATGATGCCGAGCAGGAGATAACGGTTTTTTTGCGCTGCGGCCGAAACGCCGGTGTTGGCGTGATGTGACAGCGGCGTAAAAGCGTCGAACGCCGTGCCCATGTCCAGATCGCGGCCCGACCCATCCGTCAGGGTCAAATCCACGGCGGCGCCGCGCGAATGTGGCGACCCTCGTCGGGGGTCGGCCAGGAATTCCGGATCGGGCGTATGATGCCAGAGCGCCCATTGCGCTTCCGACGGGCGAAAGGCATCGAAGATTCTGATTTTCAAACCCTGCAGCGCCGACAGTTCGACGGCTCGACGCAGCAGCCGTTCAGCCTCCGGATTCAGGTAACAGGCGGCCCGCCGATAGACCGGCTGGCCGGTGAAATTCTCGGCCGTCGCGTATTTCAGGTCGATGGCGACGCCGTGGCTGGAGGGGGCGATTTCAACGAGAGTCATGAGATAGGTCTTCGTTATTCAAACCGGGGGAAACGCAGTATAACCGCCAAGAGCACCCTCCGAACAATCCTGCTCTAATCGTTCTACGGAAACAGCACGCCGTTCCATGACATCTTGGTTTTCCTCGATCCTGTATCTGGCCGTCTACGTCCTGGCCTTGGCCGACGCGCTTTTTCATCTGCCGGCGATGCGAACGGCGGCGGTCGTCGCGCTCGGGCTGTTCATCGCGCTCGAAATCGGGCGGACGGCGCGAACGCCGCTTATCGTCGGCGGGCTGTTGACGGCGGGTGGCGTCGCCATCGGTTTTTCCCAGGGGGTCGCCGTCGACGTCCTGGTGAACGGGCTTACGCGAACGTTGCCGTTCCTCTTGCTGTTCGGTGCGGTCGCCTGGCTGCAGGTCGCGGCGGCGGAAAGCCCGACCTTGCGGTCGACGCGCGACACGGTGATGAGCCAACCGCCCGGCAAGCGTTACCTGATTCTGTCGGTCGCCGCGCACGGCCTGGGTTCGGGCTTCAATCTCGCCGGCATTTCGCTGCTTGCGGCGATGGTCGGGCAGCAGAAGGACAGAATTTTACGGATGCGTTTGTCGCGTGCGATGGTGCATGGTTTCGGCGCCAGCGCCGCATGGTCGCCGTTGTTCGTCGGTACCGCGGTTATTCTTGCCGTCCTGCCGCAGGTTCGCTGGATCGAAGTCGCGCCCTTCGGCATCGGACTTGCCGCTGCGTTCATCGCGCTGAGTTGGTCCATGGATCGTTTGGCAAACCCGCGCAAAGGGACCGGCGGGCAGGCCGTATTGCCGGTGCCGTTTCCCGCATGGGCTCGCCGCCGTCTCGTGGCGATCGTCGCCGCGTTGTTCGCGGCGGTGATCGCGCTGGTCGAAGCCGGCGGCCTTACGATTCCGATTGCGCTCGGTCTGATCGCGCCCGCTTATGCGCTGCTCTGGCGCGCGTCGCGGGCGACCAATGCCTCCAATGCGATTCACGTCACGGCCCAGATGTCGTCTCGAATTGTAAAAAGCCTTGCGACGCTTCGCGGCGAAGCGATCCTTTTTTCCGGTGCCAACGTGTTCGGCACGGGGATCAGCGCCGCCGTCGGTCCGGACGATGCACGTCGCTTGATCGAAAGCGTGCATCTGACGCCCGAGGCCGGCTTGATGCTGCTTCCCGTCGGGATCGTCGTCTGCGGCGCGGCCGGGCTTCATCCCGTGATCTTGATCGTGCTCGTCGGCCATGTCCTCCCGCCTGCCGTTCTGGGCGTCGATCCGCAAACGCTGGCCGTCTTGCTGATGGCCTCCTGGGGTCTTTCGACTAATATTTCGCCGATATCGGCGACGTCGCTGTTCATGGCTCGGGTGACGGGGGAATCGGTCTTTCGGGTCGCCTGGCAATGGAATGCACCTTTCTGCTTGATCGCGGCGACGATCGTCGGTGCCGCCGCGATCGCGATTCACCGGCTCGGTGTTTTTTAGGAACCGGAGATGAAGATTCTCGCCCTCGACACCGCGCAAGCGTTCTGTTCGGTCGCCGTGCTCGACGATATCCGCGTCGTCGCCATGCGTTCTCGGGCCATGGAGCGCGGCCATGCCGAAGCCCTGATGCCGATGGTGCTGGCGGCCATGTCCGACGCACGCCTCGCATTGAAGGAGATCGATCTTTTCGCCGCGACCCGAGGACCGGGGGCTTTCACGGGCATTCGCATCGGCCTTGCCGCCGCGCGCGGCATGGCGCTGGCTGCCGGAAGGCCGTGCTGGGGCGTCGGCACCATAGCCGCCGTCGCCCGCGCGGTCGATCCGGATCAACGATCGGGGCACACTCTTCTGGTCGCGCTCGAAACCAAACGCGACGACGTTTACGCGCAGGCCTTCGACGATCGACTTGTCGCCCTTGGCGACGCTCGCGCCGTTGCGGCCGATATCTTGGCCGAAGACATCCGGCGCTTAAAAAAACCGGTATTGGTCGCCGGGGACGCAAAGGCTCGCGTGCTCGAAGTCATGCCGGGCGCGATCCCCGCCGACGGCGCGGATGTCGTCATCAACCCGGCCATTGTCGCCCATATCGCCCGCGAGGAATGGGTCGCGGCGGGCATGCCCGCATCCCCGTCGCCGCCTCGCCCGCTTTATTTGCGGCCGCCTGCGGTGACGTTGAAAAAACCGTCCTTGAGGGCCTAGTCGCTTTTTTTCACGAACAGCCGATGCACGGCGTCGGGGCCGGTCATGCCCTCGATCTCGGGTACGATTTCGAGCACGGTATGACGATGTTCCGCGAGCGAACGCGGCACGTTGCCGAGCGGCTCCTTGCCGGTTAGGCGTACTTCGGCGATTTCGCCCGGCGCCATCCGTTCGAGCAGAAGCTTCGTGCGCACGAACGTCATGGGGCAGGTTTCGGCCGTGATGTCGATAAAACGATCGGCGCGAACCGCGTGCCCGGTTATTTGTGTCGGCCCGATTTTTTTCATGGCGGTTAGGTCGTGTCCGGACTTGAATTGTTTACTATGCGACGCGAAATACCTAAGATCAACGGAATCAGGACGTTATTACTTTTCAAGTATTTGAAAATTATCGACGATCCCTTTTAAGCACGGTTTCATTTCAGATAGGGGCGGGCAAGGCGATTACAAATGGATACCAACGACAAGCCGAACACGATGGAATTGCTGGAGCTGACGACGGAAATTGTCGCTGCCCATGCGGGCAACAATACGATCGCGCCGGCCGATCTGCCGCAACTGATCCAGGATATCTATAGGACGCTCTCGACCGTCGGCAACGGCGGCGGCCAAGCGGCCGAACGGCCGCGACCTGCCGTCAACGTCAAGAAATCGGTGTTTCCGGACTATATCGTCTGCCTCGAGGACGGCAAGAAGCTGAAGATGCTGAAGCGCCACCTGAAAACCGCTTACAACATGACGCCCGAGGATTATCGCGAGCGCTGGGGGCTGCCCGCCGACTATCCGATGGTCGCGCCCAATTACGCCAAGCATCGCAGCACGCTGGCGAAGAAGATCGGGCTCGGCACCACGCCCCGGAAGCGCGGGCGCAGGGGCGTCTGACCCGACGTTCGAGCCGTATTTCGCGCTTCGGCGCGGCGTGTTGATTGGGTTATAATGCCGGGGCCGCTCCGGCATGAGCGAGGGGAGAGCGAACGCTGCCGACACGTATCGAAAACGTCTGTATTGCCAAGGGCATGAAAATGACCGGCCAGCGCCGCGTCATCGCCCGCGTGCTGTCCGATGCCAGCGATCACCCCGACGTGGAAGAGGTCTATAAGCGCGCCAGCGTGATCGACCCGCACATCTCGATTGCCACGGTTTACCGGACGGTCAGGTTGTTCGAAGAAGCCGGCATCGTCGACAAGCACGACTTCGGCGACGGCCGGTCGCGTTACGAGGAATCGACGGACGATCACCACGATCATCTGATCGACATGCAGTCCGGTAAGGTCATCGAGTTCCAAAACGAAGAAATCGAGGCGATCCAGGAAAAAATCGCGCGGCAGCACGGCTTCCGCCTGATCG
>CAZDFF010000131.1:0-9779 GCA_964504425.1 uncultured Hyphomicrobiales bacterium
ATGCAGATAGACGACCGATTCCTGCATCGTGATCGAACCGATCCCGAAAATGTAGCGCATCACGACGACGGCGAACTGGACCAGCACCATGATCAGCGCGCACCACGCGGTGGCGCGGCCGATCCGTTCGTTGAATGAGTCGAGCATGTCGCTCAGACGGCCGAGAAACGTCACGGGCGGGTCCCTCTGGGTTGTGCCGGTTCGAGGGGCAAGGCACCGGGGCCGCCGCCCCGGAGGGCGACGGCCCGGCTTCGTGCGAAGGGCGCGATATCAGCCGTACTTGAACGGCAGGCTGCGCGCGTTCCAATAGGCCTGGTCCGAAATCGCGGACCACGCCAATGCCTTTTTACGGAAGGCGATGAAGCTGTCGTAGACCTTCTTGGTCACGGCATCGCCCTTGCCGGCGCCGGAAACGACGTCGCCCGACGCTTCGCCGATGGCTTTGAGCACCTTGTCGTCGAACTTCTTCAGCAGGACGCCGTGCTTCTTGCGCAGCACATCGAGGCTGTCGTTGTTGCGCGCGTTGAATTCGGCCAGCGAGGTGTTGTTCTCGGCGGCCATCGCGAAGGTGACGATCTTCTTGTGGCCGGCGGACAGGCTGTCCCACAGCTTCTTGTTGACGCCCGCGCCCAAGGCGGTGCCCGGTTCGTGGAAGCCGGGGTAGTAGTAGTTCTTGGCGACCTTGTAGAAGCCGAAGGCGAGATCGTTCCAGGGCCCCACCCATTCGGTGCCGTCGATGGCGCCCGATTGCAGGGCCGGGAAGATTTCGCCGCCCGGCAGCGCGACCGCCGCGGCGCCGAGTTTGCGGAGCACTTCACCGCCCAGGCCCGGCATGCGGAATTTAAGACCCTTCCAATCCTCGACCGTGTTGATCTCCTTGCGGAACCAGCCACCCATCTGGACGCCCGTGTTGCCCGCCAGGAACGGCTTGATGTTGAAACCGCCGGCCAGATCGTCCCACAGCTTCTGCCCGCCGCCGTAGTAGATCCAAGAGTCCATCTCGGTGGCGGTCAATCCGAACGGCACGGCGGCGAAGAAGTTGAAAGCTTTCGACTTGCCCTGCCAGTAGTACTCGGCGCCGTGATACATGTCGGCGGTGCCGCTGGAAACCGCGTCGAAGCTTTCGAACGGCGGCACCAGTTCGCCGGCGGCGAACAGTTTCACGGTCAATTGGCCTTCGCTCATGGCGGTGATCGAGTCGGCCAGGCGTTGCGCGCCGGTGCCGAGGCCGGGAAAATTCTTCGGCCAGGTCGTGACCATCTTCAGTTCGCGTTTTCCCTGCGATAGGGCAGGCGTCGGAAACGACCCCGCGGCAACCGCCGATCCGGCGATGCCGGCGGCGACGGCGCCTTTCAAGAACTTGCGTCTTTGCATGTGGAAGTTTCTCCCTGATCGATTGTTATTGTTTCGGACGCGGCGTTCGTTTGCGCCGGGTGCCGGCGGCGTCCGCGCCGGCCTCGGCTTGGGCGCCCTGGGTAGGGGCGCCATGGGTTATTTCGCGATGGCGAGCCTCGACTTCTTCCAGCGGGCGCCAGCCTTCGGCCGTGCGCGCCTCGAGCGGCCGGAAGTGGGCCTTGTATGACATCTTCTTGCAGCCATCGATCCAGAAACCGAGATAAACGTAGCCCAGCCCCAGTTCGCCGGCGCGTTCGATCAGCCATAGGATCATCAGGGTGCCCAGGCTGCGCGCATCGAGGTCGGGATCGAAGAAGCTGTAAACCGCCGACAGCCCGCCCGATATGCGATCCGTCAGACAGGCGCCGATCAGCCGCCCGCCGCCGTCGCGGAACTCGACGACCGCGGTGTCGATCGGCGTGTCCTCGATCAAGGCTTGGTAATCGGCGAAATCCATTTTCGCCATGTCGCCGGCCTCGTGACGCGTGCGTTGATAGGCGGCGAACAGGCGAAACTGTTCGGGCGTCGCCATGGCCTCGCATTCGCTGACGAACAGATCGGCGTTCCTGGCCCAGACGCGGCGGTGCGCGCGCGACGGCCGGAAGCGGGCGACGTCGATCCTGACCGGCACGCAGGCGTCGCATCCGATGCAGGCCGGCGCATAAACGATCGCATGGCTGCGCCGGAAGCCCGCCAGCGACAGCGCGTCGTGCAGCGCGACGGCGTCGCGGCCGACCAGTTCGGTCACCACGCGGCGCTCCATGCGGCCGGGAAGGTAGGGACACGGCACCGGCGCGGTGGCGAAAAAGAACTTCGTGTCTTGGATCGGCTTGTGTTTCATGCGGCTACGACACTTACTCCGGTCGTTATGCCCCGAGTATAGACGATACAGCCTATTGTTTTTTGGTCGCCGGGGGCAAGACGGGTGAGGCATTGCCGCCGCGCGGCTGTATCGGCGGCAGCAGAGGCCCTTGATTCTGCGGTGCTTGCTGGACCGGCGGTAGCAGGGGACCTTGATTGGCCGGCGCCGGCGCCCCGCCTTCCTGCTTCAACTGGCGCTGGCGGATATTGTCGAGTCCGGGCAGCACTTCGTTCGATTTCGGTTTGACGGCGCCGGCCGGGGTCGGCGGCCCCTTGGGTTTGGCGGCCTCGCCCGTGCCGCGCAGCATGACGATGCTGAGGCGTCGGTTTCTCGGGTTGGCGGGGTCGTCGGTCAGCAACGGTTCCTTGTACGCCTTGCCGACGACAAGTTCGACCCGTTCGGGCGGCACGCCTAGTTGCATCAGCTGGCGCCGCGCGGCGTTGGCGCGATCCGACGACAATTCCCAGTTCGAATATTTGGTCTGGTCGGGAAATCCGGTCGAATCCGTGTGGCCGGAAATCGAGATTTTTTGCGGCATCTGATTGATGATTCCAGCGACGACCTCGAGCAGTTTCTTGGTGTGCAGGTAAGGTTCGGCGCTGCCCCCGGGAAACATCGCGAGCCCGTCCTGATCGACGATCTGAATGCGCAGGCCTTCCGGCGTGTTGTCGATCAGCAGGCTGTTGGCCAATTGGCGGAAGGCGGGCACGCCCTCGATCGCCTTTTTCAGGGCCTCGGCGGCCTGCTGGAACTGCTGTTCTTCCTTTTGCTTCAGGACTTCCTTGGCGGCGTCCTCGGACGGCTTGCCGCTTTCGTCGGCATCGCCCTGGCCGGCCTTGGGCGGCGGCAGATCCATGGCGACCGTCGCCTTGGCCGATGAACTATCGGCCGCGCCCTGTTCCGACAGGGTCTTGCCGCCCAGGATGGCGCCGGCGCCGCTTTGCGTCTTGGAGGCCGAAATCGGCGCGAAGAAATTGGAAATGCCCTGCAATTGTTCCTGGGTGACCGAGTTCAACAGCCACAACAGCAGGAAGAACGCCATCATGGCGGTGACGAAGTCGGCGTAGGCGACTTTCCAGGCGCCGCCGTGATGGCCGCCGTGGCCGCCCTTCTTCACCTTCTTGATGATGATGGAACCGCCGCCGCCGCGTGCCACGCCGTTGCCCTCTTCAGCCATGGCCGGCGCCCCCGATCATCAACTCGTCGGCAGGTTCTGGATCATTTCTTCGACCTCGGCGAAGGTCGGTCGATTCGTCGAACTTAGGCACTTGCGGGCGAATTCCACGGAAACCTGCGGTGCGTAACCCTGCATGTGGCCGATGATCGCGGCCTTGATGCAGGTCATGTAGGACGAGTCGGCGCTGAATGCGGCGCCCATCGCCGAGGCCATCGGCGCCATGAAGCCGTAGGAAATCAAAATGCCGCTGAACGTGCCGACCAGGGCCGCGCCGATCAGCTTGCCCAGGATTTCGGGCGGTTCGGTGATCGATCCCATGGTGACGATGACGCCCAACACGGCGGCCACGATACCGAGCGCCGGGCAGGCGTCGGCCATCGTCTGCATCGCGCCCTGGATCGCGGCGTCTTCCTCGTGATGGATGTCCAGTTCCTTTTCCATCACGGCTTCGACTTCGTGCGGGTTGTTGGCGCCGAGCGTCAGCAGGCGCAGGTAGTCGCACAGGAATTCGACCGCGTGATGGTCTTTCTGAAAGGTTGGAAAGTTCGCGAACAGGGTGCTTTCGTTCGGCTTTTCGACGTGGCTTTCGAGCGCGAGGTCGCCCTTGGTCTTGGCCAGCCGGAATACCGCGTAGAGGACGCCGAGAAGTTCCATGTAGTGCGGCTTCTTGTACTTCGGCCCCTTGATGCAGGTGCCCATGCCCTTCAACGTGCCGACGATGACTCGCTTCGGACTGGCGATGATGAAGGCGCCGATGACGCCGCCGAAGATGATCACGAATTCGATCGGCTGCCAAAGGACCAGCAGGCTGCCGTGGACCGAATATCCTCCGATCACGCTGCCGATAACGATCAGTGCACCGATGATGAAGAACATTCCGAGCCCTTAAGATCCCCTATCCGCCCAAGCCCGGCCCCATTCCGGTCATACGCGGCGGTAGACGCGCAGAACGCTAGTTTGCCCAGGGCGTTAACTCAAGTCTATATAATCGCTTACGTAAGGTCCGTTCTACCCCGGGAATCCGGGCGAAATCGGCAACAAAAGGTTATTTTGTGTAACAGCCGGACCTCCGGCGGGATTCCCAGGGAGAGAGATACGTGGGTGTCGATTCGCTGAATTTCCGTCAGGCCCTGGCGCAGTTCGCGACGGGCGTGACGGTCGTCACGGGCGTTCGTCCGACCGGCAAGCCGACCGGCGTCACGGTCAGCGCGTTTTCGTCGCTCTCGCTGCACCCGCCGCTGGTGCTGGTCTGCCTGAACCGGGCGACCGGCACGTTCGACGCCTACGACGAGGGCCGGTACTTCGCCGTCAACGTCCTGGCCGACGATCAGGAACCGGTCTCCGTGGGATTCGCCGGACCGTGGCAAAGCCGATTCGACGGCGTCGCCTTCGAAACCTGGGAGGAGGGTTGCCCGGTGTTGAAGGGATGCCTCGCCAATATTCTTTGCCGACGTCACGCGGTGCACGACGGCGGCGACCATTTCATTCTCGTCGGCGAAGTCGAGCGGGTCGCCGTCGACACCACGCGCCAGCCGCTCCTGTATTTTCGCGGCGGGTACAATTCCTGCGGCCGGCGCCCTTGATCGGCGGCGGCACGACCGAAGGGACGGGGCGCCCGCCGCTGCTTCGCGCGCTTGCCGCCCAGGCGGTCGGCGCGGTCCTCGCCTTCGGCTTCTGGTTCGCGATGAAGGCGCTGGTCGGCGTCGAGGTGCCGCTGCTGCCGATCCTGGTGCTTCAGGGCGGAGCCGCCGCCGCCGTCGGCGTGCTGTTCGGTCTGGCGACGTGGTGGCTGCCGATTCAGGCGCTGCTGCCGGCGGCGGCATGGTGGGCGAAAGACCTCGCCGTCCCCGGCTGGGTCTGGCTGGTGCTCGCGGCGGGGCTAGGGCTGGTCTATTGGAACAGCGCGCGTGGCCAGGTGCCGCTTTATCTCAGCAACCGCAAGACACGCGACGCGGTCGCGGCGCTGGTGCCCGACGGCGCCGCCAAGGTTCTCGATCTCGGGTGCGGGCCGGGCGGCACGATCCTGGGGATCGCGCGCGCCCGCCCGGAGGCCGAGTGCGTCGGCATCGAGTCGGCGCCGCCGTTGGCATTGCTCGCCTGGGCTCGTCGACTGCTCGGCGGGCCCGGCAACGCGACGATCCGCTTCGTCGATTTCTGGGACCTGGACTTGCGGCCGTTCGACGTCGTCTACGCGTTTCTCTCGCCGGTGCCGATGGCCCGCCTGTTCGCCAAGGCCCGGGCCGAAATGCGGCCGGGAACGCTGTTCGTTTCGAACAGTTTCGAGGTGCCGGGGGAACAACCTCACCGAACGATGACATTGGAGGACGGACGGCGCACCCGGCTGCTGATTTGGCATATGGGGGAGGGGAATCCACCGAGCGAAAACGAGGTGAAGTCATGAACAACGGCATCGATCTGAAGACGACCTATCTGCATCTGACACCCGGTGCCGAAGCGGTGCCTCTACCGGTGACGGAAACGTTTTGGGCTGAACTGGCCGAGGGGCGTCCGGTCATCGATGGATGGCTGTACGGCGTGTACGCGATGGCGGCCGGCCCGTGGCCGCATTGGGAACGCCATCCGCATGGGGCCGAAATTCTGACACTGCTGTCGGGCAAGATGGAACTGACGCTCGAAGAAACGGACGGTCCGCGCGTCGTCGCCATGACGGCGGGCGACACCGTGATCGTTCCCCAGGGCGTATGGCATATCGGTCGCGTCATCGTTGCAGGCGACCTGATGGCGCTCACGTTCGGCAAGGGCACGGAGCACCGCCCCGTGTCATAAATTTGTGTCGGCGCGCTGCCCCCACGCACGCCGGTTGTCGCGCCGCGCCACCGTCACCATATGCAAAGGGACCGCCGTTTTCGGCTTTTTCGAAGCAGACACGGAGAAGGTCCTATGGCTCATGCAGCAAGATTCGTCCACGATCTGGAAGAACGGATCGAAGACGCCAACGTCGGCTACGTCGGCATCGGCAAGCCGCGCCGGCCGCCCGGCGAAATCTACATGATCGCGCTGGCGATGATCGCGTTCCTGGTCCTCCCGTGGTGGGTCTTCCTCAACGGTTCCGGCGAGGGGCCCGGCATGTTCGGAGTCGCGACCGTGTTCTCGGTCATTGCCTTCGGCCTCGCGTCGATTCTCGTGGTGATGGCCTTGCGCGGGCGGCGGCGCAGCGGCCTGTCGAAAACCCGGACGCCGCCGAGCATGGCGGCGCTCGACAAGCCGATTCCCGTTTCGGAATACGGTGCGCTGCCGTTGCGTCAGGCGCTGGTGCAGATATTGGTCGTGCCGGTCGGCGTCGGCCTCGCCTTCGCGGCGATGGCTATCGTCGATGTCGTCGTCCTCTGACGCGGCTCAGCCCTCGTCAGACACGTTCGACAGCAAGCGGGCTTCGAAGCCGCCTTCCTTCAGCTTGTCGATCACCTCGCGGACGTGATCGGCGTCCATGGTTTCGACCACGACGTCGAGATCGGCTTCCTTCACCGGCACGTCGTAGAACATGCGCTGGTGCGTCACTTCGACGATATTGCCGCCCGATTGGCCGATCAGGCCGGCGACCTGGGCGAGCACCCCGGGCCGGTCGCTGATCGCGATCCGAAGCCGGGCGAGGCGTCCTTCGCGCGCCAGCCCGCGCATTAGGATCGATGCCAGAATGCGCGAGTCCATGTTGCCGCCGGAAACGACCAGGCCGACCTTGCGGCCGCGAAAGCGATCCGGGTTGCCGAGCAATGCGGCCAGCGTCGCCGCGCCCGCGCCCTCTACCACCAGGCGCTGCGTTTCCAGATAGATTTGGACCGCGCATTCGATGGCGGTTTCGTCGACCAGCAGCACGTCGTCGACCAGTGCCTCGACGATCGGCTTGGTGCGGCCGCCCGGCACCTTGACGGCGATTCCTTCGGCGATGGTCTGACCGGCGCCGGCCGTCTGCGCCTCGCCCTTCAACGCCTTGAACATGGACGGATAGAGCGCCGCCTGCACGCCGACGATTTCGATATCGGGCTTCACCGCCTTGGCGGCGATGGACATGCCGGCGATCAGGCCGCCGCCGCCGATCGGCACCGCCAGAACGTCTAGGTCGGGATAATCCGCCAGCATCTCGAGCGCGACCGTGCCTTGGCCCGCGATGATCGCATCGTCGTCGTAGGGATGGACGTAGGTCATGCCTTTGTCCTTGGCGAGGCGTTGCGCGCGCTCGCCGGCATCGGCCAAGCCCTGGCCTTCGACCCGCACCGTGGCGCCCAGGGCCTCGGTGCGGGCGACCTTGTTGAACGGCGTACCTTCCGGCATGAAGATCACGGTGGGGATGTCCAGGCGCTGCGCGTGGAAGGCGACGCCTTGGGCGTGGTTGCCGGCCGACGCCGCGGCCACCCCGGCCTTTCGTTGCGCGGCATTCAGTGAAGCGAGCTTGACCAGCGCGCCGCGCGGCTTGAACGAGCCTGTATGTTGAAGGCTTTCCAGTTTGACCACGATATCCGCCCCGGACCGCTGCGACAGCGCGCGCGAGGGAATCGTCGGCGTCCTCAACACCTCGCCCGCGATCAGCTTTTCGGCGGTGCGGATATGATCGATGGTCACGGACATGGGGATGCTCCTCTTGATTTTGGCCATGTTCGGGCGGGCCGGGCGGCGACGCAAGGGCGACGTTGCTGCGCGTCCCGCATATCCCGTTGAATTCGCGCGGTATCGGAGCCATATCTTGCGCGCCATGAGCGCCTTCATTATTGCCAACGAGCCGTGGATTCGTTTCGGCTGCTTCGCCGGGGTGTTCGTCCTGATGGCGGCCTGGGAGGTCCTGACGCCAAAGCGTCCGTTGACGTTGGGGCGCAAGCCGCGCTGGCCGGCCAACCTCGGCATCGTCGCGCTGAACGGGCTTTTGACCCGGGTTCTTCTGCCCGTCGCCGCGGTCGGCACCGCCGTCTTCGCGGCGGAATCGGGCTGGGGCCTGTTCAATGCGATTGCCGCGCCCGGCTGGGCCGCCTTCATCGCGTCCGTGCTGATCCTCGATCTCGTCGTCTACGGCCAGCACGTCGCGTTTCACCACGTGCCGGTGCTGTGGCGGCTGCACCGGATGCATCATGCCGACCAGGATATAGACGTCACCACCGGCGCGCGCTTTCATCCGGTCGAGATCGCGATTTCGATGATCCTGAAGATGATCGTCGTCGCCCTGATCGGTGCGCCGGCGGCGGCGGTCGTCCTGTTCGAGATTCTCTTGAACGCGACGTCGATGTTCAACCACGGCAACGTCGCGATGCCGGCGGCGCTCGATCGCGCGCTTCGGCTGTTCGTCGTGACGCCGGACATGCACCGGGTCCACCATTCGATCGTGCGGACCGAAACCGACAGCAACTTCGGCTTCAACGTGCCCTGGTGGGACCGGCTGTTCGGCACCTATCGCGAGGCCCCGGCGGCGGGGCATCTCGGCATGACCATCGGCATAACGCTGTTCCGCGCGCCCGAGGAGCAGCGGCTCGCCAAGATGCTGTTGCAGCCCTGGCGCAACGACCGGCCCGGGGTTCAACCGGCGCCGGAAAAGGCCGCTTAGGGTTTCTTTTCGGCTGGGCTTTCGGCCGCGGCGGCGGGTTTCAGCGTCAGCGTGCCGTCGCCGATTTCCGCCAGCATGCGCCGGTGCAACGACAGTCGGAGGTAGCGCCCGTCGCGCCAGTCCCTGAGCAGGTCGCCGTAGTGCGGCGACAGTGGGTTGCCGGACTGCCCGGTCGCGATCATGAAACGCGACGTTTCGAGCCGGCCGAGATCGTAGAGCGCGCGCAGGCCCGGGCCATGGACATGGGTAAACGGCGTCTCGGCGTCCGAAACGCGAAAGCCGCCGCGGTTGATCGTGTAATTGCCGCCGTCGGTATCGATCGCCAGATCGACCCAGTCCTTGACGATGGGCATGCCGGACAATACCGGATTGGTGAAGCGCGCGACATGTTCGGTGCCCCAATGCCAGCGCGTGAAGTGGACGTTCGGGCGGGTCGCCGCCAGCTTGTCGAACGCGGTCTTGAGCGCCTTGAGAACCAGCGATTTGCAGTTCTCCTTTTCCGGCGTCGCAACGTCGTCGCACCAGACGCTGTCGGTCTTCAGGGCCCAGGCGACGAACGACGGGCGGAGCCCGAAATAGCCGTCGAACAGGTCGCCGAGTTCGTCGGCGTAGATGAGCCGATTGAGTTCTCGGAGCCAAGCCGAAAACAACAACGGCTCGGGTTGGCGCCGGGTCATGGACCCGGGCCACTCCTTCAGCTTGAGCAGGACCTTTTGCAAGTGGTCCTCGGTCGGTGCCAGGTCGGCCATCATCAGCGGCAGCAGTTCCTTGGCCATCGGCGAGACGTCGTCGCGCTG
>CAZDFF010000132.1:0-9758 GCA_964504425.1 uncultured Hyphomicrobiales bacterium
ATACGTGAAAATCCGCCTAAAAGCGCCAAAGCCGCGTCTTTACGAGGCCAAACCGAAGACCCTTGGCGGGCACCTGAAGAAGCGCCGGGATGAGTTGGGGCTTCTCCAGAAGGAGGTCGCCAAGCGGCTCGGCGTGGATGAATGGACGGTGGGGAACTGGGAGAAGGACAGAACCTATCCCGCGATCCGGTTCATGCCCCGGCTCATCCAATTTTTCGGATATGAGCCGTGGCCGTGCCCCCGGACTATGGCGGAGCAATTATTAGCGGCGCGAAGGAAAATGGGCATGCCCCAAAAGCGCATGGCGCATATCCTGGGACTGGATGAAGGCACCGTGGCTCGTGCCGAGAACGGCCAGGATGAAATCCCGGAGAAAGCGAAGCTCCTAATCAAGAAATTTTTACACGAAACATCCGGGTAAAGTACTCAGCCGATCGAGGCGCGGAATGAAGGAGGTAAAATGCGAGGCCAGGAATGTAGCACTGGACATCGCTGGCGCGACAACAGTCGTACGATTTCGCACGGGACAATCATTTCAGAATAGTCGCAGCTGAAATGGATCCATCGAAGGGCGCGACGACGATGTATTTTCCAGAGACACATCCGGACGATTGTCAATCCGTCAACGTCGCGCCGGGTAACGCGAGGGCACGATCAACCGTCTCGATCAGTTCGTTCGGCGTGAACGGCTTGGCAAGGACTAAGACGGCACCAATCCGGCGCGCGATCTTCAAGACTTCGAGGTTCCGGATACGCCCGCCGCCGCTGATAGCGACGATCCGGGCCCCGGGTTTCGCCGCTTTTATTTCTGCGATCACTTCAAGCCCCGCCTTGCCGGGCATGATCACGTCCGCGACAATGACGTCGAAATCGTGCGCCAGCGCCAACGACACCGCCTCGATACCGTTCGATGCATCCATGACGTCGTGCCCGGCGCTCGCGAGCACCTCGCGCAGGGTCTTGTGCACCAACGGATCGTCATCCGCCAGTAGAATTCGGGCCATCATCGTTCCCTCGCCAAGAGCCGCAGGTAGATGCCTGCGGCTTCGAGCCGGACGACCCCGTGCGCGGTTTCCGCGCTCGGCGCGATAGCATTTCCCGACAGGTAGGAAAAGCCGGCGCAGATCGCGGTCGTGACCAGGCTGAGCGTGTGGAGGCCGAGAAGATAGCATCGAATGCCGCACTTGTCCGCGTTTTCGGCGAACGTTTCGAGCGCCGGAAGGAGCACCTCCTCGGGCCGGCGGAATTGCCGGAGATCGACCCCGACGGCCGTAACGCCGCCGCGAGCGAGCCCCTTGAAATCGCGCCGTTCCAGCGCGACGCTCCAAAGGACGAGACGACCGAACGGCGTCAGCGTGGAAACGGCGGCGCGGACGTCGCGGGCCGGCACGCTCTCTGGCGCGTCGATCACCTCCCAAACGATGTAGCGGCGAAGCGCTTCGGGCACGGAGTGAAGCGCCAAGACATAGGAATCGCGCCGCACCATGAGCGATAGCGTCGAGTAATGGACCGGAACGCAGACCATGTTGACCCGGCCGCCTTGCGTCGCGGCGTCAAGATCGGCGACGGCGCGGCTCAGGACGCAGGCGTCGGTGGACGCGAGAAACGCCAGGGCGTCACCGCCGAAGCGCAACTGTCGCGGCGAATAGTGGCACCCGTCCTTGACGAAGACGACTCGGCAAAGATAGGTCGTTATCGCCTTGTTCCAAACGCTCCAAAACGGATCGTACAAAAATCCCATCGACAGACCCTGCGCGTCGCCGACGAAGCGAGACGTTCCCGCCGCCCCGGCTATCCTCCGCGCGGCGTCGGCGGCGGCAACGTCGAGCAGGGTCATCACCGTGCTGCGCGACACGTCGATGGGCACGGCGGTCGCAAGCGAACCCAGAACGACCTGCATTCCGCGCGGATCGGGTGCCACCTCATTCGGGCCTTCGGCGCTCGCGGGGCCTAGAAGTCGCGCCAGTTCCGCAAGTCGTTGGCGGATATCCGGAGACAGGGCCTGTTCTCCCGCGTCGCCGCCGTTGCGGCGACGCTCCTCGACAATGCGAAGCAACGTCCTCAATTCGTCCCGTGCGGCGGCGATTTCCGATGGTTGACCCGCGACCTTGCTGCCCGAACGTGAGTGTGAGGATTCCTCGATTCGCTGCGGCGGCAATTCCGACTCGTCGACCGGCTCGCCCTCAGCCTCGATGAATCCGGCCAACGCGTCGAGCGACGAAATCCTTTCCAGCGCCAAGGTGCCATCGGCGGTCGCAACCGCGGTGGATACCGTGATGTCGGTGTATCCCTCGACGGCACCGAGTACCGCACGACGCACCTCGCGGCCTAGAACAATTGCCTTGGCCTTGGCCTCGTCGCCTGCCACCTCGGCGAAAATCAGAACGTAGTGCAACTGACCGTAACGCGTGAACAGGTCCTTGGCCGAAAGGTGCCGCCACAGTACCGCCTCTATCCTGTCGTGCACCCGGTCGGCCACGGACGGCCAGCGCTCGCCGAAGTGCGCGCGGATCGATTCGATGTTGAGAACCTGTACCTTGCCCGCGACGAGAGGCGCCCGATCGGACGCCAATCGATTCAGCCGACGAAGGATGGCCGCCTCCGCGGCATTCGCTTCTGCGCCGTCGGCGGGTGCACTTGGCGCGCCGATGTCGGTCGATTCGAAACGAGCCCCCGGCGTCCTTTTTCTGCCCAGAAGCGACTCGATTCTTTGTCGTAACTTGGAGAAAATCGTCATGTCGCGCCGTCGATAATCTTTCGGACGAACTGGGCCAGGTCGGCGCCCTGGTAAGGTTTCGGCAAGATCGGCACATCCGGCGCGTCGCTGCTTTTTATCTTGGCGGCTTCGTGCGCGAATCCGGACGTCAACCCGGCCTTAATGCCGGGGTATGACCGACGGATTTCGGCTATCAATTGTGGCCCGCTCATGCCTCCAGACATGACGACGTCGGAAACAACAACGTCGACGGAGACCCCGGGTTCAGCTAGCCTGGCGAGCGCTTCGGATCCGCCACTCACGCCGATCACGCAATAGCCAAGCGCTTCGAGGTAGCCGATAACGAACTTTCTGACCAAATCGTTATCCTCGACGACCAAGACGGATTCAGAACCGGCAGGAGGCGGCCCGGTATTCGTATCGGCATCGTTCGCAGTTGAAGCAACGTCGCTGTCCGCTCGCGGAAAATAGAGCTTAATCGTGGTTCCATGCCCCGGCTCGCTGTAAACGTTGACGTGCCCGCCGGACTGTTTGACGAAGCCGTAGACCATGCTGAGGCCAAGACCCGTGCCCTTGCCGGGTTCCTTCGTCGTGAAGAAAGGTTCGAACACGCGGTCGACGATCTCGGAAGGAATGCCGGTCCCCGTATCCGAAACGGCGAGCAGAATATGCCGGCCGGGGCGTGCGTACGGAACGTTTTGGCAGTAATGTTCGTCCAGATTAACGTCGGCGACCTCTATCGTTATCGTTCCGCCGTCGGCCATGGCATCCCGCGCGTTGACGGCGAGATTGAGGACGGCGCTTTCAAGCTGTACCGCGTCGACGAGGATGGACATCGGCACTGCCGGCAACCGCAATCGAATGTCGAACTGTTCGCCTAAGGCACGGCGCAAGAGCGGCTCCAGGCCTTTCGCCAATGCGCATACATCGACGTTTGTCGGATCGAGAGGTTGCTGGCGCGCGAACGCGAGGAGGCGGTGGGTGAGTTCGGCGCCGCGTGTCGCCGCCTGCAGGATTTGCTCCGCCGCCGGGCGAGCGGTCCTCGCGTCGCAACCCGGCTCTTTTATCAGACCGGCATTGCCGATGATCACTTGCAGCAGGTTATTGAAGTCGTGCGCGACCCCGCCCGTCAATTGGCCGATAGCATCCAATTTCTGCATCCGGGCAAGGTCCTGCTCCGCCCTGATCTTCTCCGAGATATCCTGCACCAAAAGCAGGAAATAGTCGGGCTGACCGTCCGCCCGACGCAGGCATTGCACGTTGATTTCCGCATGAAGAATGGAGCCGTCCTTTCCGATGAAGCGCTTCCGCAAATGATAAACATCGGTCCCGCCGGCGAAGGCGTCTTCGAATAGTCGCAAGTTCGGCGCGATGTCGTCGGGATGAGTCAGGTCGACCCAGGTCAGCGATTGCAGTTCGGCGCGCGTGTATCCGAACATCCGGCACAGCGTCTCGTTGAACTCGATCCACCGCTTGTCGGGCGTGTAGAGTGCGATGCCCATGAGCGAGTTGGCGAAAACCGCCCGCATCCGCGCCTCAGTCCGCCGTCGTTCGGTAAAATTCGTGTAGGTCGCCCCGACGCAGGTCATCCGGCCCATTTCGTCGAAAACCGGGAACCTCATGACGAGCATCGGTTGCCACGATCCGTCCGCGGTGGGGACGTCCACTTCGCGGAAGACGGTCTTTTGCCCTTCCACGACCTCGCGATGATCCGATTCCGCCGCGCGCGCGACGGTATCGGGCCAGACGTCCGACGGATATCGGCCCAGCAATTCGTCGTCGGCTTTCCCGAACCATTTCCGGTAGGTTCTGTTGACGAACAGATATCGACCCGACAGGTTCTTGAGCTGAAACGCGGCTGGCCAACTGTCGAAAAATAGTCGAAACCGCTCCTCGACCGTCGGCGAATGTGCCGCGCTGTCCGTCACGGGCGCCGGCCGGGGGCCTAAGGGGGCACCTGATCGGGCGATCTTGTCTTCGCCGCTTTCGCTCGCTCCCGTACCGGGTCCGCCGTCGGCGAGAGCCGCCGCGGTAGCGTCGGAACGGCGCTCCACCGGAAACGTCAGGCGCCATCCCGCCCACCAGCCGGCGACAGCGACGAGAATGACGGCACCAAGCCCGACGGAAACAAACGGAACGGTCACTGCGCTAAGGCGGTTGGAGAGATGGTTCTGGTCTCCGGCGACGCGAACGGAAAGATTTAGCGAATCCCGTACCGCGCCCAGCAGAATCGGGGCCGTCGCGCTCTGTCGATGGTCTCCGGATTCCGCGACAACGTCGCCTACCGGCCCGGCGGCGTGAATCTGCCGCAGCCGTCCGTCCAGGGGGTCGGTGAAAACCAATGATCGAGAGAGGTTCGGAGGCTCGTAGTCGCGCTCGATGCGGTAGGACGACAGCAGGCGTCTGGCGGCGATGGCGACAACGGCGATCGCTGTCCGCGGCGCGGCCTTTCCCGCATCGAACGGCAAGATGAGCCACAACAGGGGACCACTCGGCGCGTCGGTAACGATTGCCGTGGCTCTGCCGGAATTGCCGAACCGGGCCAGCGATGTTCGTACCACGTCGGGAAGCGCATCCGACCCGAGTGCGGATAGGGTGTTGCCGTTCGCGTCGACGACGATAAACGCCTCGATGCCGAGAGCCGCCAGGCGCACGTCGGCCAGGTAATCGAACGATTCCGTCGCGCCACCTTCGCCCGGCGACAGGACCGAACGCAGGACGGTAACCTTGCCCCCGGTGCGCGCCAATTCCGCCGCCGCGCGCAATCGGATCCAAACCTCGGCCGCAAATTGGCTCGCCTGGCGTTCGAGGGCAGCGTCGGTCGACTCGACGACGTTGCTGCGCGCGAGATGATAGGCAACGCCACCGACGAGAACCAGCAGGACCGTTGCCGACACAAGCGCGGCCATGACGATACGATGGGACAGTTTTATGGGTGGGGCCCGCATCGGCATCGCACCGGTCACGAGACGGAAAGCGAACGAAACCAGGCGTCGACCAATGCCATCGTTGGGTTTCCCTCCAGACCGGACGCGCGAGGTAATAACCCCCTGGCCAGACTGCTGCGACGACACAGCCGTTTATGCCAAGTGGGTTGAGTCGGATCAGTCTTTAGTCTCTAAATAGTTTATAATATCTTACAGAAACCTGACAAACGCCATCTAGGAATGCCTCACGGTATCGCTCGGCGACTCGATCACCGAGCCATGCAAGGAAAATAACTACGTAAAATGCTATGGTTTATTGGCAATGCCATCCGATACGGCCGCTTTTCGGTTTAAATTACATTCATACATTATTAAATTAATTCTTTTGTACAATTTTTATGCGCACTACTTTTAATACTATAAATTGTCCCGATGTTCTCCGATTTTCCATCCCGACGACACGCTGGCCATCCGCAGAAAACCTGAAAAGTCAAACCTCCGGCGGTCCAAAAATGGGT
Source organism: uncultured Hyphomicrobiales bacterium (assembly GCA_964504425.1). Taxonomy (GTDB): domain Bacteria; phylum Pseudomonadota; class Alphaproteobacteria; order Rhodospirillales; family 2-12-FULL-67-15; genus CAZDFF01. Next base: position 6,162 of record CAZDFF010000132.1, read on the forward strand.
CTCGGACCAAACATTCAATCTAAACACCTAAATCTCTAATAGCTTAAGACAAATTCGATTGTGGTCTTTAGTTTGAATCTATGGCATATTTAAAAGAAAATTGAGGGCAAGGTCAGCAAGAGCAACGTGTATTGCGCAGACTTTGATATGCCCGCGCAATAAACGCCGCAAATCGGTTATACGCTTCGATCTATAAGGCAATCCAAGGATGGGTCGCCAGCACTCGGGGGCTACCTGTGTTATTTCGATTTTTGATCCTTAACGCGCATTCACGTTTCTAGGCGACCGTGGACGCCGTCGATGGTGGATGGCTCGTCTCGCTGACGGTCGGACGGCAACGGTTCGCGTTGCCGTTGGCGGCGGTCGAACGGGTTTTGCCGATGATGGCGATTTGTCCCATCGCCGGCGCGCCGCCCGCCGTGGCCGGGCTGATCGACCTGCACGGGGAGCCGATCCCCGTTTTCGATCTTCAGCGCCGGCTGAACGGTAAGTCGGGAGAAATCCGTGTCGACGCGCGACTCGTGATCGGCAGAACGCCGCGGCGGCGCTTCGCCGTGCCGGCCGACCATGTCGAGGGCGCCGTTCGCGTTCCATCCGCCAACCTATCCTCCCTGAAGAAACTGGTGCCGGGTGCCGCAACTCTCCCGGATGTGGCGTCGACCGTCGGCGGCATGATCTTCATCCACGACCCGGAAACATTTCTGACGGCGGCCGAGGAAAAGCAGCTCGACGCGGCGATGCGAGGGGTGCGGCCATGAATGTCCCCCCGGAGTCATTGGCTCGCGCGCGAAACCTTATCGCCGAAAAGCTGGGCATCGTCGTTGCCGTTCACCAAGAAGACCGGCTGCGGGCGGCGCTCGCCGATCTTGGGGCGCTGGTTTCGGCGTGCGATGTCGGCCCCGTATTGGCGGCGCTGGCCGAAGGCGATGTCGAAGGGACCGTCTGGCAGCGCATCGCGAGTCATCTCACTGTCGGCGAGACGTGCTTCTTCCGCCACAGGGAATGGTTCAGTACCATCGAAAATGAAGTCCTTCGCTCTCTGATCGACGAACGCCGCCGCTGCGGACAGCGAGCGTTGCGACTCTGGAGCGCCGGCTGCGCCACCGGCGAAGAGGCCTATTCCCTGGCGATCGCCATTGCCCGCCTGATTCCGGATCTGAACGACTGGAACGTCCTCATCAAGGCAACCGACATCAATCCCGTTGCGATACGGACGGCGCGTCAAGCGGTATATCGGCCATGGGCGCTACGCGAAACCTCCCTGGATACGATGAATCGATTCTTCGCGCCGCAACGCGACGGGCTTTTCGCCGTGGATACGCGCATCAAGTCGATGATCGAACTCGACATATTGAATCTTGCCGGCGATCGCTACCCGACGCCGGCGACCGGAACGGTCGCGATGGACCTGATCCTCTGCCGCAACGTCATCATGTATTTCGCGCCCGAGGTTCAGGCGCGCGTCGCCGGACGGCTTCACGACGCGCTTGGGCCGGGCGGATGGCTTGCGGTCAGCCCGGCGGAGGCGGCCGCGGACTTGTTCCATCCGCTTCGCCCCGTCAACTTTCGCAGCGCCATTCTATTTCGGAAGCAGAATCCTCTCGAGCCGCAACTGGAACGCCGGCGATCGAATGGCAAGTTACCGGCCGTTAAGCGCCCACATTCGCCGAAGCCGATCGACGGGCATGTCGTCGCGCCGGTTTCTCGACAGCGTCCGATCGATGCTTCGGCGAAGCCCTTGCCGGCACCGGGTCGCCGATTGGCGCAGGCCCAGGCGCTGGCCGACGCGGGCCGGTTGCGCGACGCCCGTGTAGCTTGCGAGGCCATCGTGGCCGCCGATCCGATGACCTACGGCGGCCACGTTCTTCTGGCTGCGATTTGCGAGGAAGACGGCGACCTGCCGTCCGCCGCCGCGACCTTGCGCCAGGCTGTCTATCTGCGGCCGGATTCGCCGGAGGCCGGGTTCATGTTGGCAAGCCTCCTGTTCCGGCTTGGCGAAGTCGCGCGCGGCTGCCGACACATGCGGAAGGTGCTCGACGGTTTGGAGCATCTGCCGCCGGACGCAGTCGTTCTTCCGGATGCCGGCATGACGGTGGCGGCGATCCGGGAGCTTGCGACCGCCTACTTGACCGGATCGAGTCATGACGGCGAACGAACGGAGGCGGGTCATGAGTCCTGAGGCGGCCAAACCCACGAAGCCGAGCTACTTCGATTGGGGCGCGGCTCATAGGCGCCTCCGCTCGATCGCGGAAGCGATCGATTCCGACCGGCACACCGACCCCGAGACGCAACGGCGCATCCTCGAGCGGCGCGCGGCGGCGTTCGCCGTGCCCCCAACCGGCGACGCGGAGGGCGAGGTTCTCGATCTGCTTGGGTTCGCCGTGGGCGACCACCGCTACTGCCTGCCGGTCGATCAAGTCGAAGAAGTGGCCGGAAACGTGGCGGTGATTCCCGTCCCCGGAATCGCAGGCAGCATTCTCGGTGTTATCAGCCATCGAGGCTCGATCCTTGCGGTTGCCGACATCAATCCCTTGCTGTGGAAACCGGGAGTGAAGGAGATCACCGTCAATTCCGTCTTCGTTGTCTCAATTGATCGCATCCGCATGGGAATCGCGGTCCAAGAGATATTCGGTCTCGCGAAGGTTCCTGCCGCGGACATTCTGCCGACGCAGGCCACGATGGAAAGCGAAGACCACGCGGCAATCCGCGGTTTCGCCCCGGATTCTTGGCTGGTCCTCGACGCCAATTATCTTGTCCGCGATGCTCGTCTGGTAATCGACGACGACGTGACATCGGCGCGCACCGTCAGGGAGGTCGAATCATGAGCTTTACATGGGTCAATCGTTTCAATCTCAGAACCTTGCTGGTCGCGTCGGCATTGTTCGGCGCGATCGTGCCGGCAGCGACGCTGGGCATCGCCTCGGCGGTGGAAATGCGCGATGTCGCAATTTCCGACGCGATGCAACGGAATCACGCCATGGCGAAGAGCGTTGCGGCCAACGTCGAAGATTTCCTGACGTTGCGGATGCGAACGCTCCAGGCCCTAGCCGTTCATATTTCCGAATTCGACCGCATTGACCGCGACATGGCGACATCCTATCTCGCTCGACAGCGCAAGCATCTTCCTCTCGTCAGCCGGCTGTTCGTCGCCGACCCGAGCGGCGTTAGCGTCGCCGCCGACCCGCCGACGGCAGCAGACGGCAGCAGCGCCGTAGGGCTCAAATACGGCGATCGGGATTACTTCAAAGAAGTCATGCGCACCAAAACGGCAGTGATCGGAAGGACCGTTGTTATCGGCAAGGCCGAGGGCGAACCGATCGTTGTCCTTGCCGCGCCCTCTCTTGATGCCCAGGGCGCCGTGCGCGCGGTCGTGGTCGCCGGCCTGAATGTCCGAAACCTCCAGCAATCGACCGATCAATACCGTCACGGCCGCAGTGGTTCGGTCCAGATCGCCGACGCCGACGGCGCCATCGTCGCGCATCGGGATGCGGCCAACGTGAAGCGGTTGATGAATTTTTCGAAGTTACCGATTTGGTCAATCATGGCCGCAGAAAAATCAGGGTCGATCGAAACTTACATCGACGAAACCGGTGATGC
>CAZDFF010000133.1:0-9707 GCA_964504425.1 uncultured Hyphomicrobiales bacterium
TGTCGAGCGAGACCTTGAGCGCCTTCTTCGCCCCCTTCTCGACCGTGGCGACGCCGGTGCCGGTCAGCACCTTGACGCCCTTCGCTTCGCACCAGCGCTTGATGAGCAGGCCGCCCTCGGCGTCCATCATGCGCGGCACCATGCGGTCGGCCTTTTCGACCACGGTCAGGTTCACGCCGCTTTCCAGCAGCGATTCGAGAATGATGCAGCCGATGAAGCCGGCGCCCATCAGCACCACGTCGGCGCCGTTTTTGGCGCGTTTATGGATCGCGCGGGCGTCGGCCAGCGTCCAGCAATGATGCACGTCGGGAAGGTCCAATCCCGAGATCGGCGGCTTGATCGGGTGCGAGCCGGTGGCGACCAGCAATTTGTCGTAGGGAAGGACCTTGCCGCCGTCGAGCGCGACGGTTTTCTTGGCAACATCGACGGACGCGGCCCGCCCCTTTACGCGTTCGATGTTCAGCTTTTCGTAATGGCCGTCGGTCTTGCGGATATGGGTCCCCTGCTCGGCGATCTTGCCGGTCAGGTAATAGGGAATCGCCATCCGCGAATAGGGCGGCTCGGGCTCGTCGCCGATGAGGACGACGGACCCTTTCGGATCGTGCTTGCGCACGGTTTCGGCGGCGATCACGCCGGCCGGGCCGGCGCCGACGACGACGTATTTCATGGACGCCTCCAGGCTGGATGGGTGTCCCCGGCGGTTCCCCGCCGGGGACTGTCGAGACTTGCTAGATCGCGAGCCGTTGCAGGGTCTCGTTCGACGGCACGCCGTCCTTGGTCCAGCCGCGCAGTTGGTAGTATTCGGGCAGCATCTTGTCCAACTGGTTGGTCAGGCCCTTGGCCGGCCCGGTCTTGGCCGCGTCCTTCAGCAGGCGCTTGGGCAGGTTGTCGTCCTTGCCCGTGAACCCGGCCGCCATGTTGAACTTGCGTTCCAGGTTCCAGATGCGCTCGCCGAGTTCGAGAAGCTTCTCGGTCGTCCAGCCGCCTTCGCACGCGGCGTCGATCTGCGGCGCGATGTTGTCCAAGGTCCAGGCGAAGGTGGTGAAGATGCAAAGCCCCGAGGAATCGACCGCGGCGGTCGCGTCCTGGAACGCCTTCACCAGGCCCGCCTTGCCGTCGGCGGTCAGCGGATCGGTCTTTTCCGGAATGCCGAGGATTTCGGACGCGACCGTGTAGCTGCGCAGGTGGCACGCGCCCCGGTTCGAGGTCGCGTAGGTCAGCCCCATGCCCTGGATGCCGCGCGAGTCGTAGGCCGGGAATTCCTGGCCCTTGACCGACATGGACAGCTCCGGCTTGCCGTACTTCTCGCACAGCAGTTTCGAGCCGAGTCCGATTTCGGCGCCGAAGCCCTCGCCCCGGCCCGTCAGTTCAGCCAAGTCGGTGAGCGCCTTGGCGCTGCCGAATTTCAGCTCGATGCCGCCGGTCGTCTTCTTGTCGATGACGCCGGTCTCGTAGAGCTCCATCGCCGCGCCGACCGTGGCGCCGAACGAGATCGGATCGATTCCCTGCTCGTTGCAGACGAAGTTGGCGAAGGTCAGCGCGTCGAGGTCGGAAACGCCGGTCGCCGCGCCCAACGCCCAGGCGGCTTCGTATTCCAAGCCGCCGGAGGCCTTCTGGTACTGCGGCCGGTCGACCACCGTGTAATGGGTGCGTTCGATCTGCGACACCCGTCCGCAGGCGATCGTGCAGGCGAAGCAGGCCGCGTTGGTGATCAGGTTGGCCTTGCCGTCGGACGGGCGCTTCTCGGCCATGGCTTCGGCCGAGATCTTGTTGGCGCCGTCGAACTGGATGTCGCGGTGATTGTGGGTCGGCAGCGCGCCGACCTCGTTGATCACGTTCATCAGCACCTGGGTGCCGTACTTCGGCAGGCCCTGGCCGGTAACCGCGTTGTCGGCCAGCACCTTCTTGCCGGCCTGGGTCGCCGCCATGAACGCCTTCGCGTCCTTCACCTTGACGCCCAAGGTGCCGCGGATCGCCACCGCCTTCAGGTTCTTCGAGCCCATGACGGTACCGACGCCCGAACGCCCGGCGGCGCGGTGCATGTCGTTCACGATGCAGGCGAACTTGACGCCCTTCTCGCCGGCGACGCCGATCGAGGCGACGCGGATCATCGGGTCCTGGTGCTTCTTCTTGATGCCTTCCTCGGTGTCCCACACCGTCTTGCCCCAGAAGTCCGACGCATCGACCAGCTTGGCGTCTCCGTTTTGAAGCAGCAGGTAGACCGGCTTCGGCGACTTGCCCTCGAAGATGATCATGTCGTAGCCGGCGTTCTTCATTTCGTTGCCGAAGAAGCCGCCGGAATTGGAGCAGGCAATCGCACCCGTCAGCGCGCCCTTGGTGATCACCGAATAGCGCCCGGCGGTCGAGGCGCAGGTGCCGGTCAAGGGCCCCGTCGCCATGATCATCTTATTGCCCGGCGACAGCGGATCGACCTTGGGGTCGATTTCCTCGACCAGATACTTGGTCGCCAGCCCGCGCTGGCCCAGGTACTTGGCGGCCCAGTCCATGTTCAGCGGTTCGTCCTTGCAGGTGCCCTTGGTCAGGTCGACGCGGAGGATTTTCTTTGCCCATGCCATGATGCGTTCTCCTTAATGTGCCGCGCGGGCGCCGGTGTCGGTCTTGGCCGCCCAGGCGCGCATCTTGTCCAAGCCGGTCCAGTCGGCGTCGACGAAGGTGATGGCGCTGGTCGGACAGGCCTTGGCGCATTCCGGGTCGCCGCCGCACAGGTCGCACTTGATGACCTTGCCGGTGTTCTGATTGTAATTCACGGTGCCGAACGGGCAGGCGATGGTGCAAACCTTGCAACCCACGCACAACGCACTCGAAACGATCTTGGCGCCGGTTTTCAGGTCGACCGAAATCGCGTCCACCGGGCACGCCTGCATGCACCAAGCCTCGGCGCATTGGGTGCAGGTGTAGGGCACATAGCGCCCTTCGTCGTGAAAGGCGAACACCTTGATCCGCGACTTCGACGGATTGAAGGCGCCTTCGTTGACGTACGAGCACGCCATTTCGCATTGAAGGCAGCCGGTGCATTTGGCCGGATCGATTTGGAGCGACTTCATCATCGCGCGCGTTCCTCCCGCATGTGGGCCCGGCCGGAAGGAACGCGCCGGATTCCGGCAAAGGCCGGTCCGGTCGTGTGCGAACGCCCCAATTGTCGTCGTCGCGGCCGTTTCGGGGCGGCCTCGACGCGTCTCCCGGCGAGCCGTTTGTAATTACGGTTCGCGGAATCATTCTAGCCCCATCGGGACGGTCCGCGACAAGGGCGGCGGACCGATTCAATCGACCAGTCTAGTGATGACCTGCATTAAGCTGCAAATTCTACGCCTGGGATACCAAGGACCGCCCATAATCGACCGATCCAGCCGCCGAGGTCGTGGCCCCACCATAATCCGGCGGCGCCGCCTCCGAGCGCGACGAAAAGTGCCGCCCCGACCGGCCATGCCAGGGCACGGCCGCCGATGACCCCGGTCAATCCCGCCTTGACCACCGTGTTCACCGCCGCAGCCAGCGCGATGCCGGCCGCCGAAACGGCGGCGGCCGACGAATCGGCGGAAGCCTGCGCCGACAGCGATAGCGTGATGGCGTCGACGTCGGCGATCCCGAACAGGGCGGCGGTGGCGATCTGGCCTGCGTCCCCGGCCCAGGCCCGCATGGCATGAATCGCCAATTGCGCGCCGACCAGCAGCGCGCCGAACTGAAGGGCGAGCTTGAGGTTGAGCGGATTGCCGGGCTGCACCTTGCCGTCGCCGTCGATATCGCCGCTTCCGGCCCGACGGGCAAGCCAGGCCGCGGCGGCGACGCTGGCGGCGGTCGCCGGGACCAGGCCCCAGGCCAGCCGCAAGGCGAGTTCGGGCGACAGGATCGCGACGACCACGAGCATGCGCAGGAACATCACCGAGCAGGCGCCGACGATGCCGGCTGCGAGCGCATCCCGCGCCGTCGCGCGTTCATGCGCGAGGCGCGCCAGCGAGACGGTGACGGCGGTCGACGATGCCAGACCGCCGAGCAGGCCTGTGATCAGGCTGCCCTGCCGGGTGCCGGCGATCTTCATCGCGAAGTAACCGACGTAGGAGATCGCCGCCACCAGCACCACCATCCACCAGATTTCGAACGGATTGAGCGCCTGCCACGGGCCGAAGCCTTCGTTGGGCAGAAGCGGCAGCAGGACGACCGAGATCACCAGGACCCTGACCGTCGCCAGAAGTTCGGCCCGATCGATCCGCGTCAGGAGGTAATGCATTTCCGGCTTGACGCTCAGCAGCAGGGTCACGACCACCGCGCCGGCCCCGGCGGCGGCAAGCTGCCCCATGCCGGCCAGCGCGCCGAGTCCGGCCGCGGCCAGCAGCGCGACCGTCGTCGTCACGCTCAGGTCCTTGTCATGATCGGTGCTGCGCCAATAGCCGGCGACGGTGATGGCGCCGATGGCGAGCACGGCGACGGCCAGGACCGCGCCGCCGTAAGTCTCGGCCAGCACGGCGGCGATGCCGCCGACGCCGCCGACCAGGCCGAAGGTGCGAAAGCCCGCCGCGCGCCGGCCGGATTCCAATCCTCGATGCGACCAGCCGCGTTCCAGCCCGATCAGCAGGCCGACCGCGAAGGCGACGGCGATGCGCAGGAAAAGTTCGGGATTGTCCATGCTCATGACGCCGAACGCTGAACCCACAACGTGTACATCCGGGAAAACACGTTCGGATGCTGGGCCTCGAACCGGCTCAGATATTCCCAGTTGCGGAATAACGGGTCATCGGGATGCATCGCCCAATAGGCGCGCGCGTGATGCAGCGGCAACGGCTCGAATCCCAGCAAGACCAAGCCGTTCTCCGCCAGCCAGCGCCGGATGTCCGACAGTTCGACGACGTGTTCCTGGGCGTGCATGATCAGATCGCGGCAACCGCTGGCCGTGTAGAAGTCGGGAGAATCGGCGACCCCTCGGATCGGGTCGTCCTCGCGCAACGACAGGATATACGATCGGCAACGGCGAATGGCGTCGATATTCGTGCCGAAACCGCGCGCCGCGACCGCCGCCCGCGCGGCGGTAATCCCCCGGCGCGCCGTGGCGCTATAAAAGCCCAGCATCATCGCGCCCTGCGGCCGCAACAGCCGCGCCAGCCGCCGCAGGCCGTCGCCGGGATCGCCTAGGTGATGCAGGACGCCGACACATTCGATCAGGTCGAATTCCTGGCCGAGCTCGCCGCACGCCAGCAGGTCGCCGCACGCAAAGCGAATTTGCGTCATGCCGAGTTCCTCGCTCTTGCGCTTGGCGTAGGCGAGGCTGGCGCGACTGAGGTCGATGGCGACGATTCGCGAAGGCGCGTACATCTGCGCCGCCTTGATCGCGTGTTGCCCGGTGCCGCAGCCGGCGATCAGAATGTCGGCCGGCCGGCCGGCGCCGAGACGGTCGGTCGGCGCGTCCGGAAACCGTTCGCGCAGGAAGTCGACGACGGTCCGTGCCGCCTCGGGCGCGGGGCGGGCCTTCCACCGCGGATAGGGATTGTTCTCGTACTGATCCTTGACCGCCAGGGAGACGGCCCCGGCGATATCGCCGAACGTCTCGATGGTCGCCGCCAACGCGCGCTCCCGCGCGGGCTCGGCGACCTGTTCGCGCCAGAGCGCGGCGAACGCCGGATGGACCTGCCTTTCCGGTGCATCCCGGAAAAATCCGTGCAGCGGCACGTAAGCGGCGACGACCGGCAACAGAAGGTCCGCGCGCGACGCTGCCGCCGCGAGCCTGTTGGCCCCGACCGCTTGAACCGCCGCCATCTCCTCTGCTGAGTCCGCGAGCAGATATTCCGAGAAGAACGCGTATCGGGCCAACGCGACGAAGAACCGGACCAGGTCGGCCGGCATCGGATCGGTGTCGGCGCGTTCCAACGCATAACGAAGCCCGGCGCGGCGGATTTGCACCAGCGCCAATTCCAGAACCGGCGACGTCACGGTGGCGTTGCCCAACATCGCCGCCAAAAGGCCGTTGTCGACAAACGGGCGCAGCCGGCCGCCAAGGACGAAATCGCGGGCCGCCTCGTAGGACAGCGCCGGAAACGGCGACAACTCGCGATCCAGGCGCAGGCGAGGGTCGGCGGCCAGCAGGTCGCAGGCCGGACCGGCGACGATGGTCCAGTCCGCCCAACCGTTCTCGAGCGCGTGGGCCAGGGTCCGGCCGACGACGGCCATGAACTGCAAATCGCCGTCGGACACGGGTCCCTGGTGAACGAACCGGGCCGAACGGAGGAGATCGAAAAACCGCTGCCGCGCGTCGTCCGCCGGCGCGCCCAGGGCGGGGCTCTGCGCCAACCAGGCGATGGCGGCGATGTTGCCGTGCCGGGCCAGCAGCGCCTCGGCCATCGCCACGGTGACGGGAACGTCTTCCGGCCGCCCATCCAGATAACGGTCCATCAGGGCAAGCGCGTCGTCCGGCCGCCCCGCCGCCCACAGCCGCTGCGCTTGTTCGATGGTAGCCGGCGAATTCATCGTGCCCCCATCGGGCGCCGTCGCTTCTCGAGCGAGACGGGCCCCTTCCGCGTCAGAACGTCATCGGCTTGCAGCGCATGACCTGCGGCAGCGCGCGAATTTTCCCGATCATCGCCTCGTCGATCGGCTGGTCGACCTCGATCAACGCGATGGCGTCGCCGCCGGGCGCGCTGCGGCCCAGGTTGAAGGTCGCGATGTTGATGCCTTCGTTGCCGAACAGCATGCCGAGCGCGCCGATCAGGCCGGGCTTGTCTTCGTTGGTAATGAAGACCATGTGCGGCCCCAGGCGCGCGTCGATCGGGATGCCCTTGATCTCGACGATGCGCGGCTGATCGTTGAACAGCGTGCCGGCGATGGCCCGGGTCTGCGATTCCGTGGTCACGGTCAAGCGAATGAGCGTCTGATAGGCGCCGGCCCGCTCGTGGCGTACCTCGGAGATGTCGAGCCCGCGCTCCTTGGCGATGGCGGGCGCGCTGACCATGTTCACCGATTCCAGCAGCGGCGTGAGCAGCCCTTGCAGCACCACGGCGGTGAGCGGCTTGGTGTTGATTTCCGTCACCTGGCCTTCGTATTCGACCGTGACCGCCTTGAGCGCGGTTTCCGTCGCCTGGCCGGCGAAGCTGCCCAATTGCTCGGCGAGCTTCATGTACGGCTTCAGCTTCGGCGCGTCCTCGGCGGAAACCGAGGGCATGTTGAGCGCGTTGGTCACGGCGCCGGTCAGCAGGTAGTCCGCCATCTGCTCGGCGATCTGCAACGCCACCTTTTCCTGGGCTTCCGTGGTCGAGGCGCCCAGGTGCGGCGTCGCCACCACCTGCTCCATGCCGAACAGCGAATTATTCTCGGCCGGTTCGTGCGCGAACACGTCGAGCCCCGCGCCGGCGACGTGGCCGGACTCGATGGCCTGCTTCAGGTCTTCTTCCACGATCAGGCCGCCGCGCGCGCAATTGACAATCCGCACGCCTTTCTTCGTCTTGGCCAGCGCCTTGGCGTCGATGACGTTCCTGGTCGCCTCGGTCAGCGGCGTGTGCAGGCTGATGAAATCGGCCCGCGTCAGCAGCGCGTCGAGTTCGACCTTTTCCACGCCCAAGTCGGCGGCGCGGTCCGGTGTCAGGAACGGGTCGTAGGCGACGACCTTCATCTTCAATCCCTGGGCGCGGTCGGCGACCACGGAGCCGATGTTGCCGCAGCCGACGATGCCCAGCGTCTTGCCCATCAGCTCGACGCCCATGAATCGGGACTTTTCCCACTTGCCGGCGTGGGTCGAGGCGTTGGCCTGCGGAATCTGGCGGGCGACCGCCAGCATCATCGCGATGGCGTGCTCGGCAGTGGTGATCGAATTGCCGTAAGGGGTGTTCATCACCACGATGCCGCGCGCCGTCGCCGCCGCCACGTCGACGTTGTCGACGCCGATCCCGGCCCGGCCGATGACCTTCAGGTTCTTGGCCGCGTCGAGCAGTGCCCCCTTCACCTTGGTCGAGGAGCGCACGGCGAGGCCGTCGTAATCGCCGATGATCGCCTTCAGGGCGTCGACGTCGAGGCCGGGCTTCACGTCGACCTCGATGCCGCGGTCGCGGAAGATCTGCGCCGCGAGCGGGCTCATCTTGTCGGAGATCAGGACTTTCGGTTTCGTGCTCATGGTTCCTCTCCCCTACTCGGCGGCTTGGCGTTCGGTCTTCACGGCCGCATACGCCCACTCGATCCACGGGAGCAGCTTTTCCACATCGGCGGTTTCGATCGTGGCGCCCGCCCAGATGCGCAGCCCCGGCGGTGCGTCGCGGTAATGCCCGATGTCGTAGGCGGCGCCTTCGGCATCCAGCATCGAGGCGACCTTCTTCGCCGCCTTGGTCTGGGCGTCGAGATCGAGCGCCGCAAACCACGGGTCCTTGAACGTCAGGCACACCGACGTCGGCGAGCGGAAGCGCGCTTCCTTCGCCAGGAAATCGATCCACGGCATCCGTGCGACCCACTTTTCGATCGCCGCCATGTTGGCCTTGGTGCGGCCGATCAGCGCCTTGATGCCGCCGATCCGCTCGCCCCACTTGAGGCCATCGATGGCATCCTCGACGCACAGCATCGAGGGCGTGTTGATGGTTTCGCCGACGAACACGCCGTCCATCAACTTCCCGCCCTTGGTCAGGCGGAAGATCTTCGGCAGCGGCCACGGCGGCGTGTAGGATTCCAGTCGCGCGACGGCGCGCGGACTGAGGATCAGCATGCCGTGCGCGCCCTCGCCGCCCATGACCTTCTGCCAGGAATAGGTGACGACATCCAGCTTCGGCCACGGCAGGTCGAACGCGAACACCGCCGAGGTCGCGTCGCAGATGGTCAGGCCTTCGCGGTCGGCGGCGATCCAGTCGCCGTCGGGCACGCAGACGCCCGAGGTCGTGCCGTTCCAGGTAAACACCGCGTCGCGCTTCGGATCGACCTGCGCGAGGTCCGGCAGGTCGCCATAGTCGGCCTTGATGATCCGCACGTCGGCGATCTTCAATTGCTTGGTGACGTCGGTCACCCAGCCGAGACCGAAGCTTTCCCACGCCAGCAGGTCGACGCCGCGCGCGCCCAGCAGCGACCACAACGCCATCTCGACGGCGCCGGTATCGGACGCCGGCACGATGGCGATCTTGTGGTCGGCGGGCACGCCAAGCAGTTTGCGCGTGCGCTCGATGACCTCCAGCAGTTTCGCCTTGCCCGTCTTGTGGCGGTGCGAGCGGCCGAGGAAAGCGTCGTTCAAAGCGTCCAGCGACCAGCCGGGACGTTTCGCGCAGGGACCGGATGAGAACTTGGGATTTGCCGGACGGGTGCCCGGCTTCACGGAAGAATTCATTTTTTACTCCCTTCCTTCCAGAAGGGTCGCGATCCGTTGGGGGACCGTGGCCCGCCCGCCTTATACGGGCGGCGCGGCCGGCCGGTCAATGGAAGATTGGATGGCGCGCCGCCGCCAACGGGCTTTACCGCAACGCGAGTTCGTGCCAACCTTTTACCCGCAACCAAGCGCGGCGGCCCTGGATAACCCTTTGATAATAATGCCGCCTCACGGAGGAAACCCATGACCAACGGACGCGCATTCGCGATCGTTCTGGCTGCCGTTTCGACGGCGGCCCTGGCCCTGCCGGGCGCCGGCCGGGCCGCCGATTTCAGCGGCAAGACCATCGAATGGATCATCCCCTTCAAGGAAGGCGGCGGGTCCGACACCTGGGCGCGGTTCTACGCGCCGTTGCTGTCCCAGGCGATGC
>CAZDFF010000134.1:0-9674 GCA_964504425.1 uncultured Hyphomicrobiales bacterium
CACGCGTCGCGCACGCGCCGACGGCCAGGGCCGATGCGAACGCAAACGCCGCCATGGCCGCGCGGGCGGAACGGCGGGTCGATATCGAAGGCCGTGAATTCAACGGCGCCACGTTGCGAGTCCCTGTATAATGGAACGGGTAGGGGTAATGTCCGAACAGATTTGCGTCGCTAGGCCCTTCATGTCAACCCGGGGGGTGGCGGCGCCATCTTCGAACCGCCGATGCGACCGGGACTGAAATCGATGAACCTCCGGGGATGGTTGAAGAAATCGCGCCATGAGGATGGTGCCCGCGCGATCTACGAACGGGTCGTCGCTGCGGCCAGGCAGCCGTCCTTCTATCTTGATTTGGGTGTTCCCGACACGCCGGACGGTCGATTCGACATGATTTCGCTGCACGCCTTCCTGGTGCTCCGTCGCCTCGGCCGCGAACGGGAACGAACCGAGGATACCGGCCAGGCGGTGTTCGATCTGATGTTTTTCGACATGGATCAGAATCTGCGCGAGATGGGGGTCGGCGATCTTGGCGTCGGCCGTATGGTCAAAAGCCTCGCCACGGCGTTCTACGGCCGCGCCGAGGCCTATGAGAAGGGGCTCGGCGCCGACGACCCAAAGGTCCTCGCGGAGGCGCTAGAGCGCAATGTTTATCGTCATGGTACGCCTAGCGGACAGGGACTTTCAGCGTTGGCGGCCTATGTCGTGGCCGCCGACGAGGCCCTGGCCGAAACCGCGCTCGATACCGTCATGGCGGGCCGGTTCGCCTTTCCGGCGCCGCCCGTCGGCAGGGGTGAAGCACGATGAAGGTGCCGCCGCCCGAATTCCATCGTCCGGTGCGGGTCGCCGAACTGGTCGACGGCGAAAACTCGATCGAGATTGCCGCCGACGCGACCGAACGCCAAGCCCTGGCGCGACGCTTCGCCTTGGTGGGCTTGGACAGGTTGGAGGCCCGCCTGACCCTGGTGCCGGCCGATGACCGGCGCGGGTTGGACGTCGAAGGACGCCTTATTGCCGAAGTCACCCAATCGTGCGTCGTCACGCTCGATCCCGTCCGCGCTAATATCGATACCGTCTTCCGGCGCGCTTATGCCGTCGAACCGCCGCCGGAAGACGACGGCGACCTTGGCCCGTCGCTGCTGGAAACCGCCGACCCACCGGATCCGATCGTCGACGGGACCGTCGATCTGGGCGAAGCGGTGGCCGAGGAACTGGCGCTCGCACTCGATCCGTTCCCCAGGGCGGCCGGTGTCACATTCGAGGAGTTTTCGAAAAAAATAAACAAATCCAATAAATTAGAAGATAAATCGCATCCCTTCGCCGTATTGGCGGACCTCAAGCGAAAGCGTTAATATAAGGGCGTCACGCTTGCTCCGGCCCGGCTAATTGGTTATTTAGGCGCTCGCTCCCGGGTGGGGGCGCCCCAGACCCGAGGATTTCACCATGGCCGTCCCTAAGAAAAAAACATCCAAGTCGCGCCGCGACATCCGTCGTTCGCATCTTGCACTCAAGCCGACCGCTCACGCGGAGTGTCCCAATTGCGGCGAACTGAAGCGCCCGCACCATGTGTGCAAGGCGTGCGGGCATTACGACGGTCGCGAAGTCACAAAATCCGGCGAAGCTGCCTGACGAAGCGTCGCCGTCCGGCAGAAGGACGCTCGGTTTGTCTATGCGCTTGACGCTTTCGATCGACGCCATGGGTGGCGACAACGCGCCGCAGATGGTGGTCGAGGGCGTTGCCATCGCGGCCGAATTGCTGCCGGATACCGATTTCCTGCTGTTCGGCGACGAAAGCGCATTGGCGCCAGTCCTGAGGGCCTTTCCCACCGCCGCGTCGCGTGCCCGCATCCGTCATACCGTCGACGTCGTCTCGAACGCGGAGAAACCGTCGACGGCCTTGCGCAGCGGCCGCCAGTCGAGCATGCGCCTGGCGATCGACGCCGTCGCGAAAGGCGAGGCCGCGGGCGTGATTTCGGCCGGCAACACCGGCGCGCTGATGGCGATGGCCAAGTTCGTGCTGAAGACGCTGCCGGGTATCGATCGTCCGGCCATCGCAACCTATTTTCCGACCCGGCGGTCCGAGACCGTGATGCTCGATCTCGGCGCGAACGTCGAATGCGACGCCGAAAATCTCGTTCAGTTCGCGGTCATGGGCGAAGTCTTCGCGCGCCACATGCTGGGAATCGCGCAGCCGACGATCGGACTCTTGAACATCGGCGTCGAAGGCTTGAAGGGCAACGAATCGGTCAAGGGCGCGGCAACGATCCTTCAGGAAACCGACCTGCCCATCAAGTTCTACGGGTTCGTCGAAGGCGACGACATCCTGGCCGGCACGGTCGATGTCGTTGTGACGGACGGCTTTACCGGCAATATCGCGCTGAAAACCGCCGAAGGGACCGCCAAGCTCTTCGGTCAATTGCTCAAGGAAGCGCTGATGAGCAGCCCGGTCGCGAAGCTGGGGGCACTGTTGGCCCGAGGGGCTTTGAATTCGTTGAAGACCCGCATGGACCCGAGGCGGTATAACGGTGCCATGTTCCTCGGCCTGAACGGTATTTGCATCAAAAGCCATGGGGGCACGGACGGCATCGGATTCGCCAATGCCATCAACGTAGCCCATGAACTGGTGACCGACAATTTGAACGACGGAATCAAGGCGGATTTCGCGCGCTTGACGGCGACACGGCAGCAGCCGAACGAAGCGGCGGCGACACCATGAGGGCTCGTTCCATCGTCGTCGGCTGCGGCTCGTATCTTCCCGAACGCGTCGTCACCAACGAACAGCTATCCAACGTCGTCGCGACGTCCGACGAATGGATCGTCGAACGCACCGGTATTCGACAGCGCCACATCGCCGCCGACGGCGAACTGACGTCCGATCTTGCGTACCAGGCGGCCAAGCGCGCGCTCGATTACGCCGGAATCGCGGGAGCGGACGTCGATCTGGTGATCTGTGCCACCACGACCCCCGATCGGACCTTTCCGGCCACGGCGACGAAAGTCCAGGCCATGTTGGGGCTGAAGAACGGCGCCGCATTCGATCTTCAGGCGGTGTGCTCGGGCTTCGTCTACGGCATGGCGGTGGCCGATAATTTCATCCGCGTCGGCCAGGCCAAGACGATCGTTTTGATCGGCGCCGAAACTTTTTCACGAATTCTGAACTGGCAGGATCGGACGACGTGCGTTCTCTTCGGCGACGGCGCCGGCGCCGTGGTGTTGCGCGCCGAGCCGTTGGCGGACGGCGCGCCGGAACCGAACGGCACGGCCCGCGGCGTTATATCCACCCATATTCATTCCGACGGCAAATTCGGCGATCTTCTCTATGTGGATGGCGGTCCGTCCTCGACGGGCACGGTCGGCCACGTGCGGATGGAAGGGAAGGAAGTGTTTCGCCACGCCGTCGTCAATCTGGCGGCCGTGGTGGACGAGGCGCTGGCCGCCAATGGACTCGACCGCAAGGATATCGACTGGTTGGTGCCGCACCAGGCGAACAAGCGCATTCTGGACGGCACGGCGCGCAAGCTGGGCCTGCCGGCGGATCGCATGGTGGTCACGGTCGACCGCCACGCCAACACCTCGGCGGCGTCGATCCCGCTGGCGCTCGACGAAGCCGTCCGCGACGGCCGCATCAAGCGGGACCATCTGGTCTTGCTCGAGGCGATGGGCGGCGGCCTGACCTGGGGCGCGAGCCTGGTCCGCTGGTAGTCTGCGCCCGGCTTCGACGCCGCGCTGACGCGACGGCGCTTCAAGCACACCCTTCAAACCTTTGATATTGACGGATTTATCCCTAGGGCGTAGGGTTGCTCCTTCAGTGCGCAGGGGGTGTGACGTTCATGAGCGGAAAGACCATCACTCGAGCCCAGCTCGGCGAGGCGGTGTATCAGGAAGTGGGCCTGTCGCGGAATGAATCGGCCGACCTCCTCGAAACCGTCTTGAACCAGATTTCGGACGCGTTGGCTGTCGGCGAATCGGTCAAGATTTCGTCGTTCGGCAGCTTCTCCGTTCGCCAAAAAGGCCAGCGTATCGGGCGTAATCCGAAGACCGGCGAGGAAGTGCCTATCCTGCCACGCAGGGTCTTGGTGTTTCGTCCGTCGCAGGTCCTTAAGACCCGAATTAACGAGAAAAGGCGGCCCGAGGCGGCGACCTGATGATGACGGAACCGCAGGACCACATCCATCCTGCGACCCTTCCCGGCAAGTCGGCGGCTGCCTTTCGTACCATCAGCGAGGTAGCCAGCGAGCTTGATTTGCCGCAGCATGTTTTGCGTTTCTGGGAATCGAAATTCACCAGCATCCGACCGCTGAAGCGCGGCGGAGGACGGCGCTATTACCGGCCTGAGGACGTGGGGCTGCTGCGCCGCATCCGCATCTTGTTGTACGAACAAGGCTACACGATCAAGGGCGTGCAGAAGCTCTTGCGCCAGAACGGCGGTGCCAAGCTCGAGGTGACCGAACCCGAAGTAGCGGAGACTCCGCCCGAGCCCGTTGCGACAGCCGTCGCGCCGCTGCTTTCGGCCGAAGCGCGTGCCGAAATCGAATTGGCGGTCCGGGAACTCGAGGCCTTGCGCGATCTGGTGCAGGAGCCACGTTCCTAGCGCTGTTTCCCGAGGTTGCGCCGCCGCCCGGCGTCCCCGTATAGTGCGCCCGGCCGGCGCCCGCGTCGGCCTGTCGGAGCGTGGCGCAGCCTGGTAGCGCACTTGACTGGGGGTCAAGGGGTCGCAGGTTCAAATCCTGTCGCTCCGACCATTTTTACAAAGCCGATCGTCGGCGACATCGCGAAAATAAAATGCCGGGCCCAGGGGCCCGGCGAAGGAGAACTGCGGTGAATGAGGCCGAGCGTAGGCCCTTCGCTTCGAGTGCGCAGTGATTGCCGTCACATCTCGGTGGTAATCGAAAAAAAAGGCCGGGACGAACCCGGCCTTTGGAGTCTGTGCTCTTGAGGGAAGGGCGGAACGTGAGGTTCCGTCCTAGACGCCAAGATGCCAGAACGCCGCAGGCGGGCATGTGACGGTCGTCACTCGGTTCGCGGTTTGGAAGATTTTTTCAATCACCTGAAAACCAAAGGGTTTTAAGCCTTCGATTCGGGCTCCGCTGTCGGGGGAAGTGGCACCTACTGTCCGACGAGATACGCGGCGGCCGACGCGTCTTCGCCGTCTTCGTCACGGAGACCGCATTGCGTTTCCAACTGGTCGAGGATTGCCGGAACTTGATCGGCGGTGACGCCGTGCAGGAAGGGGCCACCGCCCGGGACGAGGCGCATGTTGGGGCCCTTCTGGCAATATCCGAAGCACGTCATCCGTTCGATGCGCGCGTTGATGCGACGTTCGGCGACACCTTTTTCGATGGCGTCGGCCAATGCCTCGCTGCCGCGTTCGGCACACGAGGGAATGTCGCCGCCGAATCGGCGGTTGATGCAGACGGCGAGTGTTTTCGGGCGCTGTGCCAAGGCGTCATTCCTTCTTCGCGATCGCCCCGGAATCTATCCTGCAACGGTAATTGTTGCCAGCCCGGGGTCCATTGGGCAATCCTGGAACGACGGCGACGCTCGACCGGCGCCGGATTTTCCATCCTTACGCCGGTGAAACCCGCCGGCTTGTACAAAGGGAGGAAGCGAATGCCCGATCGTTTCGGCGACTTAGGCGATCTAAAGGCGCATGCCCGCTTTCTCAGCGAAGTCGAGCAGGATATCCGAACCGCCAATACGCAAATTATTCACGAGCGCATTCCGGCATTGAGCCGCGAGGCAATCCATGCGTTCGCGGTCACCGTCGGCCGTTTGCGCGCGCGCTATCTCGAGGCGGCGTTCAAGCTCGGCATCGACGAGCACGGCGATCCGCCCGACGAACAGCAGGTCAACGAACTACGCCGTCGCCGGGAAATGTTCGAGGAGGCGCGGGCGGCCTTCGATGCGCTCCAGCATGCGATCAGCCGCGGCTATATCGACGTCGAGGGATTGCACGGCAAGACCGCATCCGCGACCAAGGACAAGTAACGAGTTAGAGCGCGTCAGCTTGGGCGAGCGGCGGTGACCGTCGGTGCGATGTCGAAGACGGTGTCGAGCCTGGCGATCTTGATCACGCGCAGCACCGTGTCCCCGACGGCGGCGAGGATGAATCGGCGGCCCGCTTTTTTTGCCGTTTGGCCGGCTTCGAGAAGACCGGCGACACCGGAACTGTCGATCGATTCGACCGCCGTCATGTCGACGATCACGGTTTCGGCGCGTTCGACGCAACCGAGCAAGGCTTCGCGTACCCGCGCCGAATGGCGGAGGTCGATGTCGCCGACGATGGAGATGACGGCAACAGAGCCGCCTTCGAGGATATTGAGCGTGAAAGAGTCCAAATGGAGTGGCCTTGCCGTATCCGTACCGTTCCTTGCTGGATAGGCCGCCCCGCGCCCGGTACGGACGGGTACGCCTAACAACATCGTGTTCTAGATTGGAATTGAGCATGCGTCGTTTCAAGTCGGAAATAGACAGATTGCAACGGCCGTTCCACGGGAATGGGTCGCCGCCGCGTGGCCGGTGACTCGGTGTCGATGCTACGTTAGGGTTGCTTATCGGCCTTTATGGCCGGAATCGTCGATCGCTAAAGAGGTGCCGCCATGCAGGCGATGATGGTCTACGTTACCGCCAGTTCTCTCGAGGAAGCGGCGAAGATCGGTCGCACCGTCGTCGAAAAAAGGCTCGCCGCCTGCGCCAACGTGTTGGGGGACGTCCGTTCGTTCTATTGGTGGGACGGCAAGGTACAAGACGACGGCGAGGTCGCGATGATTTTGAAGACGACCGAAGAACGCATCGATTCGCTGATGGCCGAGATCAAGGCCCTGCACAGCTATACGGTGCCCTGTATCGTGGCGCTGCCGATCGGCACGGGCAACCCGGCATTCTTGGAGTGGATCGGCAACGAAACGCGATAATTTCTGTCAGCTTTTCGACAGCGTCGCCAATATCTGCCGCGCGGCCTCGGCGCTTTTCGGTCCGCCGGTAATGCCGGCCATGATGGCCTGCGAGAGGGGACGCATCAGCTTCACGTCGCGCGGGTCATGGCGGCCGTCGGCATCGACGACCCGCTTCGTTAGGTCGAGCATCGTGCGGCATAGATCGCTGACGTGGGCGTGGCCGCTGGCTTCGACTCGCCGGCCCGTATCCTCGGCGATGAACAGGAGTTGCGGCAGGGATTCCCAGGCGATCGGATCGATGGGGTCGTTCGCCAGCCGGGGCGCGATCGTGTTGACGAGCGAAATGATCTCGGCGGCGTATTTTTCCATCTTGTGGTTGTTGACCGTGCCGACCGCTTGGTCGATCGCCATTTGCGTCATGAGGTAATCGACTTTTTCGCCTTTGGCCTTAGCCTTCAGCGTGTTCGGTACCTCGACTTCCGGCGTCGACCCGTCCTCGGTCATGCCGCGTCGGCGCGGGCCGACATAATCCGTGGTGACGACGAAGGGTTTTCTGGCCGTGACCAGCTTGCGGATACGGTCGATCAACTGCGCCGTCGAAATCGGCTTCATCACAAGGTCGTCGGCGCCGGAATCGATGGCCTTGGAGATGACCTCGGGACGCGGATCGCCGATCAGGCCGATGACCGGAAGAAAGGGGTTATTGCCGACCTCGTGATGGCGTAAGGCGCGCATGAATTCGTAAAAATCGCCGTCCGGAAGCACGATCGAGCAGATCATCAGGTCGGGCATTCGTTTGACCAGCACTTCGGTCGCCTCGGCGATGCTGGAAACCTGCTTTAGGTCGCGAAACCCATTGTTGTGCAGAATCGTGCGGATTCCCTGGCGCGCGCTCAGGTCCGGCTCGACGAGCAGAAGATCGACCTTGTCGAAAGTGAAGCCACTCATGTGTTTGCGTTTCTTTCCGCGTTCGACGCGGATCCGTTTTCTTTTAGCCGACCTATCGCGGACCTCCCGAGAAGGCGCATTTTAGCCCAAGTCGAGGCTCGGCCAAGGGCTTTCGCGACCATCGAGACAGGATGATTGCGTCAGATTCACATTACTTTCAGGGGCAGCGCCACGGTCGCGACGGCCTGGGCGGCGATGCCCTCGCCACGGCCGGTGAAGCCCAGGCGTTCCGTCGTCGTCGCCTTAACCGCGACGCGATCCGGCGCGATGCCGACAATGGCGGCGACGCGCTCGATCATGGCCCGGCGATGCGGTCCGATGCGGGGCTGTTCGCACACGATGGTGACGTCGAGGTTGACGATCCGTCCGCCGATGGCCGCTGTCAGCGCCGCCGCGTGGTGCAGGAAGGCGTCCGAGGAGGCACCGCGCCATTGCGGATCGCTGGGTGGAAAATGCTCGCCGATATCGCCTTTCGATATGGCGCCGAGCAGCGCGTCGGTCAGCGCGTGTAACGCCACGTCGGCATCCGAATGGCCCTCCAGGCCGGCCGTGAAGGGGACGCGGACTCCGCACAGGGTGACGTAATCGCCCGGTCCGAAGCGGTGAACATCGAAACCGAAGCCGGTGCGGGTTTCGCCGGCAAAAATGCGCTCGGCGCGGATAAGATCCTCGGGCGTCGTCAGCTTGACGTTGTCCTCGCCGCCGGCAACGAGGGCGACGGCAAGCCCGGCATTTTCGGCGACCTGGGCGTCGTCGGTCATGGCCGCGCCCAAGGCCCGCCGGTGCGCGTCGAGGATCGCGGCGAAACGAAAGCCCTGCGGCGTTTGGGCGCGAAACAGGCCGGCGCGGTCGACCGTCGCGGCGATGGCGCCACCGGCCGCGCCGCGTTTCAGGGTATCGGTCACGGGCAGGGCCGGAATCGCGCCCGGGCGATCGGCGAGTGCGTCGAGAACCCTGTCGATGACGGCGCGATCGACGAACGGTCGCGCGGCGTCGTGGATCAGAACGAATTCGGGCGCGAGATCGACTAGGCTCTCGAGCCCCAAGCGAACGGAATCCTGGCGCGTGGCGCCGCCGCCGACCGGATCGAGGATGGCGAGACCGGCCGCGGCTTGATCGAACAGCGTTCGATGATCCGGGGCGATCACCGGGCGCACGGCATCAACGCGCGGATGGTCGGTGAAAGCGCGCAGCGTGCGGCGAAGCACGGTCTCGCCGGCGACGGAGAGATATTGCTTCGGCAGGTCTCCGCCGATCCTCGTGCCTTGTCCGGCGCCGACGACCAGCGCCACGCAGGTAGCCATTGCGTGTCTCCGTTTGGCCCCGTCGCAGGGGCGGGGGCCGAAGGTAGAGGGCGACGGCGGGATTTGCCAAGGGTCTTGCCAAGCCCGTCCCGGAGAGGCGATTGTGCCGGTGCGAAATGGGCCGGGTTCCGCCCGGTCCGGCACCAATCCCTTGGCAGAGCGCCCGATGAGTCAAAGCTTGTTCCTCAGCATGGCCGCAATCGCCGCGTTAATCCCGGCGGGGCTTGCCGGCGCCCGCCGTCATCCGGGGCGCGACGGCCTGTTCTGGGTGCTCCTGATTGTCGCCGTTGCCGGGCCGCTGGCGCTGGTGGCGGTGCGCACGGGCGGTGTCTGGCGCGCCGACTTCTCGACGACGTTATGGACGACCGTTGCCGCCAGCATGGCCGTGTTCGGCCTTGTCGCCGCGTTCGATCGCCAGGCTTGGCGGCTGGCGCCGTTGATGGCGGGGTATTTGATTGTGGTTGCCGTACTGGCCGCCGTCTGGCAGCACGCGCCGCAAAAGCCCGGGACGTCGGGTCAAGCCACGGCTTGG
>CAZDFF010000135.1:0-9652 GCA_964504425.1 uncultured Hyphomicrobiales bacterium
TTTCTTTCTAACCTGGATTAGTACACTATCCCGGGGCATCGGGTCCGAAAATCTAGAAAAACTGTTTTTCTTAAAGCGGTTAATCTGATTTCCGGATGGTATACGCCACGATGTCGCCTTCCGCCGTCCGTACAAAATAGGGGAACGTTGCGGTGTCGGGACACACGTTCCACGGCACGTCACCCGCACGGTGCATGAAGGCGCTTGCCACCCTTTCGCGAGCCGATCGATATCGGCTATCGTTTCGCCGATGGCTACGCATTCTAAAAAACAAGCCCCTAGGGACGGAACATGCCGAAATTGCTGAGCGAACACGAAATCGCGCGCTACCGCCGCGATGGATTCTATTTCCCGGTCCGCGTCATGTCGGCCGAAGACGCACGCGACTTCCGCCGGCGCCTCGAAACCTACGAAATGGAAACCGGCGGGCCGATCGCCAGCAACCTGCGCCATAAGGTCCACCTGCTGTTCCGCTGGGCCAACGAACTGGTCCGCCACCCCCGCATCGTCGATGCCATAGAAGATATCATCGGCCCCAACATCCTTTGCTGGACGACCAATTTCTTCATCAAGGAAGCCGGCAGCCCCGCCTTCGTGTCCTGGCATCAGGATTCCACATATTGGGGTCTCGACAGCGATGAAGTGATCACCGCCTGGGTGGCCTTGAGCGACGCGCCGGTCGAAAGCGGTGCCATGAAATTCTGGCCCGGCAGCCATAAGATGGAACAGATCGCCCATCGAGATACCTTCCACGAAAACAACCTGCTGAGCCGCGGCCAGGAAATCGCCGTCGACGTGCCCGACAACGAAGGCGTGATGGTGCCGCTGAAGGCCGGCGAGGTTTCGCTGCACAACATCAGGCTGGTGCACGGATCGGCCCCGAACACGACGGCGGACCGGCGCATCGGCCTCGCCATCCGCTACATCCCGACCCATGTGCGCCAGACCAAGACGCGGGATTCTGCGATGCTGGTGCGTGGCGTCGATACGTTCGGCCACTTCGATCCGGAACCCGACCCGGTCGGCGATCTGGACGCAGCGGCGCGGGCCGCGCACGCCGATGCGGTTGATCGCCAAATCAAGGCGCTCTACGACGGCACCGAAAAGAAGGTGTTCCGGGCCTGATTTAGACCGGCTTGCGCGCCCAAAATTGGTACATGCGAGCGAAGGCGTCGGGATTTTCCGCCTCGAACGTCTCCCAGCGCCCTAGGTCGGCCATCGCCGGATCGTCTGGAAAGCGTCGACGATAGGCGGCTGCGAGCGCGGGCGGCACCTCGAACCCGAGCATGGCCAACCCGACACCGTTCAGCAGCCGCGCCAGCCCGGGAATATCGAAACGGATTTCCTGTACATGGAACAACAGGTCGCGGCACGCGCTCGCGGCATAGAAATCCGGCGAACGGACGACGCCGCGCGCCGGGTGATTTTCGGGTAGAGCCAGAATTGCCTGGCGGCAACGACGAATGCCGTCGATGTCGGCGGCGAAACCTTGCGACCGGATCAGGTCGCGCGCCGCGACCACGGCTTGCCGGGCGTGACGGCTATAGAGCGCGAGGCCGATAACCCCGCCCGGCTTCAACAGGTCGACCAGCACGGCAAGACCGGCGGCGGGATCGGCCATGTGATGCAACACGCCCCCCGACTCGATGACGTCGAAGCACCGATCCAGCGCGCCGAGGGCTAGGATGTCGGCTTGCATGCATTCGACGTTGGCAAGGCCGAGCGCACGACTCCATCGCATTGCGTATGCGAGACTGGCGCGGCTCAGATCGACCCCCAGGACGCGCGACCCGACGAAGCGCCGGGCGGTATCGATGGCCTCACGGCCGGTACCGCAGCCGGCAACCAATATATCGGCCTCGTCGGCACCGACCTCGATCCTCGGCCCCAATGGAAAAACCCGGTGCAGGTATTCGCCGACCGAAACCGGTTCCGGCGGCGGCGGCGGGCGCATCCAGCGGGGATACGGGTTTTCCTCGTATTGCGCCTGCACCGCTTGCGATACCGGATCGGCCACAGCGCCGAGCGTCTTCAGTTCCGCGGCGATGCGGCGTTCCTCCAGCGGCGCCGCTATCTGCAAAGCGATCAGGTCCCGCAGTCGTTCCGGCGCCGACGACTGAAGCCGTTCCGCCCCGGACAACCCGTGCAGCGGGCGATACGCGCCGACGATGGCGATCCACTCCGCCGGCGCCGTCTCTCCGGTGCGCAGGCAATCCTCAAGGCGGCGGGTGAGATCGCCGACGGCGGCGGCCTCGTCGTCAATCTCGGCCCAAGCGAATTCGTTGGCGAAACATTGGACGGCAAGCATGGCCGCAAGATCGATATCGTCGTTCTCCAGCCGCGTACTCCGAACGATGCCGCCGAGCAACGCACGCCGGAACGCCGTGGCGACTGTCTCGAGTCCGGCATCCGGCACTGGCGCCGCGCGCAACAATGAACGCATGAGCGGATCGGCAAACAACCGGCGCATCGCATCCAGATCGGCCGCCGCTGGCGGTTCCGTCAGCGGCATCGTCAGAATACGTTTGGCGGCGGCCACGGCTTCGGCTGCTTCGGGCGCGGCCAAGACAATACTTGCCCCCGCCTCGGCTAGATTTTCGCCCGCGTCCCAGTCACCCCCGAGCGCCGCTGTCACGAGCCGCCGCACGGCCGACGACGGCCGGGCGATGCGGCGCCCACGCAAGGCCGCCGCAACCTGTCGTCGGAACGCCGGATCGTCGGCCGTGCCCGGCGCGTGCCGCAACAAACCGTCGAGAACGTTGAAAGACTCCTCGTCGCGACCCTGTCGCTGCAGAACAAGCGCGAGATGGCGCCACGCCTCCGGCGAATTGGCATCGATGGCGATCGCCTGGCGCAACGCCGCTTCCGCCTCATCCAAACGGCCGAGTTGAACCAGCGTAACACCGAGGTTGTGTGCTGCTTCCGCGTCGCCGGGTGACAGGGTGACCGCGCGTCGATGGCTTTCCAACGCCGCCGCCGGGTTGCCCAGGGCGGCGAGCGCGACGCCAAGGTTCGAGTGGGCGTCGGTGAAATCCGCGTCCAGCGCGAGCGCTCGGCGATAGCGATCCGCGGCTTCGTCGAGACGCCCCAGCGCGCGATAGGCCTCGCCCAGATTGTTCCACATCGCCGGATTGGATTTTCCCGTGGCGACGGCGCGCTCGATGGTTCGGATAGCCTCGTCATGCCGTCCGCGTTGATGCTGGACGACGCCGAGATAATGCAGCGCGTCGGCGTTGCCGGCCTGCGCATCGAGGGCCTTTCGATAAAGCCGCTCCGCCGCGTCCAGTTTGCCGGCGCGGTGATGGCGCAATGCTTCCTCGATGATCGCCGTGACGCCCACCCCACCTCCGCCAATCAGGCTGCCCGCGCCCGGACCGGAACCGGGCGGCCTGCCAAGGCTTTGGATATTAAGGCGTTCGCACCCCCTAACAAGGGCGATGGGGGCATGCACCGACGGTTCCACGAATTTTCTGGACTCGTCGACCGAAGGACTTGGATATAGTGCGCCTTCCCTCCATCCGAGAGCGCGCCGTGAGCAAAGAAAACGTAACCTTATTCATCCAACGATTCGAAAGCGGCGAGACACGGCTCGACGGCCTGTCGGAAGATCCCGCCCCCGCCGATATCGTCGCCGGCGCGGCAAAGCACGGCCTTGAGTTTACCGAAACCGATCTCGGCGCCGTGCTGAAACAGCGCCTGTTCGCCGCCCAGCGTCTGCCCCTGGGATGGGGCTGGCCGGTCGCGCGCAAGTTGGGATTGGTTCGTTCCTGAAGACCTCGGGTCAGGCCCGTAGGGCGTCGGCCATCGCGTTCAGGTCCGCGACCACCAGATCCGGTTCCAGACCGAGATCGTCGAGGGCTTGGCCGTAGCGGCGAACCCAGATGGTCGGATAGCCGTAGTTCTTGGCGCCGATGACGTCGAACGAATTGCCCGACACGAACGCCACCTCGTCGGCGCCGACGCCGATTTCCTTCACACCCAACTCGTAGGCCTCGCGGCCGGGTTTGTAGAGACGATGCGGCTCGGCGCTGATGACGCCCTTGAAGTGCTTGGCGATACCGGCGTTGGCCTGGCTTTTTTCGATCATCCATGGCGAACCCATGGACAGCACGTATAAATCGAACTTGGCCGCCAGTCGTGCCAGGGCCTTCGGCGCTTCGCCGTAGACCGGAAGACGTACGTCGGCCTCGATCCATCGGTCGCGCAGATCGTCGGCGACGGACATGCCGAGTTCGGCGCAGGAAAACTTGAAGGCGGCCTTCACCAGATCGCCCCAGGGCACATGGCGACCCATCATGCCGTTCTGGAAGCAGTAGCGTTGCGTCTGCGCGAACCACAGCTTGACGAACGGCGCGCCCTTGCCGGGAAAGGCGGCGTCGATTTCCGACGCGAGCGCAGTCTTGTCGGCGATCGTGCCGTAATAGTCGAAAGCCAATGCCTTGATGTTATCGAAAGCGGACATGGGTTTGGTCTCTCGCGCTGTCAGGGGGTCGGGTTGGACAAGCGTTCCCGATTCAGCTCGACGTGGCGGCTGCATTCGTCGCAGATGACCACGGCGGCGATGAATTTGCCGGTCCCCGATGCGTTGGCTTCGTCGGCCGGCTTGGTGCCGTAAAGATCCCAAACCTTGATTTTCAATTTCTCCGGCGGACAGTCGGCGCCGAGTTCGGTCACGCCATAGGCCTTCAGGAATTCCGGTATCGCCTTCTGCGGCAACAATCTCGCCATCGTTTCGCTCCCATGCTTTCTCGCGCGCCGTCGACGGCGTCGCGAACTTCTATTCTACGCGAACATAAATCCCGTCGTCGCGCACCTCGACCGGATATACCGTCGCCGATTCCGCATATCCATCGCATTCGCCCGTCACCGGATCGTACTCGCGTCCGTGCCACGGACAGACCAGGCGCTTGCCTTCGATCGCGCCCTGACCCAGCGGGCCGCCCGCGTGCGGGCAGGCATTGTCGAGCGCGCCGTAGCGGCCGTCGACTCGGCAAAGCGCGACCAGCTTGGGCCCGGCACGCACCATCGCGACGGAACCGTCGGCGATCTCGTCGGATGCCGCGACCCGGTGCCAGGTACCGTCGCCGGAAGAAGCCACGGCCCCGAACCTACCACTGGAATTCGAGATAGACTTCGTGGAAATCGTCGATGTCGTCGACGGACGCCGACAGGATGCGGCAGCCGCTTCCCTTTTTCCACTCGTTGTCGAGGATCGTGCGATTACCGAGCCAATAGTCGGCGTACTTGCGGCAGCACACGACGTAGAAAACGCCGCCGTCAATCGTCGTTCCGTCGTCGGGACCGAGACGCGTGCATATCGGACGCGTCGTTTTCCAATCGAGTACGGTCTTCGATTCGGCGTCCATGCCGTCGAGGACGACCGCCCGCTGAATGTACCAGGCATGCGACCGCCCCAAGACCTTGACCTTCTTCGACGGCAGGACGCACATCACCGCATGACGGTTATCGCCCTTGATTTTATGCGCGTCGAAGAACGCGTCGGACGGCTTGACGGCGTAGACGCCGTAGCTCGATGCGTCTCCCGCCTTCCGGCGCTTGATCAGGTCGGCGATTTCGGCGTCCTTGAGAAAGGACGGCGCGCTCCACGCCATATTCTTGAATTCCTTGGCGTTGAACGCCGGAATCGGAAACCGCACATAGGCCATATCGTATCCTCCCCCGAACCGGGCCGAACCGTGCTTTCGTCGGTTCGCCCCTAGCTTCGGCATGATTTTATCGGCTATCGCTCGCGAAATATACGCGCCGCCGCCGAAACCTTAGCCACCCATCGGGCGCATTGGGCATATGGTTTTTGCATGGGGGCATGTTGAATGAGGGCCGGGGATGCGCCCGGATTAGGGCAGCACCCGCCACACGCCTGCCGTTGTCAGGTCGAGCCTTTCCGTATCCGTCGACGTTGGAATTTCGTACTCGGCAAGCGGTTCCAGGCCGACGCGCGGGAAATAGGCCCGCCGCATGTCGCCGACAATGACCGTCGCGCCTGATCCCGCTTGCCGACGCAGCCAGG
This sequence comes from uncultured Hyphomicrobiales bacterium, assembly GCA_964504425.1. GTDB lineage: Bacteria > Pseudomonadota > Alphaproteobacteria > Rhodospirillales > 2-12-FULL-67-15 > CAZDFF01. The sequence goes on from CAZDFF010000135.1 coordinate 6,029, forward strand.
CCGTCGCCCGTTCGGCGAGAGAGCGTTCGTACCAAATGTCCGCCGCCAACACGATGTCGAATCCGTCGAGATCGCGGCCGAGAAAATCGCCTTCCCGGATATCGACGGCGACGCCGTTTAGCGCCGCGTTGATGCCCGCCGCCGTTCGCGCCATCGGATCGGAATCGCACGCGACGACGGAGGCCGCACCGGCCAACATCGCGGCAATGGCGCATTGGCCACCGCCGGTGCCGAAATCGAACGCACGGCGGCCGGTGACCGATTCCGGTCGGTCGAACAGGAATCGCGCCAAGGCCTGCCCGCCGACCCACGGTGCCGCCCAGTAAGGGGTCGGCCGGCCGACGCCGTAGACCGACTCGATACTTTCCCACAGCGCTGTGATATCCGACGCAAGGCGCAGTCGTATCTCCGGCACCGCCGGCGGATGCGCGATCTCCGTCGCCCCTTCGATAAACGCCATGAACGGCGGTAAGACGGCTCGCGCCCTATCGTCGGCCGGTTTCAGTCGCTTCGCCGTCATTGCGCATTCCCTCGCGGAATGGTCGCCGGTGTTTGGGTCATGGCACCCTATCGAGTCTTCGGTCTTGAAAGTCGGCCGACTATTCTATGTATCTATGTATAAAGGCACGCCCACCCGACGAGGAGAACTGGTTCATGGCCACCTATCAAATTCTTTGCTGGCAGGAAATTCCTTCCGCGGTCGAGGCGCGCGACGAAACCGGCCTCAAGAAGCACCAACTGAGCCAGAAGTTCATGGCCCTGATCGACCAGGCGGCGATGGAGCGCGACCTTACCGACAGCGACGCCTATCTCGAACATTGGAACAAGAGCCCGCGCAAGGAACGGGACGGCAGCGCTGCGGAGGTCGTCGCGGCAGTCGCCAAGGAAATCGAGGACGACTTCATGAACATTCGCAGCAAGGCCCTGAAGCCCAAGAACGCGTGACCGGCCTGGTCACGATTAATCCATAAATGGCATAGGGGTATGCGCCGAAACCGGCCTCGGCGGGGATTCCTGCAATTGACTCAAGAATATACCTAAAATATATTCTTATCATGGAACCTGCCCAAGCCAATGATTTTATGGACTTACCCGGCGATTACGGCATTTTTCGCCCCAGCCAGATCGGCTTTCGCCCGGAACAGATCCTGCGCGTGCATCGGTACCGAAAGCCGGATGCGGTGCGCCCGGCGATCCGCAAGGCGGCAGAACAGATCGCCCGCCTAGCCGAAACGCTTGTTTCCCCCGAGGTCCACTATCGCCGACTCGGCGTCCTCTCGCTGATCGACGGCATTTTGACATTGGAAAACGGCGTCACGTTCCGCAACGAAGCCTTCCATCGCCACCTTGAGGGCGCCCGCGAGGTCGTCGTCACCATCGCCACCATGGGCCGCGCGCTCGACGAAGAAGTCATCGGCATGATGGATCGATTCGAGCCGCTGGAGGCCTTGTTTCTGGAAACTTGCGGCTGGCTCGGCGTCGAACAGACGGCCAAGCAGTTCGGCGACTTCCTGCGCGGTCTCGTGCACCGGAACGGCCTTCGCGTGTGCTGCCGCATGGCACCCGGGTACAGCTATCGAATCGACGACCGCGAAGTCAGCTGGCAGCTGGAAGATCAACGACAGGTATTCAACGCTTTTTCGGGCATCGACCTTCCCGTCCGGCTGCTCGAAAGCTGCGCCATGCTGCCGAAGATGTCGCGTTCGGGCATCTACGGCTTGGCACCGGTGAACTGACGGCACGGGATCAACGGTAACACCGACAACGGCGCGCGATCGGCATATGTGATCGCTTCGCACATCGAGGATGGAACAGGACATAGGATAATGAAGGTCAAAGGCAACGGGCTGATCGTTATCGGCGAGAATTTCAACGCCACGCGCAAGATCAAGGCGACGAATCCGAAAGTCGTCAAGGACGGGGACAAGATCGGCATCGGCTACACCGATCTGGAAGGCAACAAGCGCGTCCTGGATTGCTCGGACATCGTGCCCGCCGACCCGGCCAAGCGGAACACCTTCATGATCCCGCACATCGGCCAGGCGCTGCGCAAGAAGGACATGACCTACATTTCCTGGGCCATCAAGAACCAGGAAAAACAGGGCGCGCAGATCATCGATCTTTGCGTCGACGAGATGTCTGTCTATCCAGAGGAACGCTACGAGTGGATCAAGTGGCTTATCACGACGGCCCAGACGATCACCGATGCGGTCGTCGCGATCGATTCATCCGATTCCAAGACCATCTACGCCGGCCTCGAGGCCCACGACAGCACCAAGAGTCGCCCAGCGATCAACTCGTTCAACCTCGAACCCGGCCGCCAGGAACTGGTCGCCATGGCGAAGGAGAGGAAGGCACTGCTGTTCGCCAATGCCAGCGGCGAGCGCGGCATGCCGCCCGACGCCCGGCAGCGGGTCGATAATCTGGTCAAGTGCATGGACATGATGGATGCTGGCGGCATTCCGATGGAAGATCGCTTCCTCGATCCGCTGGTGTTTCCGATCGGCGCCGGCCCCGACTTCGGCAATCATTACCTCGACGCGGTCCGCGAGTTGCGCGAACGCTACCCGACGGTTCACATTTTCGGCGGTCACAGCAACGTCTCCTTCGGCCTGCCGAACCGCAAGCTGCTGAACCAGGTGTTCCTGGAGCTTTCGATCCTATCTGGCTGCGACGCGATGATGATCGATCCGGTGATGAACGCACCGGCCGATCTGAACGCGTTCTATTTCGCCTCCAGGGCGCTGACCGCCATGGACGAATACTCCGTCCAGTACCTGAAATACGCGCGCGCCCTGAAGGCCGCCGCTTGAACCAAACCCCAACGATCGAAAAATTCGGGAGGATACCGAGACCATGAAGGAATTAAAGCCCCGCGACCGCGTCATCCGCGTGCTGCGCCACGAACCCGTCGACCGGGTGCCCGTGATGTACCGCATGAAACACGAGGCGAAGGCTAAACTCGCGCGTGTCTACGGCATCAACGATGCCTCGACCGGCCGCAAGCATAACCCGGAACTCGAACTCAGACTCGGCAACGACGCGATCATCTATCAGATCGGCATCAATGCCGACTTCTCGCATCGCCATATCGAAATCGGCGAGACCTGGTTCAACCACTTCGGCGTCGGCTACGGCAAAAGCGGCCTGCAAGGCCGCACCGAGGAGGAAGAGAAGGAATTCGCCAAGACCCAGGAATTCTGGGGCCCGGCGAAAGTGGTGCCGGAAAACTTCCCCAAGGTCCATCCGATCAAGACGATGGACGACCTGAAGAACTACAAGTGGCCGGACCCGAACGACCGCGCGATCCTCGACCCGATCGCCGATATCTGCAAGCGCTACCAAGGCGACTACTTCATCATCCTCGACCTGTCCTCGACGCTGATCGAGGCCGCCTACGCGCACATCTGCGGTACGCAGAACTTCTTCCTGCAATTGTTCGACGAGCCGGACTTGATCAAGGGCGTGCTCGACGGCCTGACCGAGTACTACACGCAGGTCGGCCTGAACGCGGTTCGCATGGGCGTGGACATGATTCGCGTCGGCGACGACGTCGGTGCCCAGCAGGCGATGATGCTGTCGCCCAAGCAATGGCGGGAACTGGCCAAGCCGCGCTTCGAATCG
>CAZDFF010000136.1:0-9642 GCA_964504425.1 uncultured Hyphomicrobiales bacterium
AATTTTGAGCCGATCCCGCTGCATCCGCACAACATGGTCCTGCAGGTGTGGCTCGAACTCGGCGCGGTGGGGGCGCTGTTCATGCTGGCGGTGCTGCTCAGCATCATCGTCGCGATCGCCCGCAGCGGCCTGGAACGGGTCGAAAAATCCCTGTGCTTCGGCTTTTTCGCCAGCGCCCTGGTGATCGCCGTGGTCAGTTTCGGCGCCTGGCAGGCGTGGTGGCTTTCGGCGCTGTGGTTGTGCGGGGCGCTGACAGCGGGCGCGGTGCTCACGCCGCCTCGACCCCGACCGGCGTGATCCGGATCAGCCCCAGGGCCGCCCGGCGGTCCTGCCGGCGGCGCCCGCCATCCGGCGTAGCCGCTCGATCCGGTTCGCCATGTTCGGATGGGTCGAAAACAGGTTGTCCACCGTATGCGCGTGCAGCGGGTTGACGATGAACAGGTGCGCCGTCGCCGGGTTGTTTTCGGCGGCGTTGTTGTCGACGACATGGGAAGCGCTGTCCAATTTCGCCAAGGCGGACGCCAGCCACAGCGGATGACCGCAGATTTCGGCGCCGATGCGGTCGGCTTCGTATTCGCGCGTGCGCGAGATCAGCATCTGCACCAGCATGGCGGCGATCGGCGCCAGAATGGCGATCAGGATTCCGCCCAAGGGGCCGAGCGGGCTGTTGCGGTCGCGTCCGCCGAAGAACAGCGCGAAATTGGCGAGCATGCCGAGCGCACCGGCGACCGTCGCCGTGATCGTCATGATCAGCGTGTCGCGGTTCTTCACGTGCGCCAGTTCGTGCGCCATCACGCCCGCGATCTCCTCGTGGCTCAGCGTGCGCAGAAGCCCGGTCGTCGCCGCGACCGCGGCGTTTTCCGGGTTGCGCCCGGTCGCGAATGCGTTGGGCTGGTTTTCCTCGACGATATAGACCTTCGGCATCGGCAGGTCGGCGCGCGCGGCCAATTGCTCGACGATGCCGTAGAAACCGGGTGCTTCCGCGCGCGTGACTTCCCGCGCGTTGTACATGGACAGCACGATCTTGTCGGCGTTCCAGTAGGCGAAGGCGTTGGTCGCCAGCGCGAACAGGAAGGCGATCGCCATGCCCTGCTCGCCGCCGACCATGAAGCCGACGGCAAGGAACAGGGCGGTCAGGCCTGCGATCAGAAGGGCGGTGCGGGTGTAGCTCATGGCCTATCGGGTTGGACGCCGTATTATATGCTTGGCTTGGCGCCGTCGGGGATGAATTATGCCGCTCGCTTGCCGCCGCAAGTGGGGAAAAGGGTTAAATCGTCGTCATGAACGGGGAAACGCCGAAAAAGGACGCACCGGCCGTCGCCGTCGAAACGCCCCCGGCAGAACAGCCGACGGGCGCGCCGGTCGTACCCGAAGCGGGCGGCCCCAAGGGCTTGGAACCGACCCGGTTCGGCGATTGGGAAAGGAAGGGCCGTTGCGTCGACTTTTAGGGGTGCGTCGACTTCCGACGGGGGACCAAAGCCGATGAATGCGCCCACGAGACGGCTCTCGGTCACCGGCCTGGGCTATGTCGGCTGTCCGGTCGCGGTCGCCTTCGGCCGGGCCGGCTTTTCGGTCGTCGCCTACGACATCGATCCGGCGCGCATCGACAGTCTGAAAAAAGGCGTCGATCGGACCGGCGAGCTTTCCAAGCAAGACCTGGCGGCGTCGAACGTCGACTTTACCGCCGACCCGGCGCGCCTTTCCGAGGCCGACTTCCACATCGTCACGGTGCCGACCCCGGTCGGCGCCGGCAACGCGCCCGACCTCGGGCCGCTGCTTTCGGCCGCGCGCACGGTCGGGGCCCAATTGCGGCCCGGCGCCATCGTCGTCTTCGAATCGACCGTCTATCCCGGCGCGACCGAGGAAGAATGCGTCCCGGCCATGGAACGGGCCTCGGGCCTGAAGCACGGCAAGGATTTCTTCGTCGGCTATTCGCCCGAACGCATCAATCCCGGCGACGCTACGCACCGATTCGAGAAGATCGTCAAGGTCGTCGCCGGCGATACGCCGGAAACGACGGCGACCATCGCCGACGTCTACGGCAGCGTGGTGAAGGCCGGCATCCACCGGGCGCCCGACATCCGCACCGCCGAAATGGCCAAGGTCATCGAGAATACGCAGCGCGACCTGAACATCGCGCTGATGAACGAACTGTCGCTGATCTGCCAGCGCCTGGGGTTGGATACCGGCGACGTGCTGGCGGCGGCGGCGACGAAGTGGAATTTCCTCGGTTTCAGCCCCGGCCTGGTCGGCGGCCACTGCATCGGCGTCGATCCCTACTATCTGACGTTCAAGGCCGAACAGGTGGGGCATCACCCGCTGGTCATCCTGGCCGGGCGCCAGGTCAACGACGGCATGGGCGTCCACGTCGCGCGCGAAACGGTGCGCCAGGTGCTGAAGGCCGGGCCGCGCACGGAGGCGATTCGCGTCGTCGTGCTCGGGTTCACCTTCAAGGAAGACGTGCCCGATTTCCGCAACACCCGCGTCATGGACATCGTCGCCGAGCTCAAGGGCCACGGCGCCCAGGTGCAGGTCCACGATCCGCTGGCCGACCCCAAGGCTGTTGCCGCCGCGCACGGGTTCGATCTTGTGGGTGTCGACGATCTGGCGCCTGCCGACGCGGTCGTCCTGGCGGTGCCGCACACGTTCTACCGTCAGGCCGGTTGGCCCCTGGTGCGGCGTCTGCTGGCCGGCGGCAAGGGTCTGGTCGCCGACGTACGCCATTGCCTGGACCGGGTCCAGAAGCCGGAGGGGATCGACCTCTGGCGCCTTTGACGACTACGGCCGAGCCTTACTCGGCAAATGTTCTTCTTTTGTTCTAATTTTCCCAAATCCGGCGTATGATCCTTCCAGGCCGCCGATTCGCGGCCGTTTCGACCGTATTTGGCAAATGCTTCCTTACGCAAAAACAGCGCCGCTTATGTCCATCCGTGCCGTTCTGGCAATCGTCGCCGGCACCCTATTGGCGACCGGTCCTCTGCCGGCTTCGGCGCGCGAAATCGTCGCCGGCCCGATCCCGGCCCGGGTGGTCAGGGTCGTCGACGGCGACACCCTGATCGTGCGCGCGCGCATCTGGCTCGGGCAGGAGGTCGAGACCGCCGTTCGTCTCGACGGTATCGACACGCCGGAACTGAAAGCGCCCTGTGCCGCCGAACGCGAAATGGCCGCCCGCGCCCGCGACACGATCGCGGGGCTCGCCGACGGCCGCCGCGTCGTGCTCCGCGACGTGCGCTACGGAAAATTCGCGGGACGCGTGCTGGCGCGAATCGAAACCGAATCCGGTCAGGACCTGGCGGCGGCGCTGCTCGAGCGCGGATTGGGACGCGTCTATCGAGGCGGCCGCCGCGCCGGTTGGTGCGGCGGCGCGGGCGGCAGGTGATCGTCGGCGCCTTGATCCATTCCGCTTAAGAAGCGGCGATCAACCGATAGCCGACACCGGGCTCGGTCCATATGAAGCGCGGTGCGTTGGGGTCATCCCCCAGTTTCTGGCGCAAGCGGCCGACGTGAACGCGAAGATATTGGGTTTCGGTCGCGTTGGCGTCGCCCCATACGTCGCGCAGAAGTTGCTCGTGAGTCAGCACCGTCCCCGCGTGGCGGGTCAAAAGGCGCAAAAGATCGAACTCCTTGCGCGTGAGATGAACCTCGATTCCATCGACGCGGACTTGCCGGGCGGCATAGTCGACTTCCATCCCGCCGCTCGCGTACGAGGCGGGCTCGCCGTTGCCGTCCCGCAACCGATCGCGCAGCAGCACGCGCACGCGGGCAATCAGTTCGGCGATGCCGAAAGGTTTCGTGACGTAGTCGTTGGCCCCGGCCTCGAGCGCGCTGACTTTCTCTGTTTCTTCCGCGCGAACGGATAAAACGAGGATCGGAATCCGCGACCATTCGCGGATGCGTCGAATGACTTGTTGTCCGGCGATATCGGGGAGCCCGAGGTCGAGAACGACGAGATCGGGCTTTTCGGCGGCGCATTTCCTGATCGCGTCTTCGCCGCGGCCGGCGTCGAGCACCCGGTATCCATGGGCGGCAAGACTGATCCTCAGAAACTTCCTGATCTGCGGTTCGTCGTCGACGATCAGGATCGCGGGATGGGTGTCGGGCATCCGCCGCCGTTTCCTTTCAATCCGGTGTCAACGGCGGGACTCGATCCGCCGGTATGAAAACGACGATCGCCGCGCCCAACCCTTCCGACGCGGATTCGGCGACGATGCGCCCTCCGTGGGCTTCCACGAATCCCTTGCAGATCGACAGGCCCAATCCGGCGCCGGCCGCGGGGTCGTCGGGCCGGGCGCGGTGGAACATCTCGAACACCTTGGCGCGGTCCGCCGCAGGGATGCCCGGACCCTGATCCTCGACGCGAATTTCCACTTCCTTGTCGCGTCGCCGCGCCGACACCTCGATCCGGCTCCCGGCGGGAGCGTGTTTCGCCGCATTGTCCAGAATATTGACGAAGACTTGTTCCATCAGGACAGGATCGAGGTAAAGCAAAGGCACGTCGTCCCCGACGACGACGCTCATCCGAAACAACGCCAGCGATTCGCGTGTCGCGAACACAGCGCGGCCGACAATTTCCCTGAGATCGACCCAATCGCGGCGCGGCTCGATGCCGCCGTGACTGATGCGGGTCATGTCGAGAAGATTTTGCACCAAGCGATTGAGCCTGTTCGATTCCCCGAGAATCGTATCGATCAAGTCCTTTCGGTCCGCGCGCGAAAGCGTGTCCTCAAGCGAGGCAAGCGCGGTGGCCGAGCCGATGACCGACGCCAGGGGCGTGCGCAGATCGTGGGAAACCGACGAAAGAAGGGCCGTGCGCAGGCGCTCGGTTTCGGAAACCATGCGGACCTTTTCGACGTCGACGGCGAGGCGCGCCCGTTCGATCGCGACCGCTGCTTGCTGGGCAAGTGCCAAAAGCAACTGCCGGGGCTCCGCGGCGCGCGGATAGAAATCGCCGGAAGGCACGATGCCGATAACGCCGACGGCCCGTTGGCCCGTCGTCATGGGCGCGTACACGTTGGCGGAACGGTCATCCGCATCGTCGGCGCGGACAAACGGTTCGCCCGTGCGCCAAACACGCTCGGCGACCGCAGCCTCGTCTTCCGATGCCGTGCGATCCGGCGGATGCGCGGCCGCCGGCCGCAACGGCCCCGAATCCGAATCGGATGCCAGGAAGATCAGCACGTCGCCGCCGAAGGTCGTCGCAACGTGACGGGCGACGTAGGCGAGAATTGAGTCCTGTTCGCGGATATCCGCCAGTCCTCTTGTGAACGCGTAGAGCGATTCGGTTCGCGCTGCGTTCTCTTGAGTCGTCTTCAATTGGCTTTGCAGGCGCCCCGCCAGGTTGCCGGTGAGAACGGCGACGAGGATAAAAAACAGCAGCGTCAGGAGGTCGCTTCGAGCGTGGACGACGAAGGTGTAGTAGGGAACCGTGAAGAAAAAGTTGTAGGCGGCGAGTCCGAGGCCGGATGCGTAAAGGGCGGGCCCGGTGCCGAAGCGGACGGCGACGACGAGGACCGCCGAAAGGAAGATCAGGGAGAGGTTGGGCAGCGCCAGTTCGCGCTCGACGGCGGCCGCGACGATGCCGGCGCCGGCGACGGCGGCGGTTGCCCAGGCATAGCCGCGCAGTCGTCCGAACCGGCCAAGCGAGGGAATCCTGTCGCGTTTCGACGATCGAGGCGGCATCGATCCAATCCGAACGGCGTGACCGTCACGCACGCCGATTTCACCGGCGCCAGAAATCCCGGAGCAGCAGGACGTAAACGGTTATCAGCTCCAGCCGGCCCATCAGCATGGCCAACACTATAATCCATTTGGCGCCGTTCGGAATGGAAGCAAAATTGGCTGCCGGGCCGACGAGGGTACTCAACCCCGGTCCGGCATTCGCCATGCCTTGCGCGACGCCGCTGGTGCTGGAAAGGAAATCCAATCCGGTGGCCATGCAGGCGAGGGAAAGGCCGAAAAACGTCAACAAATAGAGGAAAAAGAAATTGCGGACGGATGCCAGCATCTCCAATTCGACGGTACGCCCCGCGTACCGCACGGCCACGACGCGATGCGGCGACAGGGTCAGCAAAAGCTGCCGACGAGCGCCCTCGAACAGAAGCTGCCAGCGAAAAATCTTGATGCCGCCCGCGGTCGACCCGGCGCAGCCGCCGACGAGAAACAGCACGAAGAACAGGCCGATGGCGAAACTGCCCCATTTCGCGAAATCGGCGGTGGCGAAGCCGGTGTCGGTTAGGACGGACGTGACGTTGAACGCGGATTGGCGAAGCGCCGTGCTCCATCCCATGCCGTTGGCGCCGACGTTCCAAAGAGTCATCGCCCCGACCGCCACGACAAGGACGCACAGGAAGGGGATGATTTGCCGTTCACGCGCGAGGGCGCTAGGCCCATCCAGGAAAAGCCGGGCATAAAAGACGAGCGGCAACGCGCCCGACGTCATGAAGATTATCGAGACGACTTCGATCGGGACCGAGTCGTAATGACCGATCGAAGCGTCCTTGGTCGAATACCCGCCTGTCGCCAGCGTCGTCATTGCATGATTGATGGCGTCGAACCATCCCATGCCGGCGAAACTGTAGGCGATGGCGCAGGCGACCGATAACACGAGGTAGGTGAGCGCCGTCAACGCCGCCAATTGATAGACGCGGGGAACGATCTTTCCCGAAATATCCGAGGATTCGGCCTTGAAAAGCTGCATCCCGCCGACGCGCATCAAGGGCAGCAGCACGATTGCCATGACCACGATGCCGATGCCGCCGATCCATTGCAGAAGGGAGCGCCACAGGAGCAGGCCGGGCGCCATCGTGTCGAGCCCTGTAAGCACGGTCGACCCCGTCGTCGTCAGGCCGGACATGGTTTCGAAAAATGCATCTGTGAAGCTGAGCTTGAGCGAGCTTAGCCAAAGCGGAAGCGAACCGAAGGCGCCGACGAGCGACCAGCTTAGGATCGTCAATAGGTAACTGGTTCGCTGATCTATTCGCTGCGGCGGACCGTTGTTGGCGATCGCCAGCATCAAGCCGGTGAACAGAGTGACGCCCCCGCTGGCGGCGAACACCTGCCAGTCGCGGTTGCTGTGCAGGAAATCCAGCACCCCCGGCGCGATCATGGCGCCCGCGAGGATGCACAAGATGATGCCGTTGACGAATAGGACGAATTGGATGGAGCGAAAATCCATGATGCGCGTGACGATGGCGGTGGAAGCGTCGAAATTGTCGAACGCCGCGTCTTGCCGCTCACGTAAAATTTCCATCGCTCGTTTATGGTCGCGTTATGGGATAGACTGCGGTTGAAAGGGGTATCTCCGCGTCGATGGGGTCCGGTTTCGTGCCCATCTCGCGTCGGTTACGTCAGGCTTTCGTCAGCAACCTCGCGTAAACCTCGACATGGGCGGCTGTCGTCGATAAAAAGCGGAACACCCACCTCCATCGCGGCGATCCCGACATTGGCCCGCCGTTCACGACCGACCGCGCGGGATGCCCATGTCGCTGATCGATTCCTTCATTGGACTGATTCGCTCGCCGGGAAAACCCGGCGGCAAGGCGCGCGTCGAAAAGCGCTCTGAAAGCGCGTTCATGCCGTCCGAAACCGCGGTCGGCCCGGCCGCCGTCATCTTGGTTGCGGAATTCGCCGGCCCCGTCGGCAAGGAAATCAGCAGCCGCTTGAGCGACATGCTCGGCCGCCAATCCGGCATCGACGTCTACCGCCGCAGCCAGGTGTTGAAACTTTCCGGCCGCGGCTCGCTGATCGAACAGTTCACGACGGTGGCCGAGGAAGGCCGCGTCTGGACGGCCGAAGTCAACGCCGACCTGCTGATCTGGGGCGAACTGTCGCCGACCGGGGCCGCCGTCGCGATCCGCTTCATGCCGGCCGTGGGCGACGCGGACGGGGCGGTCGGCGCGTTCGGCCTGGGCGATTCGTTGGACCTGCCGCTGCCGCTCTCCGCCGACATGGAACAGGCGGTGCTCGCCGTCGCTCTCGCCGCCGCGGCCCGGGCCCGGACCGGCGCGCGCAATCGGGTGGTCGAACTGATGCGCGCCGCGCTGAAGCCGGTCGAAGGCATGATCGAACCGCCGGGCGGCGTTGCCGGCGCCAGCCGCGCCGCGTTCCTGAATTGCCTCGGCAACGCGCTCGCCACCGATTATCGCCTGGGCGGCGCGCCGACGCGCCTCGACCAGGCGCTCGCGTGCTACCGTTCGGCGGCCGCCAGCGTGTCGCCGGCGACGTCGCCGGTCGGCTGGGCGTTGTCGCAAAACCACCTGGCCGACGCGCTGCTGGCGATCGACGAACGCGACAAGTCGGCGGCATCGCTGCAGGAAGCCGCCGATACCTTCCGCGCCGTGGCCGATTCCCTCGGTCGCGCGCAATACCCGATGGATTGGGCGCTCGCGCACATTCGCCTGGGGCAGGTTCTGTATCGCCTGGGCGTGCGCGAGGGCAGGGCGTCGCACTTCCGCGCCTCGGCCGCGTCCTACGAGCAGGCGCTCACCGTCTACACGCGCGAGGCCATGCCGGGCCGCTGGGCCGAGCTGATGAACAATTACGGCGTCCTCTTGAACGCGATCGGCGAACAGGTGACCGGCACCGTCGCGCTGGAACAGGCGGTCGGCGTGTTCAGGAAGGCGCTCGAGGTCCGCAAGCGCTTGGTGGCGCCGCTGCTGTGGGCGCAGACCGCCAACAACCTGGGCGCGGCGGCGTTCGCCCTGGCCAAGCGCAACGGCGACGCCGCCCTGATGCGCGAGGCGTGCGACTGCTTCGAGGGCGCGATCGAGGTCTACCGCGAGCGCAGCCAGACGGCGAAGGTCCACGTCATCGAAAAGAACCTGCAACGGGTGCAGCGCCTGTTGCAGACCCGCGGCGCCGCGCCGACCGCCGCGGGCGGCGGCACGGCGAAGAAAAGCCGGTAGGCGCCCGGGCGCCTAGCCGCGATTCATCCGGTTGTCGATCAACTCGTTCACCACGCCGGGATCGGCGAGCGTCGAAGTGTCGCCCAGGCTCGAGTAGTCGTTCTCGGCGATCTTGCGCAAAATCCGGCGCATGATCTTGCCGGACCGGGTCTTCGGCAGGCCGGGCGCCCACTGGATCAAATCGGGCGACGCGATCGGGCCGATCTCCTTCCGCACCCACTGCACCAGTTCCTTGCGCAGTTCCTCGGTCGGTTCGATGCCGGCGTTCAGCGTCACGTAGGCGTAGATGCCCTGGCCCTTGATGTCGTGCGGATAGCCGACCACGGCGGCCTCGGCGACCTTGGCATGCGCCACGAGCGCGCTTTCGACCTCGGCCGTGCCCATGCGATGGCCCGACACGTTCAGCACGTCGTCGACGCGCCCGGTGATCCAGTAATAGCCGTCCTTATCCCGCCGGCAGCCGTCGCCGGTGAAGTATTTCCCGGGGTAGGTCGCGAAATAGGTCTGCACGAAACGGTCGTGGTCGCGGAACACGGTGCGCATCTGCCCCGGCCACGACGTCTTGATGCACAGGTTGCCTTCGGCGACGCCTTCCAGCGTCTTGCCCTCGGCGTCGACGATTTCCGGCACGATGCCGAAGAACGGCAGCGTCGCCGAGCCCGGCTTCAGGTCCACCGCGCCGATCAGCGGCGTGATCATGTGACCGCCGGTTTCGGTCTGCCACCAGGTGTCGACGATC
>CAZDFF010000137.1:0-9481 GCA_964504425.1 uncultured Hyphomicrobiales bacterium
GCCGCCGCGGAATTTTAAGGCGCGGGCTTGCCATCCAAGCGTAACGGATCGTCCCCAGAGGCACGCATGTCAGCCTGGGCCCCGATACCGGCCCGGGCAGAAGCGCAACTTCCAGATCGCCGGCCTCAAGGCGTTTCCAGATTCCCGCCGTCAGATCGATCGTCAGATCGACCACGACGCCGGGAAATTTTTCACTGAGGCGCGCCAACAGTTCCGGAAGCCATGTCAGCGCGATCGTCTCGGTCACCCCGAGACGCACCTGCCCCACCAGCATTTTCGGGTCGCCAAGGCGCGTCTGAGCTTCGCTCGCCAGCCCCACGATGCGCTCCGCGTAATCCAGGAACTCGCGCCCCTTGGGGGTCAGATGAATGGCGCGTCGGGTTCGATTGAAAAGACTTAGGCTCAGGCTTTTTTCGAGTTGCTGGATACGCATCGAAACCGCCGGTTGGGTCGTGTTCAATTTAGCCGCCGCGGCGCTGAAACTGCCTAATTTGGCGCTCCAGATGAAGGTTTCGAGATCGCGCGTGTTCATGGTTTCTCCGAGGAGCGAAGCGGGCAATCATGCATAACATAACCTTATGCATCGATATCAATATTAATAGTTTGCCCTGATGATGACCTTTTGCCAACATTCGAAATATCGAAGCGCTCGCCAAGTAGCGCGAGAGGGGAGGCCGCCGCGGTGTGGGCATTCGCACCCGTTCCTCCCGCCGATCTGCCGGTTAAAAATCAACGAGAGGGAATCATCATGTCTGCATTGTCACGTACCGTAGCGACGCTGGCGGCCGCCGCGGTCGCGGTCGGTTTCAGCGCCGCGGCCGAAGCCCAAACGAATCTGCGAATGAGCAGCCAATGGACCGAAAACACCATCGGTTCCCAAGTCGACAAATGGTGGGCGCAGGAAATAGAAAAGCGCACCAACGGCAAAGTGAAGATCAAGATCTTCTTCGAGGGCGCACTCGGCAAGGCGAAGGAGAATCTGACCCTGATTCAGCAGGGCGGCATCGATCTGGCGGCCATGTCGGCCAGCTATTTTCCGGCCGACCTGCCGCTGCATACGGCACCGAACTCGATCCCGATGGCCATGGCCGAGGTGCCGCAGGCGACGAAGCTAATGCAACGGCTTCTGGCCGAAGTGCCGGCGCTGGATGCCGAAGCGAAAAAGAACGGCATGAAGGCGCTGTTCTTCCACCACCTCAACCCGTACCTGCTGGTTTGCAAGGATCACATCAAGGGCATCGCCGACATGAAGGGCAAGAAGGTCCGCACCTGGGGCCGCGACATGCCGCGCATGGTTCAGGCGGCCGGCGCCGTGCCGGTGACGCTCGGCCTGCCCGAGCTTTACGAGGGCCTGAGCCGGGGCACCGTCGATTGCATCCCCTTCTCGGTGGATCTGATGGTGAACTATAAGATCTACGAGGTCGCCAAGAACGTGCACGACATCACCCTGTGGCTCGGGCCGACCAACGGCAACTGGATCAGCCGCAAGGTGTTCGACAAGCTTCCGAAAGATCAGCAAGCCGCCATCGTCGCCGCGTCGAACGACGCCGCGAACCGCGACCGCGACCTGACCGTCGAAGCGGCATCGAAGGCCAAGGCGACGCTTGAGAGCAAGGGCGTGAAATTCCATAAATTCCCGGACGCCGACAAGAAAAAGTGGAAGCAGTCCAACCCAGACTTCTTCGCTGACTTCATCGCCGTCCAGGAAAAGGCCGGCAACGGCGACGCCGCCCGCAAGATGGTCGCGATCTGGAAGGAAGTCGTCGGCGGCTGAAGCCGACGCGACGTCGACCTCCCCCGGCCGGGCGCCACCGCTCGGCCGGGATCGTCGGCGCCATTGCCCTAGGGACGATCATGGAATCCAAGCGCAGCCCGCTTGCCGTCTGGATCATGCGGATTAATCTTGCCTGCGGCGTCCTCTCGGGAACGGCGATGCTCTTGATGATGGTCGTCGGCACTGCCGATATCGTCGGTTCAAATCTGGACAAGATCGGGTTTCCCAGCAAACCGATCCCGGCGGCTTTCGAATTCATGGCGACGATGATGGTCGCGGTCGTGTTCCTGGCGATTTCGCTGGCTCAATCGCGCCGCAACCACATTCAGGTCGGGCTGGTGATGAGCCTGTTGCCGGACGCATATCGCAAGGCATTCGAAATTTTTCATCACTTGCTGGGCGCGGCATTGTTCGGCGCGATTGCCTGGTTCGGCTGGCAAGGCGGCCTGCACAGCTTTCGGGTCGGTGAGTTCGCCGCCGGTCTGATCAATTATCCGATCTGGCCGGCGCGCATGGTTCTCGCCTTCGGCGCCAGCCTCATGACCGTGCAATGCCTGCTCGACGTCGCCTCGGTGTTCTCGGCGCGCTTTCTCAGCGAAGATAAGCAAAGTCACCCAGAAGCGCGGCTGGGTTGATCCGCGGTCGATAGCGAAAGTATTATCATGGATCCCGTGGTCATCGGCTACAGCGCAGCGCTGGCATTGATCGTGTCGCTGGCCATCGGTATCCCGATTGGTATCGCGATGGGCGCGGTCGGCGTCGACGGCATGCTGCTGAGCGTCGGCCCGGCACTCACCTTCGGCCAGCTTCGCACCCTGCCGTTCGCGGTGGTCAACAATTACGATTTCGCGGTGCTGCCGCTGTTCGTCCTGATGGGCGTGCTGGCGGAGACATCGGGCATCACGGGACAGGTTTTTTACGCCGCCGATCTTTGGCTCAGACGCCTGCGCGGCGGCCTTTATCAAGCCGTCGTCGTCGGTTCCGCCATCTTCGCCGCGATCTCGGGTTCGACCATCGTCAACGCGGTCGTGTTCACGCGCATCGCCTACCCCGAGATGGTCAAGTACGGATACTCGAAAAGCCTTTCCATCGGCTGCATCGCCAGCACCGGTAGTTTTGCCGCCATGATTCCGCCGTCGATCACCATGGTGATCTACGCGATCATGACCGACCAGTCGGTCGGCAAGCTGCTGATCGCCGGCGTCATTCCCGGCATTCTGACCGCCGTCGTCTACCTCGTCGGCATCTATCTGTTGGTGCTGTTCCGGCCGTCGCTCGCCCCCGACATCACGAGTCTCGTCACATGGCGCGAAAGATGGCGCGCGGCCGGACAGATTTGGCCGGTCGTTATTTTAATCTTTCTGGTGATGGGTGGCATCTATTCCGGCCTGTTCCCGCCGTCGGCCGCGGGCGCGGCCGGCGCCTTCGGCGCCTTCTGCATCGCCCTCTGGAAAAAGCGCGGCTCTTCTGGCTGGTTGCCTCCCGCCTTGCAGGATGCGGCCTCCATCAGTTGCATCATCTTCGTCATCCTGATCGGCGGCTTGCTTCTGTCGCGCATGCTGGTGGTCGTCGGCGTCATCGACCACATGGTCGCGCAGATCACGGCGTTCGCCTCGACGCCGCTTCGGTTCATGATCCTCGCTGCCGTCCTTTACTTGGTCCTGGGCTGCTTCATCGACACCACCTCGATGATGGTGGTGACGCTCCCGTTCCTGTTCCCGGTCGTCGTCGCGTTGCAGATCGATCCGATCTGGTTCGGCATCGTTCTGGTCAAACTGATCGAGATATCGGTGATCACGCCGCCGGTCGGCGTCAATTTGTTCGCTGTCCTCAGCGCCGCCGGCCGGGGCACCGATTTCAGGCATGTCGTCAACGGCGTCATTCCGTTCATCGTCCTCGAAATGATCGTCCTGGCGCTGCTGATCGCGTTCCCGGAGCTGGCGACATGGCTTCCCCAACAGATGATTGCCAAATGAAGCCCCCCCTGATCCTCGGCGGCGGCGTGGTTCCCTTCGGCCGTCATCGCGACGGCACGAACTGGCGCGACTGGTCGCGCCGCGCCGCATCGGAAGCCCTCACCGACGCCGGATTGGAAACCAAGGACATCGATGCCATCGTCGTCGGCTGCGAAAGCGATTTTCTATCGCTGCAGGTCAATCCGGCGCCGGTGTTAGCGAGCGAGATCGGCCTGAAGAACTGCTCGGCCATGCGCGTCGAGGGCGGCGGGGCCAGCGGCGCGATGGCGCTCCGCGCCGGGATCATGCACGTGCTTTCGGGGCTGGCGCGGCGCGTGTTGGTCGTGGGCTTCGAGGATGCGGCCAGCCACTTGCCAAGCGACGACGTTCGACTGGTCTACGCCCTATCGTTCGACGCCGACGTCGACGGCCTGGCCGGCGCGACATCGGCGACCCTGTACGCGCTTTCGATGGCCGAGCACATGGCGATCCACGGCACCACCGAGGCGCAGATGGCCGCCGTGTCCGTCAAGAATCGCGGCAACGCCCGGCACAATCCGTGGGCCCACAAGCCGATGGAAATATCTATCGACGACGTGCTGGCCTCGCGCCCGGTCAGCACGCCCTACAAACTGCTGGATTGCAGCTTGTTGAGCGACGGCGCGGCGGCGGTGATTCTCGCAGCACCCGAAAATGCGCCCAAAGCCACCCGCCCGCGCGTGCGCATCGCCGGCAGCGGCTGCGCCGCCGACGAAGCGCGGTTGGGCGACCGACCGGTGCGTCACCGCTTCGACGCCAAGGCGCACGCCGCGCGAACCGCCTACACCATGGCCGGAATTGCCGATCCGGCGCACGAAATCGACGTCGCCGAAATCTATGACGCCTTCAGCGGCGCCGAGATACAAGGACTTGAGGCTCTCGGTCTCGCCAAAGAAGGCATGGGCGGTCCGGCGGTCGCGGCGGGCGAGTTCGGCTCCGACGGCCGCATTCCGGTCAACCTTTCCGGCGGCCTCATGGGCCAGGGCGGCGCCCCCGGCGCCGTCGGCATCGCCCAGGCCGTGACCGTGGACCGACTGCTGACCGGCCGCTATTGGCCGGGCGCGCAGCCCAGGCGCGAACTCCGGCGCGGGCTGGTCGACACCCACGGCGGCGTCGCCACCGTGTGCGCGGTCCACGTGCTCGAACGGGAGGAGACGTGATGGCGGACGCCGACGGCCGCACGATCCCGCTGACGCTCACGCTTCGCTACACGCATCCGCTGGGCGAACTGGCCCCCTATTTTCACGGCCTCAAGGAAGGACGAGCGGTCGCTTCGCACTGTCCGACATGCGGGCGTACATGGTTCCCGCCGCGCCTCTCCTGCCCCGAGCACGGAGCGGTGACGACGTGGACCGATCTTTCCGGAACAGGCCGAATCGTCAGCGTCTCGATTGCGGACTCGACACTGCCGTTCGGTACCGATACCGCGCGCCGGACGTTTCTGATGGTGGCCCTCGACGGCGCCGAAAATCTGGCGTTTGGCCGTTTCGCCGGAGACCCGGCGGCGGCACGGGCAGGCCTCCGGGTTCGGCTCGCCCGAGCGCCCGGAACCTGGCCGCATCCGGCGCAGGCAGCGTGGTTCATAGTAAACGGATAAGAAACGATGGAAACGCGGAGAAACGGACACGTGAATTATAAAATCGACCGATCCCTGCTCGATCGGATGAATCTGCGCGAGAGCCGTTCCGGCGGCTATGAAATCGTTATTCCAAAGCGCGCCAACATGGCCGCCGACACGGTCGGCCATTTCGCGCACGGCTCGCGCAAGGATCACCCGGCGTTAATCTTCGAGAAGAGCGATCTGTCGACCGAGGCTTGGACCTTTGCCGAGGTCGACGATCTGGCGACCCGCCTCGCCGCCACTCTTGCCGGCCTTGGAGTTGGTAAAGGCTCGCGCGTCGCAATCCACACCGGCCTGAGGCCGGAAACCGGGTTCGCTCATCTCGCAATTTACAAGCTCGGCGCCATTGCCGTAACGCTGTCGCAATTGTATGGCCCCGACACGCTACGCCATGTCCTCAATCACTCCGAAGCGGTCGCGATCCTTACCCAGGACGGTGCATGGGACCGGTTTCGCGATTCCGTGCATGAATTCCCGCACCTCAAGCATCGGATCGTCGTTGGCACGACCAAAGGCGATGAAATTCCGTTCGCCGCGTGCCTCGAAAAGCCGGCCAAGGGTTTCCGCCCGGTCGAGACATCGGCGGACGATCCGGCGCTTTTGATGTACACCTCGGGCTCGACCGGGCTGCCCAAGGGAATGCTGCACGGCCATCGCATTCTCCAGGCCTACATGCCGAGTATCCATTTCTTCTTCAACATGGACCTCGACGATCCGAATTCGGTGTTCTGGTCGCCGGCGGACTGGGCCTGGGTCGGCGGGCTCCTCGATCTACTGCTCGCCGCCTGGGCGTTCGGCCACACGGTCGTGACCTGCGAGGCGCGCTTCGATGCCGAATGGGCTTTGGGATTCATGGAACGACGCAAGGTCACGCACTCCTTCATGACTCCGACCGCCTTGAAACGCTTGGCGGAAGTCAAAAATCCGCGCGCCCGTTGGCCGAACCTTGCGCTGCGCGTGGCCTGCACCGGAGGCGAAGCTCTACCCGGCCGAGTGCTGACGTGGTGCGAGAACGACCTGGGCGTCGTCTGCAACGAGTTCTACGGCCTCACCGAGGTCAACCACTTGATCGGCTGCTGCAAGGCCCTGGTTCCATCGCTCCCGGGATCGATGGGCTCGCCTACCCCGGGCACAGCACGACGGTCGTCGACGAAACCGGCAAGGAACTGCCGCCGGGCCAAATTGGGGAAATCGTCACCCGCGCCGACGATGCCACCCAGTTTCTCGGCTATTGGAAGGACCCGGCCAAAACCGAAGAATTGAAACTCGCCGGTAAATGGCTGCGGACGCGCGACCTAGGCACCCGCGATGCCGACGGATACTTCTGGTACCACGGCCGTTCCGACGACCTCATCAAAAGCGCCGGCTATCGCATCGGCCCGGCCGAAGTCGAGGATTGCCTGATTCGCCATCCGGCCGTCGCCGAAGCGGCGGTCGTCGCCAGCCCCGATCCCGACCGCGGCGCCGTCGTCAAGGCGTTCGTGCGCCTGAAGGAGGGCAACCGGCCCGACGACAGGCTGACCAAGGAGCTTCAGGAGTACGTTAAAACCAATCTCGCCGTCTACAAATACCCGCGCGAAGTCGAGTACGTCGACCGCTTCGACATGACGTCCAGCGGCAAGATCAATCGCAAGCTGCTGCGCGAAACCGAGGTGCGGAAAAAACAAGACGGCCAAGCACGAAAGGCCTGACGGTCTATTTCTTCGCCATTCTGCGGTCGCGCCATTCCAGCGCCGCCTTCAGCCCGCGTTCGCGGGTGATCTCCTTAAACTTTTTGCGCGACGGCGTCTCGAGGCTCTCGATCTCGACCGCCAGATCGAGGTTAGCCTTGAGCGCTTCGCGCAAACCCATGGCGTCGGCGCCGAGGTTAACTGCCTTTTTGGTCAAACGTACCGCGTCGCGGTCCATGGCGGCCATGCGCTGGCCCATGCGCACGGCGGTCTCGATACCCTGTCCGATGGGCACGACCTGATTGACCAGGCCGATCCGTTCCGCCCGTTCGGCCGAAATCCGGTCGTCGGCGCCGAGCAGCAGCTCCTTGGCGATCTTCGGGCCGGTCAGCAAAGGCATCAGCATCGCCGTGATAACGCTGCCGAAACGCAGCTCCGGCTCGCCCAGAAAGGTTCCCTCCTCGGCGATGGTGACGTCGCAGGCCATCGCCAGCTCGCAGGCGGCGGCGAGACAAAAGCCGTGCACCGCGGCGATGGTCGGCTTTGGGAAATCCCAGAACCGCATAATGAACGCCAGATCGTCTTCGAGAACGCGACGCCAGCCGTCGGCGCCGCTGACGCCAGCCGCGGCGTCGTCCTTCAAATCCATCCCGGCGCTGAAGGCCCGGCCCGCGCCGGCAAGGATCACGGCACCAACGGTGTCATCGTTTTCCACGGAGTCGAGTGCCGCTCGAACCTCGACCTTCATCCGGCCGTTGATGGCGTTTAACCGTTCCGGCCGATTGAGAGTCAGGAGAAGAACGCCATCGCGCTTCTCGGTCAGCACGGTTTCGTATTGCACAGGCAACCTCTTTGGCGATGACCATTAAGCGGATTTTAGGTCGCTTTCAACGCCCAGCAAGATCAAAGGTATTCCCGTCACCGACCGAGACGCCCCGAATGCAAGGATTGGCCAGACTGGGCCCCCGGAGTCGTATGAACTCATACGCAGCTGTCGGAATCGACCCACCTAGAACATGCCCTGAAATTCATACGATCAAGATGTAACGCAATGTCTTCGCCACCCGTCAACGGCGGCACCAGAAGCTTGGGCTTTCGGAGATTCTTGACATTGCCGGCGATGACAAGCGCATTGCGATTGATGGCCCCGCGCGTGTCGAGCAATCGCACCTCCTTCCACACACTTCTCGCGACGCCGGCGTACTGTTCTGGCGCCATGTCTAGATCATGCTGGACATGAACGTTCGCCAAAAGACAACCGCGAGAACGATCGAGACGCGACCGAGCAAGGTTAAAAAAGCTTGAGGTGCGTAGATGATGCGGGATGCGATCGCCCTTAAACGCATCCATCACGATTGCCTCGTAACGATCGCCCGTGCGAAGCAGTAATTCCTCGCCGTCGGCGACACGGCAGTCGATCGTTTTAGGAAGACCAAAATAGTCCCGGGCGATTGTGAATGCCGCCGGATTATCGTCGACGATCGTAACCCCGATTCCCGCCTTGGCAAGCATCGTCCCCAGGCTGCCGCCGCCGCACCCGATCATCAGGACGTTGCGGGCGTTCGCTTGCATGAGAAAACCGAAGATCGCGTGAATGTAGGGAATCACGCTGACGCCGCTTTCGTCCGTTTCGGTTTGGTAGCAGCCTGCCTGCAAGTACACGCGCGACCCGGTGGCCCGGCATTTCAGGATTTCGATTTCGCCGAATGCGCTTGCGAATGTCGCGATTGCAATCATGGGCTCCTCGTCGATCCCTGCGATTGCCCGCGAATGGGCAATGGCATTTTATGGTCTATCCGCTCTTTTTAATGTTTAATAAATCAATTATTGACTTAAATACAGTTTTTTGTATCTTTTTACACTTAATTATCGCATTCCACATTTGATAATGGATATCTGATCCGTGATCACTGCCCCACAATTACGAGCCGCCCGAGCTCTTCTGGGCATCGACCAGCGAAAGCTCGCGGAACTGTCGGGGCTCTCCGTGCCGACCATTCAACGCATGGAAGCCAGCGAAGCGACGATTCGAGGCAACGTGGATTCGCTGATGAAGTTGATCGCCGCGCTCGATGTCGCCGGCATCGAGTTGATCGCGGAAGGTGCGCTCAGCCAGGCCGGCGGTCGCGGCGTACGGCTGAAAACAAAGGACAACGGCGCGGAGCAACCCTGATGCAGGCCGCCGCTTTCCTGTTGTCGTGCATCGCCGGCTTCCTCGCCATCGCCGTCCTCGCCATCGCGCTCGGCCGCTCGAGTGCCGCCACGCGCGTCGTCTATGGAGCTTCGCTGGCCGTCTCTCTCGGCCTGTTGGCGACGGTTGCAATTCGTATCGTCGAGGGGCCCGCCGACATTTCGCGGCTGGTGCTACCGGTGGGGCTGCCCTGGATCGGCGCGCATTTCCGTCTCGATGCACTCGCGACCT
>CAZDFF010000138.1:0-9426 GCA_964504425.1 uncultured Hyphomicrobiales bacterium
CCGCGGCGTCCCGCGGGGCAAGGAACGTTGACATCGAGGGCCGGGATTCAGATACTTCCCGGCTTTCCGCCGCCGGACCCGGTTTGGGACCGGCTAGGCCGACAGGAGAGCGCCCCGTGATTCCCGCCGTGATGCCGACCTACGCTAGGGCCGACCTTGCCTTCGAACGGGGCGAGGGCGTTTATCTTTATACTACCGACGGCCGAAAATTCCTCGATTTCGGCGCCGGCGTCGCGGTCGTGGCGCTTGGTCATTGCCATCCGCATCTCGTTGACGCCCTGAAACGCCAAGCCGAGACGTTATGGCACTGCTCGAACCTCTATCGCATTCCGGGGCAAGAACGCTTGGCCCAGCGGCTGGTCGACGCCACGTTTGCCGATTCCGTCTTTTTTTCGAACTCCGGCGCCGAGGCCATGGAGTGCGCGATCAAGATGGCGCGCAAGTACCATGACGAGACCGGCAACCCGGATCGTTACCGCATCATCGCCTGTACCGACGGATTCCATGGCCGGACATTGGCGACGATCGCCGCCGGCGGCCAGGCGAAGCACCTCAAGGGATTCGCCCCGACGGTCGACGGATTTGATCACGTCCCTTACGGCAATCTGAACGAAATGCGCGCCGCGATCACCGAAGAGACGGCGGCCGTGCTGGTCGAGGCCGTTCAGGGCGAGGGCGGCCTGCACGCGGCCTCGCTCGACTACCTGCGGGGCGTGCGCAAAATGTGCGACGAATTCGGCATTCTGATGATCATGGACGAGGTGCAAACCGGCATGGGACGCACCGGACGCCTTTTCGCCCACGAATGGGCGGGCATCCATCCCGACATCATGGGCGTTGCCAAGGGCATCGGCGGCGGTTTTCCGATGGGCGCGACGCTGGCCACGGAACGCGCGGCCAAGGTCCTGGGCCCCGGCAGCCACGGATCCACGTTCGGCGGCAATCCGCTGGCAGTCGCCGCCGGCAATGCCGTTCTCGACGTTGTGTTGGCGCCGGGCTTTCTGGAAAAGGTCGATGCCGTCGCCAGGATTCTATGGCGGAAAATGCTGGATCTGGCGAAGACTCATCCCGAAGTCATCGCGGAGGTGCGCGGTACCGGATTGATGGTCGGCATGAAGTGCGTCTGCGAAAATATGAAACTGGTCGACCGGCTGATTCTCGAAGGCATGCTGATCGTCCCTGCCGGCGACAATGTCGTTCGGCTTTTGCCGCCGCTGATCATCGAGGAGAAGCACATTGACGAAGCCATGGCGCACCTCGACCGCGCCTGTCGTGCGCTCAAGGAAAAGGCGGCCTGACATGACGGTCGACGCGATCACGCCGAAGCATTTTCTCGATCTCGACCGGTTCGACCGGGCGACGTTGCGCGAAATCCTGAACCTCGCGGTCTCCTTCAAGATCGGCCGCAATTCGGCGGGCGGCGCCAAGCCGCTCGACGGGAAAACGCTCGCCATGGTGTTCGAGAAGCCGTCGACGCGCACACGCGTATCGTTTCAGGTCGCGATGCAGCAACTGGGCGGCAATGCCGTGATCCTGAGTGGCGCCGATTCGCAGCTCGGTCGCGGCGAAACCATCGCCGACACCGCGCGAGTCCTTTCGCGCTATGCCGACGTCATCATGATCCGTACCGACGATCCGGCGAAGCTGCGCGAAATGGCGACGCACGCCACTGTCCCTGTCATCAACGGTCTGACGGACCAGTCCCATCCTTGCCAACTGATGGGCGACATCATGACCTACGAGGAGCATCGCGGCCCCATCGAGGGTCGCCGCGTCGCATGGAGCGGCGATGGTAACAATATGGCGGCCTCGTGGATTCAGGCCGCGGTCAAATTCCGCTTCACCCTGACGCTCGCCTGCCCGGCGGCGTTGCGACCGCGCGCCGCGTTGCTGGATTGGGCAATACGCGAGGGAGGCGATGTCCGCGTCGTCGATAATGCCGCAGATGCGGTCGCCGACGCCGATTTGGTCGTCACCGACACGTGGGTTTCCATGGGCCAAAAGGACGAAGAAATGCGGCGCGATCTGCTGACTCCCTATCGGGTGGACGAGGCGCTGATCGCCAAGGCTAAGTCCGATGCACTTTTCATGCATTGCCTTCCCGCCCATCGCGGCGACGAGGTAACGGACGCGGTGATGGACGGTGCCCGCTCGGTCGTCTGGGACGAAGCCGAAAACCGGCTGCATGCACAGAAGGGCATTCTGTTCTGGTGCCTCAATTGACTCGGGATATCTCGGGTTTAAACAGGCGGAAGACCGCGTGAATTTCCGCGCGGAAGACCTAGTACAACCCTTCCAGATCGAGGACGCGGACGTGCGCGGCCGATTGGTCCGCCTCGGCCGAACGGTACGGGACGCACTAGATCGCCACGCCTATCCGGCGCCGGTCTGCACGCTTCTTGCGGAAACCATGGCGCTGTCCGTGGTGCTGGCGAGCGCGATCAAGTTCAAGGGCATCTTCACACTGCAAACGCAAGGCGACGGGCCCGTCGGCATGATGGTCGCCGACGTTACCGCCGAGGGGGCCGTCCGCGGCTACGCGCGCGTCGATGAAGCGCGACTGGCCGCCGTCGACCCCGCAAGCGCTCCGGTGCCGCGGCTACTGGGCGCCGGGCACCTTGCCTTCACCGTGGATCAGGGTCCCGACACGGAACGCTATCAGGGAATCGTCGCGCTCGAAGGCGCAACCATGACCGAGTGCGCGCAAGCGTACTTCCGTCAATCCGAACAGTTGGAAACCGCAATCTTGCTGGCGGCCGACGAGAATCGCGCCGCCGGTCTGATGATCCAGCGTTTGCCCCCGAAAGGGACCGACGCCATCATCGAACAGGCGGAGGAAAACTGGCGGCGTTCCGTCATTCTTCTTTCTGCGACAACGCAGGAAGAATTGCTCGATCCTTCTCTGGCGCCGGGCGATCTACTTTATCGCCTTTACCATGTCGACGGCGTGCGGCTGTTCCGGCCGCGCACCGTCCGCCATCAATGCCGTTGCTCCCGACGAAAGGTGATGGACACCCTGAAGGCATTCCCAAAAGCCGAAATCATGTCGATGGCCGAGCATGGACGCATTGATGTACGATGCGAGTTCTGCAACGTCGAATACGTGTTCGATGCGACGGATCTCGATCTATTATTCGGCCAATAACCTGTGATTTTGCGGCTTTTCCACGCCGCCGGCCATATCGATCGGCCAGCACCGACATCTGCCCCATTTCTGACGCAATTGCCGGAGAAACTTGAACGATGAAACATTTTAAACCGTTATTCATCGCCCTGATCGCTTTCGCCGTGACTGCGTGCGAAACGGCGCCTTCGCCGAAATTGCCGGAACTGACGTTCACGCATCTACCGCCGCTAACGCTCGCCGTTTCGGATATCGAGATACAGTACAGCTTCAAGCCGGCGATGAAGGAACCTTACGTCGACCACGTCTTCCCCGTGCCGCCGCAGAAGGCATTGCGGCAATGGGCGACGGACCGTCTCAAATCGCAAGGCGGCACCGAACGCGCGCGCTTCGTTGTTATCGACGGCAGCATCAAGGAAGATAAGTTCCCCATCGATAAATCGTTCTCGGCGCACTTCAAGAAAGAGCAGTCGGAACGTTACGAGGCGTCAGTCGAAGCGGTGCTCGAATTCGTCGACGCGAACGGCGTCGTCAAGGGTAGCGCCAGCGCAAAATCCAGTCGGTCGACGACGGTACGGGAAGACGCGTCGCTTAACGATCGGGAGAAAATCAAGTTCGAGTTGGTCGAGAAGTTGATGGCCGATTTCAACTTGGAAATGGAAAAAAACATACGGCGTTACGCTGCCAATTGGATTCGCTAAGGCATGGCCGCCGTCAGCCTCGCCAAAAGCTTCGGGTAAACAGCACGATCACCGTGAAGATTTCGAGCCGGCCCAGCAGCATGCCGGCCGAAAGCAGCCACTTCGCCTCGTCCGGCAGGGTCTTGAACGTCCCCGCCGGACCGGCGATGGGGCCAAGCGCGGGTCCGCAATTGGAGATCGCCGTGGCCGCGCTGGAAACCGCGGTGATAAAGTCGAGACCCACCATCCCAAGCCCGATCGCCAATAGCGCGAAGGATACTCCGAACACGAAGAAAAAGCTCAGGACCGAGGTGATGATCTCTTCGGGAATCGGCCGACGATTGTAGTACGGGATGAAAACGCCGTGCGGCTGCAACAGATGGTGAAGCTGCGTTCGAGCGGCGGCATAAAGAACCTGAAAGCGAAAAATCTTGATCCCGCACGTCGTCGAGCCGGCGCAGCCGCCGATGAACATAATGAAGAAAAAGATGGGCATCGCGAACCCGCCCCACAACGTGTAGTCGTGAGTCGCGTAACCGGTTCCGGTGATAATCGAAACGATGTTGAAGCCGGCGAAGCGCGCGGCGTCGGCCGGTCGGAATCCTGCGTCATGCCACAACCAAAAACCGGCCGTTGCCGTTGCCGCGAAAACGACGGTGAGAAACCAAAATACCTGACTGTCCGTCGTCAATGCCTTCCAATCGCCGCGAATTGCCTTGAAATAGAGGACAAACGGCAGCCCCCCCATAAGCATGCCGACAATCCCGATAAAATCGACGGTCCAACTGTCGAAATGACCGATCGACGCATCCTTCGTTGAGAAGCCGCCGGTCGCGATGGTCGTCATTGCGTGCGCGATGGCATCGAAGCCGCTCATCCCGGCGATCCAATACGCCGTTCCGCATACGAAAGTGAAAACGGCGTAGATGACCCCGATCGCCGTCGCGACCTGGGCCGCGCGCGGCAGGGCTTTGTCGCCCTTTTCGGACGACTCCATTCGAAACAGCTGCATACCGCCCACGCGCAGCATGGGCATCACGGCGATCGCCATGACGATGATGCCGATGCCGCCGAGCCATTGCAGCAATGCCCGCCACAGCAGAATGCCGGGTGGTGCGTTGTCGAGGCCGACGATAACGGTGGATCCCGTGGTCGTTATGCCCGACATGGCTTCGAAGAACGCGTCGGTAAAGCTCATCTTCAGATCGGAAAAGACGAACGGGATGGCGGCAAACGCCGTCAACATCAACCAACTGAACGTGGTCATGACGAAGGCCTGACGCACGCTCAGGCGCTGCATGCCTGAACGACTGGATAGCGTCATCGCGACGCCGAAGAAGAGCGTCACCGCCGCCGACATGGCAAACACCTGCCAATCCGGATTGCCCTTGGCGGCATCGACCGCCGCGGGCACGCACATGACGATGGCCAGGGTCGACAGCAAAAGCCCGACAACCAGGAAAATCGGTCGAAAATCGATCACGCCGGTGCCCCGTCACGACGGCGATGAGGATGGAAAATATTAGGCAAACGTACCGGCGGCGGCATCCGGCTTGCCGATCATCGCCAGGAATTCGCGCCGGGTCGTCGGGTCGTCGCGGAAAGCGCCCAGCATCCGGCTGGTCACCATGGTGACGCCCGGTTTATGGACGCCGCGCGTCGTCATGCATTGATGCGCGGCCTCGACCACCACGGCCACGCCCTTCGGCTCCAGAACATCGTTGATCGCATTGGCGATCTGTACCGTCATCTTTTCCTGAATTTGCAGGCGCCGCGCGAATGCCTCGACCAGCCGCGCCAACTTGCTGATGCCGACGACGCGACGATGCGGCAGGTAAGCGACGTGAGCACGACCGATAATTGGCGCTAAATGATGTTCGCAGTGGGATTCGAAACGGATGTCGCGCAGCAATACCATCTCATCGTAGCCGTCGGTTTCCTCGAACGTGCGCTTCAAGACGTCGACGGGATCGATGCCGTATCCGCTGAAGAATTCCTCATAGGCGCGCACGACGCGGGACGGCGTGTCCTTCAGCCCCTCGCGCACCGGGTTGTCGCCGGCCCAACGCAAAAGCGTGCGGACCGCCGCTTCGGCTTCATCGCGAGTCGGCCGTTCAACGCCTACCGACGGACTGGCGGGATCGGTATCCAAAAGGCTCAGCGGCTTGCGCGGCATGACGAGATTCCTTTCGCGAACGGTGCGTTCAATGCAGCCGCACGTTTTGATGAGGACTGTCGAGCGAGAACGCGGGGATATCGACATCGAATCGCTGGCCGCCCTCGGTTTCCATTTGATAAGTCCCGAACATGATCCCCGAAGGCGTCGGCAAAGGCGTGCCGCTGGTATACTCGAACGACCCGCCCGGGGATAGAACCGGCTGCTCGCCGACCACGCCATCGCCCCGGACCTCTTGGACATTGCCCTGGGAGTCCGTGATGCGCCAGTGGCGGGTCAACAATTGCACCGTCTCGGCGCCTTGATTCTCGATCTTAACGTGATAGGCCCAAACGAAATGGTTCTCGTCCGGCGACGACTGGTCCGCCAGATAATAAGGTTCGACCGAAATCTTGATAGAACGGGTGATGCGTTCGTAACCGCTCGACGTCATTTTTTCTTCGTTCCCAATGCTATCGAAACCACACGGCCCGCGCCGCCCCGACGTTCAAGGGAACCGACTGAGGCCATGACCTATTAAGTCATCCTTGGCCGGCCTTTGTCCATATTGGGGGTGGCTTTTCGACGTCAAGAGCGGAACGGCTTTCACCGCCGCAGAATAACATCAGGCGAATAGGGCCTTTCCGGTCAAGACCGACGACCCTCGCATACCAGCCAGCCGTTGTAGGCTGCGGGACGCTCCTCCGGCAGCCATCGGCCGGGCGCAACTCGGATCGGCGTGTAACCGTAGGCATTGAGGATTTTCTCACAAGCGCTTTCCTCGGCGTGGCCGTGAACTTCGATGATCAGGTGCGGGCGCCGCCCGGCAAGAACGTCCGCGGCCCCCGACAGCGCATCGACCTCGGCACCCTCGATATCCATTTTGATGAAATCGGGAACGAAATGAATTCGCGCTGCAGCATCGATGGTTGTCCGCCCACTGCCGTCAACAGCGCCGATCGCGGCGTCGACGATTGTGATCGGGTATCGGTTACGAGCGAAATTCGCCCGCATCGCGCCGATGGAAATCGGGCTCGGGTCGAACACGACAACGCGCTCGCCCGACAGCCGGGCCAATGCCAACGTATAAAAGCCGACGTCGCCCCCAACGTCGAAACAACGGGTTCCCGGTCCGACCAGGCGGCGAAGATGGGATTGAATTTCGCGCTCGTAAAATCCGAAGAAGTGCCGCGACTGATGCGCGAAATCGATCATCATGGTGACGCCGGCCGCCGGACCGAACGGGATGCGGCGGAACCTGGGCGTCCTGGGCAACAGGACTCCCTTCAAGGCGCGCATCAGAAACAAGGCATTGCCCCGTACCGGCATCTTATCCGGTGCTGCACGACGCCCCGCCGAGCACGCAGAACGTTGCGCAATGAGGGTGGTTGAGCTTCACCGTCTTCGCCGAATCCGACAAACGCGCCCCCAGTTCGAATTGCGGATCGTAAGGCAGCAGTGTACACGGCACGACCACTGGTTGGGATTGGCCTTTGCGCTTCACCACCATGCGCGCCGTTGCGCACATCATGGACTCCGGTCGTACCCCTAAGATGTCCCAGCATTGCATCGTGATCTCGGGCACGTCGCGGGCTGCGTCCATTTCGGGAAACAGCACGAGCAGTTCCGCGTCCCCGGCATCGAGCGAAATTCTTTCGGCGGCGAATAGCCGGGCATAGCCGCTTCGAGCTTCAGCCTCGGTTTCCTGCCACATCGTCCGCCCGGCGATGGCAAGACGGAACCCCTGCTCCGCAAGCCAACGCAATCCTTCGACCATTGGCCGCCACGTGCCGGGACCGCGAACCGCTTCGTGACCGTCCAGGGTATGATGGTCGATCGAAACTCGAATCGTCAGCGCATCGCCGTGACGGGCACGGATTTCGGCGAGACGTTTGCGCTTGTTCAGCATCGGCTTCATGGCGTTGGTCAACACCAGCACCCGATAGCCGCGCGCGAGCGATTCCTCCATCATGTCGGGCAGCGCCCGGTTCATGAACGGCTCGCCGCCGGTAAAAGCGATTTCCTCGACCGGCAACCGCTCGGCCGCGACCTCGTCGAGGTAGCTCTTGACCTCTTCCAGCGAAAGGTAGGCGAGTTCGTCGTTGGTCGGGCTCGACTCCATATAGCAGTTCTGGCACGCGATGTTGCAAAGACTCCCGGTATTGAACCAGAGCGTCCTCAAGCGCGTGAGCGCGACCACGGCCCGGGCCTCGCCCTTGGCCGTACGGTCGGGATCCGCGAACTTGGCGGAATCGATGATACCGGCGGCCGGCTTTCGTTCGGGGGGCGTCATCGCGGGCGGTCTTTCGCTCTATTCGGGCCCTGCACAGGAATAGTGTGTATCCCCGTTTCCCGCCGCAAGCACAATAAATTAACCGTGAGCCGGGCGTGAACTCGCACGGCAACCCGGCTTGCGTATCCGCCCCGACGACGCCTAATATCGGCGCCGGAGCGCGGGTGTAGCTCAATGGTAGAGCAGAAGCTTCCCAAGCTTACGACGAGGGTTCGATTCCCTTCACCCGCTCCACCCCCGCCTCAGTCGTTCAATATCTTGGCATGATGCGCCATATGGTCGCCCATAAAGGTGGCGATGAAAAAGTACGAATGGTCGTAACCATCCTGCATGCGGATTTCGACCTTCTGGCCGGCGTTCTTGCAGGTGGCCTCGAATAATTCGGGCTTGAGCTGTTCCTTCAAAAACGGGTCCTTGGTGCCTTGGTCGATCAAGATGGCTCCCGGATGACGCTTCCCCGACGCGATCAGATCGGTTGCGTCGTAGCGCCGCCACATTTCGCGGTCGTCACCGAGATACCCGGCGAACGCCTTTTGCCCCCAAGGCACCTGCATCGGCGCGACGATCGGCGAAAATGCCGAGACCGACAGATACGTGGCCGGATTCTTCAGCGCCAGCGTCAGCGCCCCGTGCCCGCCCATGGAATGGCCGAAGATGCCCTGCCGGTCGGCCCGTGCCGGGAAGTGCTTGAAGACCAGCGCCGGCAGTTCGCCGGTAATGTAGGATTCCATCCGGTAGTTTTTGGCCCATGGCTCCCGGGTCGCGTCGAGATAAAACCCGGCGCCGCTGCCGAAGTCATAGGCGTCGTCCTCGCCGGGAATCTTGAGGCCTCGGGGACTGGTGTCGGGCGCAACAAGGATCAGCCCATGTTCGGCGGCGAAACGTTGCGCGCCCGCCTTCACGGTGAAGTTTTCTTCAGTGCAGGTCAGTCCCGACAGCCACCAGAGCACCGGCCGCGGCTCATGCTCCGCCTGCTTCGGCCGATAGAGCGCGAAGCGCATCTTGCAGCCGGTGGTCTCCGATGCGTGCGCGTAGACGCCTTGCACGCCGCCGAAGCAGCGGTTTTCCGCCACGATTTCGATGGTCAATGGACCCGCTCCCTAGAAAGTAACGACGCTGCGGATGGATTTGCCTTCGTGCATCAGATCGAAGGCTTTGTTGATCTGCTTCAGCG
>CAZDFF010000139.1:0-9395 GCA_964504425.1 uncultured Hyphomicrobiales bacterium
GCTCCATCCGCCGTGTTTCGACGGCGGATATGGCCTAGTTCGAATACATGTCGCGGTCGCGATGGTAGGCGACGGTGAAATCGTCGAGCATCCTGGCCGCGTCGCGGTTGAAGTCGGCGCGCTGGATCAGGGCTTCGGTGACGAAGCAGGCGAAAGTGACGGCCTCGCCCTTGCCCCTCAATGCGAACGTCTCGGCGAAGTTCTCCAGGGCCTCATGGACGCGTTTACGCGCGACCACGTTGAGCTGGCGTTTGACGAACCGGTTCTTGTCGCGCCACTTGCGTTGGGTTTCGGCGGTTGCCATGGCGTTTAGCCTTTTCCGGCGGCGGCCCACGCGTAAAACGGGCCGTTCCTGGGGTTTCTACTAGTAGAAAATCCAGTAAATCACCGGGGCGATTCGGCGTCAAGAAGGCCGGTTAGCTCGCGCGACGGCGGTTCTCGAAGCGGGCTAGATTGGCGGCGTCCAGACGTACTTTTAGATGGATGGTTTCGTCCTCGTCCTTGCGTTCGACGACTTCGCCATGGGCGTAAAGCCAGGCAATGTTGGCGCCGTCCTCTGGCTTGAGATCGACTTCCACGACTTTCATGCTCGCCGCCAGACGCCGGTCGACCGCGCCGAGCAAGATTCCGAACCCCTCGCCGGTCAGGGCCGAAATCGCCACCGTATCGGCATTGGCCCGATCCGCGCGCGCGACCATTGCCTCGCGTTCGGCGCCCCCCAGCAGGTCGATCTTGTTCAGGACCTCGATCAAACCGCCCTCGCCCACCGCCGTGTCGATCTCGAGTTCGGCCAGCACGCGAATGACGTCTTCCTTCTGCTCGGCGCTGTCGGGGTGTGCGACATCGCGCACGTGAACTACGATATCGGCCTCGCAGACCTCTTCCAGCGTGGCGTGGAAGGCGTTGACCAATTCGTGCGGCAGATCGGATATAAACCCGACCGTGTCGGACAGGATCGCCGTCCGGCCGGACGGAAGACCCAACGCACGCATGGTCGGGTCGAGCGTCGCGAAAAGCTGATCCTTCGCGGTCACATCGGCCTTCGTCAATGCATTGAAAAGGGTCGACTTTCCGGCGTTCGTATAGCCCACGAGCGCGACCACCGGATAGGGCACCCGGCGACGCGCGCGGCGATGCAGATGGCGCGTGCGCTTGACGGATTCGAGATCGCGCTTCAGGCGCACGATACGCTCGCCAATCATGCGCCGGTCGGCCTCGATCTGGGTTTCGCCGGGACCGGCCAGGAAGCCGAAACCGCCGCGTTGCCGTTCAAGGTGAGTCCAGGTCCGGACCAGGCGGCTGCGCTGGTAGGTCAACGATGCAAGTTCGACCTGAAGGCGCCCTTCCCGCGTGCGCGCCCGCGCGCCGAAGATTTCCAGGATCAGGCCGGTACGGTCGATGACCTTGCACTTCCAGGCGCGTTCGAGATTGCGCTGCTGCACCGGCGTCAGCGTGCCGTCGACGACGACGATGGCAACATGCCGCTCGGCATCATCGGTGGCCGTTTCTTGTTCGTCCGCGTCCGTGTCCGCGTCGGCATCGACCTGGCTATCGTCGTGGTCGTTCTTCCCGGCGATGAGGCGACCGAGGCGTTCGACGGTTCCGGTGCCGAGCAGCGTCGAAGGCTTGGGTTTCTGGATGTTGACGACCTCGGCCGCGACGACGTCGAGATCGATCGCATGCGCCAAACCCACGGCCTCGGCCAGTCGGGCCGAAGGCTCGCGTCCTGCACCGATCTTGTGGTGCGGATGAACCACCAAACAAGGCATCCGGCCGCCCGAAGGCAGCCGGCCCGGATCGTGCATGATCGGCCCCGAACCGGCTATTGCGGCGCCTCTTTGACTTCTTCCGGTTCGAACAGCTGAATCGGACCCGCCGGCATGATCGTCGAGATCGCATGCTTGTAGACGAGTTGCGTGTGCCCGTCTCGGCGCAGCAACACCGAAAAGTTATCGAACCAAGTGACGATGCCCTGAAGCTTCACGCCGTTCACCAGAAAAATGGTTACCGGCGTTTTGTTCTTCCGAATGAAATTCAGAAAAACATCCTGCACGTTTTGTGATTTTTCGGAGGACATGGGTTACCCCCCCCTTCGCGTTATTTTGTTCCCGGGACCTTCAAAGGGGGCGCCCCGGGTTTTCACCCTGCGGTTATAAGCGACTATGACGGCCCCCTGGATTCCCCCTTTTGTCACGGTTCTATCCGCGTCGGTCTAGGGGTTTTTCAGTCACGGACGATCAGATTACAGCCCTTTTACCTTATTGCAAAGCGCTTCAAATCCGGCGCAATGCCAAGCCGGCGGATGGCTTGCGAACTCGTCCGGTCCGGGCGGTTCGCTGCGCAGCAAAACCGGGATGCATGCGGCATTCAGGGCGCATTCCAGGTCGATATCGGCATCGCCGACGAACCAAACCGTCCCGCCCCGTTCGATGCCGCTACCGGCCAAGGCCATGTCCACGGGATCGAGAGCGGGCTTGTCGCGGGCCGCGTCGAGGGCCCCGACAAGCCGGCCGAAGAAGCGATCCCACCCAAGGTGAAC
The DNA here is from genome assembly GCA_964504425.1 of uncultured Hyphomicrobiales bacterium. Taxonomy (GTDB): domain Bacteria; phylum Pseudomonadota; class Alphaproteobacteria; order Rhodospirillales; family 2-12-FULL-67-15; genus CAZDFF01. Next base: position 2,540 of record CAZDFF010000139.1, read on the forward strand.
GGCCTCCTGGCGCAGGAAATCCCCCTTTTTGTTGCTGACCACGCCGAGGTACAGACCGGCCTCGGTCAGGTATTCGAGCGCCGCCTCGGCACCGGCGGCCGGTTCGATCATATCGGCATGGATGGCGCCGTACCGTTCGTAGAAAACTTCGCCCGCGGCCTGCCATCGATCGCCGAACAGCGCGGGAAAGCTGTCGCGCATGGATTTCCGCACGCGAACCCGGGTTTCGGCCAAGGTCCAGGGTTCGTGCCCGAAGGCCGTCAACGTCACGTTAAGCGCGTCATGAATCACCGGCCAGCTGTCGACCAGGGTGTTATCCCAATCGAACAGGATGGCGCGCGGTTTCGGATGGGGCGGATTTTGACGGCTATCCATCGGCGCCGAAAGCGTCACTCGGCCGCCTCCGCCCCGCCCTCCTCCATGTGCCGGGCGTAAAGGTCGAGCAGCCGGCTGGTCAGCTCGCCGACCTCACCGTTGCCGATCGAGCGGCCGTCGATCCGCACCACCGGCTTCACGTAGGAGGTCGCGCTGGTGACGAAGGCTTCGCGCGCCGCATGGGCCTCCTCGACCGAGAAAGCCCGCTCGACGAAGCGAACGCCCGCCTCCTTGGCGGCGCCGAGCACGGCCTTGCGCGTGATGCCGTTGAGGATCGCCGACGAGGCGTCGCGCGTGATTAAGTCGCCGCCGCGAGTCACGATCCAAGCGTTCGAGGACGTTCCTTCGGTTACGTTGCCGTCGCCGTCGACCAGCCACGCTTCGTAGGCGCCGGCCTCGCGCGCCTGTTGCTTGCCGAGAATGTTGGGCAACAGGGACACGGACTTGATGTCGCAACGTTTCCAGCGGATGTCCGGCAACGTGATGACGTCGACGCCGAGGCGCGCCGCCTTGGCGTCGAACGGCTTGATGTGCTTCGCGGTCATCACCAGCGCGGGCTCGGCCTGCTTGGGGAACGGATGATCGCGCCGGGCAACGCCACGAGTGATCTGCATGTAGACGATGCCGTCGCGAATACGATTGCGCCGCAGCACCTCGCGCATGACCGCCCGAAGCGGTTCGCGGTTCATCGGCGAGGCGATCTGAAGTTCCTTGAGCGAGCGCTCGAGCCGGTCGAGGTGCCCTTTTTCGTCGATCAGGCGACCGCCGTGCACGGCAACGACCTCATAGACGCCGTCGGCGAATTGATACCCCCGGTCCTCGACATGGACGGCGGCGTCGCGATGAGGCACGTAGCGCCCGTTGACATAGGCAATGCGGGACATTCTCTCGAATCCTCAAAAATATTCCAACTGCACGGAGAACATCTGTTCGACCTTGCGGATCGCCTCCTTGGCGGCGAACAGCACGATCCGATCCTTGGCCTGCACGACCGTGGTGCTGCGCGGCACGATCATCTTGCCGCCGCGCACGATGGCGCCCAAGAGCACGCCGGCCGGCAGTTTCACGTCCTTGAGCGGCGGGCCGACCATGGGCGACGTTTCCAGCGCTTCGGCCTCGATCAATTCGCCGAAGCCTTCGCGAAGCGTATGAACCGAGTGGATGCGCCCGCGCCGGACGTGCTGCAGGATCGTCGACACCGTGATGTTGTGCGGCACCACCACGACGTCGATGCCGAGGGTCGTGATGAGCGATTGGTAGGCCGCGTTGTTAACCAGGGAAATGGCGCGCTGGCTGCCTTGGCGCTTGGCGAGCAGCGAAGACAGGATGTTGGTCTCGTCGTCGTTGGTGACGGCGACAACGGTGTCGGCGGTCGAGACCCCCGCTTCTTCCAGGATTTCGTTGTCCAGCACATTGCCCTGGAGAACCACGGTGCGGCTGAGCATGCTGGCCACGTACTCGGCGCGTTCCACCTTGGATTCCACGATCTTGGCGCGGACCCAGGAATAATCGCGCTCGATTTCCTGGGCCAAGAACAGCCCGATGTTGCCGCCGCCGAGAATGAGAAGCCTGCGGGCTTCGGATTCCTCGTGACCGAACGCCGCCATGGCGCGCGGCAACTGATCGCTGTCGACGACGAAGTAAACGTCGTCGCCGGGCAGCATCTGGTCGTCCGACGTGGGCACGATCGGCTTGGAGTCGCGCATGATGCCAACGATGACGATGCTCAGTTCGGGAAAAAGCTGGGTCAATTGACGAAGCGGCGTGTGGACGATCGGGCACGCCTCCGTGCAGCGCACGCCGACCAGTTTCACCTTGTCGTTGACCAGCGGAATCATTTCGAACGCACCCGGCACCTTGAGGCGCCGAATGATCGCGCGGGCGACCTCGATTTCCGGCGAAATGATGACGTCGATCGGCAAATTCTCGCGCGAGAACAAATTTCCCCAGATCGGCTGCAGGTAGCTTTGCTGGCGAATCCGGGCGATCTTCGTCGGCACGTCGAACAGCGAATGAGCCACTTGGCAGGCGACCATGTTCACCTCGTCGGCATAGGTGACGGCGATAATCATGTCGCAGTCCTTGATGCCGGCCTGCTCCAAAACTTCCGGGTGCGACGCATGGCCGACCACGCCCTGGGCATCCAGCGTGTCGCTGATCCGGCGGACCAGCTCGGGCGATTGGTCGATCACCGTAACGTCGTTATTTTCCATCGCCAGATGGCGGGCGATATTGAAGCCCACCTGCCCGGCTCCACACACAATGACCTTCATGTCTTCGTCGTCCTTGCCGTTGTCGCGGCGGTCCTCTGCCGCTCAGGAAGCGTCCTGGCGGGGCTGCTTGTCCTCGGATTGAACGCCGAGGAGCTTCAGCTTTCGGTGCAACGCGGATCTTTCCATCCCCACGAACGCCGCCGTGCGCGAGATATTACCGCCAAACCGGGTCACTTGCGCGAGGAGATAATTGCGTTCGAAGACCTCGCGCGCCTCGCGCAGGGGCAGCCCGATGACTTCGGTGCCGCCGCTCCAGGTACCCGCCTTGGGCGCGGCACCCGTCACCTCGGCCGGCAGCGTGTCGGCGCGCAACGGCTGTTCGTCGGGCGCCATGATCAAGAGTCGCTCGATCACGTTGCGCAGCTCGCGAACGTTTCCGGGCCAATCGTACGCCTGAAGCGCGGCGATCGCGTCATCGCCCAACGTGCGCGGCTGCTGTCCCGTGGCGTCGGCCGCGCGAACCATGAAGTGCACGGCCAGGTCGGCGATGTCCTCGCGCCGATCTTTCAACGCCGGCTCGATAATCGGCACGACGTTGAGACGATAGAACAGATCTTCGCGAAACCGCCCGGCCTTGATTTCTTCGGTCAGATCGCGGGTCGCCGACGCGATCACGCGCACGTCGACCTCGACGGGGTGGGCGCCGCCGACCCGCCAGAACACTTGTTCCTGCAGCACGCGGACGATCTTGCCCTGGGTTTCGATCGGCATGTCGGCGACTTCGTCGAGCAGCAGCGTCCCGGTGTGGGCGCGTTCGAGAAATCCGATCTTGCCGCCGCTCTCGCCGCTTTCGACACCGAAAAGCTCGGTTTCCATGTTTCCGGGCTCCATCGTCGCGCAATTCAGCACGACGAACGGGCCGTCGATGCGGCGCGAGCGGGAGTGAATCATGCGCGCCACGACTTCCTTGCCCGATCCCGCGGGACCGGTGATCAGGACCCGGCTGTTGGCCGGCGCGACGCGTTCGACCGCCTGCTGAATTTCACGGATCGCGGACGACCGCCCGGTCAGTTCGGTGGTGGTGCCGGCACGCAGGCGCAATTCCTCGTTTTCCCGCTTCAAGCGCGCGGCTTCGATCGCGCGCTCGATGATCAGGATCAAGCGGTCGGACTTGAACGGCTTCTCGATGAAGTCATAGGCGCCAAGCTTGATCGCCTGAACCGCGGTTTCGATGGTGCCGTGTCCGCTCATCATCACCACCGGCAGCGTCGGATGGCTTTTTTTGACCTCCTTGAGGATGCCGAGGCCGTCGAGTTCGCTGCCTTGCAGCCAGATGTCGAGCAACAAGAGAGTCGGGCACCGAGTTTCGACAATCGCAAGCGCGGACTGGCTGTCCGCCGCTTCGCGCATCTGGTAGCCTTCGTCCTCGAGGATGCCGGAGGTCAGCTTGCGGATGTCCGCCTCGTCATCGACGATCAGGATTTCCCGTGCCATATCCTTTCCTTCACGGTCCTCTTGCCAGGATCGTCGCCGCGACGATCGGGTTTTCTTCCGATGCCGGCGATTCCTCCTGATTCACCTGCATCGGCTTGAAGACGAGCGACACGCGGGCCCCACCGCCCTCGCGATCCTCGAGCCTCAGTTCGCCATTGTGATCTTCCATGATTTTCTTGACGATGGCGAGACCGAGGCCGGTGCCCTTGGTCCGCGTCGTTACATAAGGTTCGGTCAACCGATCGCGGAATTCGATCGGCAGGCCCTTGCCGTTGTCCTCTACCGTGAGGATCGCGGCCGGTGCCGCCGGCGAGCCGTCGCCGCGTTCGAGGATCAGCCGGATTCGACCGGAATCGCGCGGGCCGTCTTTCACGGCCGCGCCGACGATCGACTCGGCGGCGTTTTTCAACAGATTGGCGATGGCACGGGAAATCTGGCGGTTGTCGCATTGAAGCGTCACGTCATCATCGGGCAGATCGAGCGCGAAGTCGATTTCGGGATATCGGTTGCGCTCCAGGAAGACGGTCTGTCGGCAAATTTCGGACAAGTTCTCGGGTTTCAGCGATGCCTGCGGCATCCGCGCAAACGACGAAAATTCGTCGACCATGCGCCCGATGTCCTCCACTTGGCGCACGATCGTTTCGGTGCAGGCCGCGAACGTCTCCGGGTCCGACGTAATTTCCTTCAGATACTTGCGTTTCAGGCGTTCGGCCGAAAGCTGAATCGGCGTCAACGGATTCTTGATTTCGTGCGCGATGCGCCGGGCCACGTCGGCCCAGGCCGCCGTGCGCTGCGCCGACAGCAGATCGGTCACGTCGTCGAACGTCACGACGAAGCCGAACACGTCCGCGCCGATGCGTTCGGCGGCGACACGAACCAGCAACGTGTGGAGCTGGCCCTTGCGCGGCAGTCGGATCTCCGCCTGTGCTTGGCGCTCCGGACGGACCAACGCGTCCGCCACCAGAGGCGCCATTTCGGGCACCACTTCGCTCAGCGGGCGGCCGATATAGCCGTCGAGATCGACCGACAGAAGTTCCGACGCCGATCTGTTCGGCAAATGGATCCTGCCTTCGCCGTCGAGCCCGATGACGCCGGCCGAAACGCCGGTCAACACCGTCTCGGTGAAACGCCGCCGTTCGTCCAATTCGCGATTAGCGTCCATCAACCCCTGGCGCTGCACCTCGATCTGGCTGGTCATGCGGTTGAAGGCGCGCGAAAGCGTGGACAGTTCGTCGCCGGCCGCGCGCGCGTCAACGCGCACGCCTAGGTCGCCTTTGCTGACCCGTTCCGCCGCCGCGATCAGGTCGCTGATCGGCCGCGCCAACTGGGTTGCGAACGTCAAGCCTATCCAAATCGCGGCCAGCAGCAGAAGCATCGCCACCAGCACGAACATCAAAACGAAACCGATCTGGATGCCTCGGCTCTCCTTCTGCATCCGCTGATACTGCGACACCGCCCGCTCGACGTGCTGGGTGTGCTCGACGATCTTCGGATCGACGAAGCGACCCACCAGAAGGTAGGCGTCGAGGAAGCGATTGAGCCGGATCACGGCCCGCACGCGATCGTCCGTTTCCGTCGTCAGGACCGCGATTTCACCGCGCCGTGCGACTTCGAGCGCACTCTGCGGCACGAGATCGAACGCGAGCGACAAGCTGAGATCCGAACGCGCGAGGATACGGAGGTTCCCGTCCATGACCAGCGCTTCGGGCAAGGAACGCCGGTTCGCCTCGACATTCAACGCCTGCTGCAGCGCCTGCGGCTGGCGCACCATGATCGATGCGTTGCGGTTGAGTTCGTTGGCGACGGCCAGGGCATCGGCGCGGATATTGTTGCGGTGCTCGTGAAGATAAGCCTTGGCGACCTGATTGGAGGCGCCGATCGCGGTGCTGATCCGCTCGCTGAACCAAACCTGCATGCCGTAATTCAGGAACATCGCGGAAAAAATTGCGACCAGGATGGCCGGCGCCGCCGCGATCGCGCCAAACAGGACAACCAGACGGATGTGCAAACCGGCGCCGGCGTGACCGCGCCGGCGTTCCACCCAGATGCCCACCAATTTTCGCGCGACGACGATGGAAAGCAGCAGCAGCAGAATAACGTCGAGGTACAGCAGCGAAATGATGGTCTGTAGATCGTAGCTCGACGATTTGGCCCCGGTCATCGTTGCGACCGTGGCCGCGCCGGACGCGACCGCCGCCGCCGCAAGTGCATAGGCCAATTTTCGCGACAGCCGCACCCGCCGAGACCAGAGACGGAAGCGAAGGAAAATCGACTTCAGCCCTTCCGTCGGCGCGTTCATTTCGAGCCTCGGACGACCGGGATATTGAGATCCCGTATCTTTTTCCTGAGCGTGTTCCGGTTCAAACCCAAGACCTCGGCGGCCCTGATCTGATTGCCGCGCGTGGCGCGCAGCGTCATGGTGATGAGTGGCCGTTCGACCTCGCGTAGCACCCGCTCGTAAAGCCCCACGGGCGGGAGCGCGCCGCCGTGGGCCGAAAAATAAGTCGAAAGACGCTGCTCGATCGTCTGCGATAACCCCTTGCCGTCGACTTCGGTCAGGCCCGTGCTGGTATCGGCCAGTTCGGCCGCGATCGCGCGAACGCCGATGACCTCGTCGGAATAAAGCGCGGCCAAACGCCGCACCAGATTTTCGAGCTCGCGCACGTTGCCGGGCCAGCGGTAGCTCTTCAAGCGCTCCATCGCGTCGGCGTCGATGATCTTCCAGGGCAGCCATTCGTTCGACGCGGCCGCGAGGAAGTGGCGCACCAGTTCCG
>CAZDFF010000140.1:0-9393 GCA_964504425.1 uncultured Hyphomicrobiales bacterium
GATCACCGCCGGCAAGGAAGGCGCCGATATCCCCAACCTTCCCAACGTCACGTTCGTCCGCCATGACGTGACCGAGCCGTTCCCGTGGGACGGTCCGCTGGATTACGTCGTACACGCGGCCGGGATCGCCAGTCCTTACTACTATCGGGCCTATCCGCTGGAAACGCTCGAGGTCGCCATCACCGGCACCCGGCGCATGCTGGAACTGGCCGAGAAAAATAACGCGCGATTGACGTTCTTTTCCTCGAGCGAGATCTACGGCGATCCCGATCCCAAGCATGTGCCGATGGGCGAAAGCTACCGCGGCAACGTGTCGTGCCAGGGCCCGCGCGCCTGCTACGACGAAAGCAAGCGCGTCGGCGAAACGCTCTGCTACATTTTCCATACCAAGAACGGGACCCACACCAACACGATCCGGCCGTTCAACGTTTTCGGCCCCGGGATGCAGGAAACCGACTACCGGGTGCTGCCCAACTTCGCCAGTCGCATCAAGGGCGGCCAGCCGCTGAACGTCTACGGCAGCGGCAATCAGACGCGCACGTTCTGCTACATCACCGACGCGATGGTCGGCTTTCTGCTGACCATCCTCAAGGGCGTGCCGGGCGAGGCCTACAACATCGGCAACCCCCGGCCCGAAGTGTCGATGGTCGATCTGGTCCAACACATCGAGCGCGCGCTCGGCCAAAAGATCGCCTACAACCTGATCGAATATCCGGACAGCTATCCGGCCGACGAACCGAACCGGCGCGCGCCCGACATTCGCAAGGCGTCGCTGCAATTGGGCTTCGCGCCGGCTGTTTCCCTCGACGACGGCTTGAAGCGGTTCCTGGGCTGGGCGTCGGAAACCTACACCGGCGTGCAATAGGGGGCGTTGCGACCATGGCCGACGTTCGGCTGGCACTCGTCGGCGCCGGTCCTTGGGGCCTCAATATCGCCCATACCGTGGCGGCGATGAAAGGCGTCGAACTTGCCGTCGTCGCCAGCCGTAATCCGGAAACCGCCGGTCGTCTCGCCCCCGGCGTTCGCGTGGTCCAGGATTGGCGGGATGCGATCGACGCCGATGTTGACGGCGTCATCGTCGCCTCGCCGCCCGCGTCCCATGCCGAAATCGCGCTCGCGGCCATCGAAAAAAAGCGCGCGGTTCTGATCGAAAAGCCGCTGACCATGAACGTGGCCGAGGCGGAACGCGTTCTGGAAGCAGCCGAACGTGCCGATGTCCTTGCCGGCGTCGATCACGTGCACCTGTTCCATCCGGCGTTTCGCGAACTCAAGCGCCGCGCTCGCGACTTGGGCGCCGTGCGCGCCATCGACACCGTCGCCGGGGGGAACGGGCCGTTTCGCGCCGACACGTCGGTACTGTGGGATTGGGGGCCGCACGACGTCGCCATGTGTCTCGATTTGATGGGACAGCGGCCGGCGCGGGCCGAGGCGAATACTCGCGAACGCCGTCGCACGTCAGACGACATGGGGGAGTCCATCGACATAATCTTGGAATTCGAACAAGGCATCGTCGCGAATATCGCCGTCGGCAATATCCGCTATGACAAGGTGCGGCGCTTCCGCGTCGACTTTGACGGCGGCAGCTTGATCTACCGCGATCATGCCGACATGGCGCTCGCCTTCGTCGATCGATCCGGGAAGGAAAATCCCATCGATGTTTCTCCGGAACTGCCGCTGACCTGCGCACTCGCCGATTTCACCGCCAAGATCGCCGCCGGCATTCGCGACCGGAGCGGCCTCGCGCTCGGCGTCGACGTGGTGCGGGTGCTCGCCGACTGCGATGCTGCCATGGCCGGAAAGGGCGTCAAGGCCTGACATGTGCGGCATCGCCGGCAGCACGAACGCATCGGGCGTGTTCCTCGATGCCGCCCGGCGCCTGCTTCGGCATCGCGGGCCCGATGCCGACGGCGTCTGGACGGACTCCGAAGGGGGCCTTGGCCTTGCCCATACCCGACTCGCCATCATCGACCTGACGCCGGGAGGCGCCCAGCCGATGGTTTCGCCCGACGGCCGCTTCGTCATCGCCTTCAACGGCGAAATCTACAATCACAAGGAACTGCGGGCTGGCCTCGAAGTCGCCGGCGAACGGTTCAATTCCACCAGCGACACCGAGGTGCTGCTGCGGTTGCTCGCTCGCGACGGCGCGGCGGCGATCGGCAAGCTGATCGGCATGTTCGCCTTCGCACTGTGGGACCGGGCGGAAAAATCGCTGCTGCTGGCGCGCGATAGGCTCGGCATCAAGCCGATTCTCTACGCCCCGCTGGCGGGTGGGCACGTCGCCTTCGCTTCCGAAATCCGCGCGCTCAAGGTGCACGCCGGGGTGGCGCTCGAAACCGACCGGGCGGCGCTCTCGGCCTATCTGGCTTGTCTTTACGTTCCGGCGCCGATGACGATCCATGCCGGCATCCGCAAACTGCCGCCGGGGCACGCCTTGCACTGGAAGGACGGCGAAACGCGAATCGAACGGTATTGGTCGCCCGCCTTCGCCGGCGGCCGTTCGCCGGACGTCGAGGAAGCCGTCGAGGAAATCCTGCCGCTGCTGCGCGATTCGGTGCGTCTGCGCACGATCGCCGACGTGCCGGTCGGGTGTTTTCTTTCCGGCGGCATCGACAGCTCCGTCATCGCTGCCCTGATGGCTGATGAAACTCGTCGCCAGGGCGGTCCGCCGGTCCGCTCGTTTACCATGACCTTCGACGAACCCGCCTACGACGAGCGCGCGGCCGCCGCCGAGGTCGCCGCCGCCATCGGCAGCCGGCACACGGAAATTCCGGCAAGTCCGCGCCTGGCCGACGGGCTCGATGATTACGTCGCCGCCTTCGGCGAGCCGTTCGGCAATCCGACCGCACTGCTGATCGACGATCTTTCCCGCAAGGCGCGCGAACACGTCACCGTCGCCCTGGTCGGCGACGGCGGCGACGAGGTCTTTGCCGGCTATCCCCGTTACAAGGGCGGTCGCCTGGCGCCGCTTTACCGGCGGTTGCCGGCCTGGCTGCGCCAAGGCGTGGTCGCGCCGCTGGCCGGCCTGATCCCGGAAAGCACGTCGGGTCGTCACGGATGGCGCCGGGCACGCGAATTCCTGACCGACGCCAATCTGCCGCCGGCCGACATGTACGCGGCCTGGGTCGAATACTTCGGTCCCATGGACCGGCGCGATCTGATGGCATTCGACGCGCCGCCGTCGCGCCCGATCGCCGAGGTCTATCGCGGCGCACCGTCGCAAGATCCGCTCGACGCCATGCAACAGACCGACCTGCTGACGTTCCTGCCCGGCAACCTGCTGGCCTACAGCGACGCCATGAGCATGCGCCACGCCCTCGAATTACGTCTGCCCCTGATCGACCATCGCCTGGTCGAGGCGGTTGGGAAGATCGCCACCGACGTTCGTTTCAAGAACGGCGCCAAGACCCTATTGAAGGCGGTGGCGCGACGGCTTCTGCCCGCGTCCGTGGTCGACCGGCCGAAACGGGGCTTCAATCCGCCCATGGGCGTATGGCTGAAGACGAACCTGAAGTCGATGGTCGATGATCGCCTGACGGCCGACTCCATGCGCGCGGCCGGACTCGAATGGCGGCCGGTCGAGCGGCTGCTGGCAGAGCACAGAAAAGGTGCGCGCGATCATTCGCTGAAGGTTTGGGCGCTCCTGGTGCTGGATGCCTGGCGCCGCGCCGATGCCGAGGCAATGCCGCTGCCCGCCTAAACGACCGATTCGCGACGCCGTACGAAGGCCCCTCTCCGAGGGGCCTTTTTTGTTCATGGAACAGTCTATACTCGTGCCGATGAAGCAAAGGATGGTACATGACCGACATTAAGGATTTCGCGACGGCGGACGCATGCGCCGAGGCGCTGGCCCGCGACATGGGCGCGCTGTGCGCCGACGCGGTTGCCGCGCGCGGCCGCGCGACGCTGGCGCTGTCGGGGGGGCGGACACCGATTCTCGTCTATCCGCATTTCGCCGCGCTCAAGCTGCCGTGGAAAAAAATCGTGCTCACGCTCAGCGACGACCGCTGGGTCGCGCCCGAGCGCGCCGACAGCAACGAAGGCCTAGTCCGGCGCACGATCCTCGCCACGGCGCCGGCGACCTTCGTCGGCTTGAAGACGGTGGCGAAAACGCCCGGCGAAGGACTCGTGGAATGCGAATCCCGCCTGGCGGCGTTGTCCTGGCCGCTCGACGGCGCGTTCCTAGGATTCGGCGAGGACGGCCACGTCGCGTCGCTGTTTCCGGACGATCCAGATTGGCGCCGCACCCGGGGCCGGGCGGTCGCGGTCGAAGCGGCGGCGCGCGGTTCCCGGATCAGCCTCAGCCTGCGCGCGCTGCTCGATTGCCGCCGAATTTTGATCGTCGCCGTCGGGGCGGCGAAGGCGCGGGTGTTGGACGCGGCGCAGCACGACGCCGACTCGGACCTGCCGCTCGCCGCTGTGCTGCGCCAGGGCCGCGTGCCGGTGACCGTTTATAAAGCTTCCTAATCGCCCTCGCGCTTGAACGACCATTTCACGGTAGCGCCGCCGTCGCCGGTGACGCCCGAGAGAACGATCTGGTTGCCGCGCCGGATTTCGTCGAGCCGGCCGTGATAGACGCTCTCCTCGATGCCCAGGCCGGCGCCGGCGGCGATGAACCGCCAGCCCTCGCCGCCGGGCAGGCGCAGCAGGGCCTTCGATCCGCCCTCGACCAGCAGCACCTTGACGTCCGGATGCAGATGGAACCGCGCCTGGAAGCGCCGCCCGGCCGGGCCGCTCAGCACATCCTTGCCGCGCACGTCGTTGCCCGCCGCCGAAAGGTAGATGTCGCGGGCATGGCGAATGCCGAGCGTATCCAGATAGCCGTCGTGGCGGGCCTGCAAAATCGTGTTGCCTTCCGACTCGCTGCGTTGGCATGCCGGGGCCTCGCGCCGCGCCTCGGCCGAAAGGTTGTCGGAATTGCGATCCTCGACGACGACGGTCGAATGCGCCGCCGTGGCGCGCAGCGCGTCGCGCCATGGACTGGCGTCGTCGGGGTGGGCGCCGCAATTGACGACGATCCGATGGCGCCCGACGCTCATCTCGAAACTCAATGCGCCGGCATGGGCGTCGTCGGCGAACCCCCGAAGCGGCCGCCCGCCGGTATCGACGATCAACACGGTCTTGCCCGCGGCCAGGCGCTGAAACCCGGAATGGGGCGCGCTGGTCAACGGCTTGCCGCGCACGTTCGAGGCCGCCAGCACCTGGGCGATCCGGCCGGCGTCGTCCTCGTTGCCGTCGTTGAACAGCGCCAGGCGGCCGTCGCCGTGGCAGAAGCTGCGCAGCATCGGCGCCATGCGATCGATCGCGGATTGCAGCGCCAGCGGCATCTCGACGGCGCCGCCCAGCAACGTCGCCCGGATCCCGATCAGGGTCTCGAGCGCGTCGAGCTGACGCGCGGGGCATCGCGACGCATGGCCGCCGTCGGGCAGCACGTGGCGCGCGGCGGTGTCGCTCAGCAGCGCCAAACCCCGGCGCAGGAACGGCTCGTAATCTTCGATCGCCAAGCCGGCGACGATCAGGCCGCGGGCGACGGAAAGGCCGTAAGGTCCGTTGACCGCGGTTCCCGCGACGCGGCCGAGATGGCGGACTTGGCGGCCGGTCGACTCGAGCATCGCGTCGGTCCGAGCGTCGTCGAACCCGTCGAAGCCTGTCAACCAGTTGGCGATCCGCTCGCCCAACACGTCGGGCCGCCAGGCGACGGCATCCCATCGGTCGGCCGTGCCGAGCCAGCCGTCGAGCAGCGCCCGGGCCGCGACGGCGGCGTCCTCGGTGCCGAGATCGCGAAGATGGCGCAGCCAACGGAACGAATGCAGGTCGGCCCGCGCGCGGATACCCGGCGGCGGCGCGGCGAACGGCGACAGACTAAGATCGTGGCGCCGTCCGGCGAGACGGAATACGCCGGCGGCGATCTCGGCGCCGAGACGGGCGTCGCCGGGCCAGGGATCGGCGGGCCGAACGGCGGCGATCCGGGGCAGCCGCCCCGCCAGCGTCAGGCGCCAGAGCGCGGACCGGTAAAGCGCGGCGCGAAGCCTATCCGCGATCGCCATCGGCCTTTCCTTCGGGGCGTTCAACGCCGGACAAAGCGCGCGACATAAAAACCGTCCATTCCGCCTTCGGTGCCCAGGTGACAAGGCAGCGTGCGAACGCCGCCGTCGCCGCCGACGATTTCATCCAAGCCGCCGACCTCGTCGGCGGTAACGGGAACGCGGTCGAACGGCGCGCCGCCGGCCAGGAATTGCGCCGCCTGCGCCGGGCCTTCCTCGGGCTGCAGCGAACAGGTGCAATATATCAAACGGCCGCCCGGCTTGACCATGACGGCGGCGGCGTCCAGCAAACGCGCTTGCAACGCCGCCAGCCGCTCCACATCCTTCGCCGTCTTGGCGTGCTGGACGTCGGGATGGCGCCGGATCGTTCCCGTGGTCGAACACGGCGCGTCCAACAGCACCGCGTCGGCGGGCGCGTCGGGCCGCCACTCGAGGGCATCGGCGGCGACGGTCCGCGCCTCGAGACCGCTTCGCGCCAGATTTTCGGTCAGCCGTTCCAATCGCTTCGCGGATCGGTCGACGGCGGTCACGGCGGCGCCTGCGGCGGCCAGCTGCATAGTCTTGCCGCCCGGGGCGGCGCACAGGTCGATGACCGTCCGGCCCGCGACGTCGCCCATCAGCCGTGCCGGCAAGGCGGCGGCGGCATCCTGCACCCACCATGCGCCTTCGTGGTAGCCCGCCAGATCGGCGATCGGCCCGGCATTGTCGAGGCGGAGCGTCCCGGTCGGCAGCACCCGCGCGCCCAGTTTCGCCGCCCACAATTCCGCATTGCGCCCGGCCGAAATGTCGAGCGGCGGTTCCGTCAAGTGCGCCTCGGCGATGGCGCGGCAGGTCGCTTCGCCGTAGGCACCCGACCACGACCGCCAGAGCCAGTCCGGCGTATTCAGGCGCGCCGCATCTTGGGCAGCGATCAGCGCCTCGCCTTCGCGGCTCAGGCGGCGCAGCACCGCGTTGACCAGTTTCCTGTGCGCGTCGAGACCGAGCCGCGCGGCGAGATCGACCGAAGTGTCGACCGCCGCGTGGGCCGGCGTCTTCAGAAACAGCAACTGGCAGATGCCGAGCGCCAGCACCATGTCGACGCCCTTGGCCGCGCGCGGCAGCGGACGTTCCAGGCAACCGTCGATCAGCGTCCGGATTTGCCCCAGGCGCCGCAACGTGGTCGCGACGAGATTGTGCGCAAAGGCGCGGTCGCGGGGTTGCAAGGACCTGCCATCGAGCGATTCGTCGAACGCGACTTTGAGCGGCCGATGCCGTACGAGCACCCGTTCCAGGGCAATCAGTGCTAATTCCCGCGCTAAAATGGGATATTCGCTCATGCTGCCATGTTCATGCCTTTTCGCCCCGGGCGAGGCAAGGCCATTGCGCCGGAGGGCCGTGAATCGCCCACGTCCAATGCCCTTGTAAGCGATTCGCGTCTGAGGCAAATTGTCGCCGCACCGGGGCGAATCACTCTCTACGGTCATTCCGGCCGAGTAATTTCCTCCATCGTAGTCGCCCCGCCGAGGACCCGCAGCCCGATGTACAAAGGCCGAAAGATCGTCCTAATCGCTCCCGCCTATAACGAAGACGTCAAGATCGAACAGGTTGCGAAAAAAGTCCCCTACGATATCGTCGACAAATTCATCGTCGTTTCCGACGGATCGACCGATCGCACGGCCGAGGTTTCCGAAGCCAACGGCGCGCACGTGATCCGTCACCAACAACGCATGGGTACGGGCGTATCGATACGCGACGGCTATCGCTTGGCCGCCGCCGAAAATTTCGATATTGCCGTCGTCATCGCCGGGAACAACAAGGACGATCCACGGGAGATTACGCGACTGCTCGATCCGATCTGTGACTCCGATGTCGATTTCGTCATGGGGTCGCGGTATCTCGACGGCGGCCGATACGGCGGCGATATGCCGATCTATCGAGTTTTTGCGACGAAGTACGTTCATCCGACGTTGGTGTGGGCCATGTCTGGACGGCGCATGACGGAAACGACCAACGGATATCGTGCGATCAAGGTGACGAAGCTGGCGGATCCCCGGATCGACCTGAATCAGCCGTGGCTGAGCGAGTACCAACTCGAGATGTATCTGTTGATGAAAGTATTGAAGCTCGGCTTCCGGATTGCGGAAGTGCCGGTGTCGAAAATATATCCGCCTCGTCAGATCGGTAACACCAAGATGACGCCGATCGTCGGTTGGTGGAAAATGCTGTATCCGATTATTCTGGTGGGGCTCGGCCTGCGGAAATAGCGATGCGAAATTGATCGGACGCATCTCCCTGGAACGCGCGTCAATTATTGCAAGCCTCGCAACTTTTCAAAAAAGCGACATCGTCTAGGAAAACAAAGACTTGCATAAGATTCGCGAAGGCCATGTCTTTGCCGCCGCCGCCGTCCTCGCGCTGCCGTTGGCGATCATGGCGCCGAAGAGCATGGCGCCGTTGCTGGCACTCGTGGCGGGGGCGATTCTGGCGGTGCGACACCTGCGCGGCCATCCGATTCCACTGGGTGCGATTCGTCTTGCCGCCGCGGCCGCCGCCTTCATCGCCTATGCGCTGTTGACCGCCGTTTGGTCGCGAACGCCGGTGCACACCGCCTACGCGATCCTGCCGTTGACCGGCATCACGGTGAGTGGTCTCGTCGTGCTGGCGTCGATCCTGCGTCTCGACGACGACGACCGGCGCATCGTCGCGAAAGGACTGTTTGTCGCCGGCATCGTCGGGTTCGCTTTTCTAGCGGTCGAACGTTTGACGGATATCGCGACGCTCCGGTGGGTCTGGGGCCTGTTGGGCCGGCCGCCGATTCCAATAGAGCATGCCCCGCTGCACCTGAATCGGGCCATGACGGTTGCCGCTTTGATGGCGTGGCCGTGGGCGGCGGTGGCGTTGCGATGGCATTCATTGCGGGCCGGCGTTGCGACGCTCGCCATCGGGTGTGCCGTCGTTCTCACCGCCGATGCGACGGCGCCGGTTGCCGCGATCGCCATGGGCGTGTTCGTCGCCGCCGCGGCGTGGATCATGCCGCGGCTGGTGCCCTATGCCTTCGGCGCGGCGTTGGCGGTGGGCGTCCTGATGGGGCCGTTGATCCCGGGCATGTTTCCCCATCCGCTCAAGGAAAGCGCTAAGGTCGCGTTCATGTCGAATTCGGCGATCCATCGGCTGTTCATCTGGCGCGCGACCGCGGACTTCATCCGCGAACGCCCGATTCTCGGATACGGGTTCGATACGTCGCGGTCGTTCTACGGCCACAACGACACCGTTCCCATCCGGATGCGGCCGGAAGACCCGAAACGGACCTACGAAATGAATTTTGAGCCGATCCCGCTGCATCCGCACAACATGGTCCTGCAGGTGTGGCTCG
>CAZDFF010000141.1:0-9343 GCA_964504425.1 uncultured Hyphomicrobiales bacterium
CGCCGACCAATTTTACGTTCGGCGATACATTGATCCTGGTTTCGATCATCATCCTGGGCGGTCTCGGCAATCCATGGGGCGCTGCACTGGCGACGGCGATCGTCATCATCCTGCCCGAGAAACTGCAGATCATTCAGGAATATCGATTCCTGCTGTACGCGCTGACGGTTATCCTGATCCTGCGATTCCGGCCGGCGGGCATCATACCACGCGCGGTTCGCGCTTATCTGCCGGGGTGGAAACCGCAATGAGCTCTGCCGCCCCCGTGCTCGCGTCGAAGGCGCTTACCATGCGCTTCGGCGGCCTGGTCGCGCTCGACGCGCTCGATCTCCATGTGAATCGGGGCGAAATCTTGGGCTTGATCGGTCCCAACGGATCGGGCAAGACGACTTTCTTTAATGTCGTTACCGGTATCTACGCGCCTTCCGGCGGCATGGTGGAATTCGCCGGCGCCGATATCACCGGCCATACGGCACAACAAATCTACAATACCGGCATTGCCCGCACGTTCCAGCGGTCGCGTCTTTGCCTATCGTTGTCGATCTTCGACAACATCATGATCGGCAATCATAAGCGTCTAAACCACGGGCTCATATTCAACCTGCTCCGCCGCGGCGCGTTCAAGGTCGAGTTCGAAGCCGCCTTCGAGCGCGCCCGCCATCTGGTCCGCATCTTCGACGCGCCGCTGGCCGACCGGCTGTTCGAGGAAATGGCGGCTTTTCCGATGATCGACCGGCGCCGCATCGAGATCTGCCGGGCGCTTATCAGCGCGCCGTCGCTACTGCTGCTGGACGAGCCGTCGGCCGGCATGACCGAGGACGAAACCCGCCAACTGATGGACAACATCCTTCAAGTCCGCAGCCTGTTGAAGGAATTGACCATCGTCATCGTCGAGCACGAAATGAACGTGATCGAGCGCATCACCGATCGCTGCGCGGTCCTCAATTTCGGCCGCAAGATCGCGGAAGGCACATATAAAGAAGTGGCACGGGATCGGATGGTCCAAGAGGCCTACTTGGGAGTCGAATGATGGCGGGCGAAGGTCTCCGCATCGAGAACGTTTACGCCGCCTACGACAAGGCCGACGTGCTGGAAGGCGTAACCTTGTCCGCCGAACCCGGCAAAATCACCTGTCTGCTCGGTTCCAACGGCTCGGGCAAATCCACCTTGATCCGGGCCGTCCTCGGCCTGACGCCGCCGCGTCGGGGGAAAATCACATTCGACGGCCAGGACCTGACTGGGTTGCCCACCCACAAGGTTATCGCCGCCGGAATCGCCTGCATCCCCGAGGGCCGAAAGGTTTTCTCCAAGCTGACGGTCGAAGAGAATCTTCGTCTTGGTGGCTATCAGGAATCGTCGGATGCCGTACTGGCGAAGCGGATGGCCGAGGTCTTCGACATTTTCCCGCGTCTTCTAGAGCGCCGCGGCCAGTTGGCCGGCACCATGTCGGGCGGCGAGCAGGCGATGGTATCGATCGGGCGCGGCTTGATGGGCGCGCCGAAAATTCTCCTGGTCGACGAACCCTCGCTCGGCCTCTCGCCGCTTCTGGTCAAAGAAAACTTCCAGATCATCAAACGCATTAACGAACGCGGCATCACGATTTTCCTGGTCGAGCAGAACGTGCACCAGACATTGGCGATCGCTCACCATGGATACGTGTTGTCCCAAGGCCGCGTCGTCGCCGGCGGCACCGCCCGGGAGTTACTGGCGAACGCCGACGTGCACAGCGCCTACTTCGGCGGCGCCGAGGAAAAGAGCCCATGAGCCCCATACCTTCTTCCCTCGAACTCACGCGCCAATTGGTCGCCTTCGACACCCGCAACCCGCCCGGCGACGAGCGGGCCTGCGCCGATCGTCTTGGCCGGCTTCTGACCGATGCGGGTTTCGCCGTCACGGCGCATGAATTTGCCGATCGCCGTACCAGCCTGGTCGCGCGGCGCGGGGGCACCGACGCCAAGCCGCCGCTCTGCTTCACCGGCCACATCGACACGGTGCCCTTGGGTGCCGCCGAATGGTCGGTCGATCCGTTCGCGGGCGAAATCGCGGACGGCAAGCTCTACGGCCGCGGTACCACCGACATGAAATCCGGAGTCGCGGCCTTCGTCGTCGCGGCGGCCGAACTCGGTGCCCGCCTCGACGACACCGCGGGGCTCGTGCTGATCGTCACCGCGGGCGAGGAAACCGGTTGCGAGGGCGCCTATCATCTGACCGGGATTCATGGCGCCATCGGACAGGCCGGCGCCATCGTCGTGGCCGAGCCGACGTCGAACCGCCCGTTCGTCGGCCATAAGGGCGCCTTGTGGCTAAAAGCCAAGACGCGCGGCAAGACCGCGCACGGATCCATGCCCGAACGCGGCGTCAACGCCGTCTACAAGGCCGCGCGGGCTATTTCCAAGCTCGAAGATTTCGATTTCAACGTCGCCCGCCACCGTGTGCTGGGGGGACCGACCCTGAACGTCGGCACCGTCGCGGGCGGCATGAACGTCAATTCGGTGCCGGACCTCGCCGAAATCGGCATCGACATCCGCACCGTGCCCGGCCAAGACCACACCAAGGTCCGGGAACACTTGGCCGACTATCTCGGCGCTGAGGTCGAGATCGCCGCCAACGTCGACGTCGGCGGCGTCTGGACCGATCCGAACCATCCCTGGATGCAGGACATGGCCGCGACCGTCGCCGCCATCACCGGCGAGCCACCGTCGGTCGCCACCGCCAGCTACTTCACCGACGCATCGGCCCTCACGCCCGCATACGGGGGACCGCCGACCGTGATTCTCGGTCCCGGCGAGCCGCACATGGCGCATCAGACCGACGAATACTGCCTGGTCGACAGGATCGAACAAGCCAAGGAAGTTTTCGTCGCCATCGCCGCGAAGTGGTGCGGCGTCGCCTGAACGATTTCAGCCCGCTTTCGTGCAAAGAAATATGTCTTCCTTCGCGTTAAGGCCGCAACGCGCGACCACGTCCCGATCGAGAACCCGCTGCGGCCGCTCGACACTCACCGAAAACCGCGCCCGCGCGAGGCGATCCGTGAAGTCGCGCCCGTAAACCCGCACGTGGTCGGGTTGCCCGAAGAGGCGCCGCCGAATATCCGGGTTGACGATCGTGGGGTCTTCGAAGGTGACGTCGCGCTTGATCGGCACCTGGATCAACGCCCAGCCGCCGGGTCGCAGCACCCTGTGCAGCTCCTCCATCGCCCGCTGATCCTCGGGAACGTGTTCCAAGGCATGACTGCAATAAACGCAATCGAATATCTTTGACCGAAACGGCAGCCGTGTCAGGTCGGCGCGCACGGTAATATTCTCGATGCTGAGGTCGATATCCATCGAGATATACGAGTCGGACGCCCACCTTCGAAGAACTTGGGCGACCGGCGGTTCCGGGGCCACGTGCAGGACGCGATTCAAATCACTCAGGAGGTCGCGCCTGGCGCCGAGGTACATCGTCGCCAGGCGATGACGCTCGAGGGCGCCGCAGACCGGGCAACGCGCATCGGGCCGAGGGCGCTCGCCGTACGGACCGAAATGGCGCAAATGACTGTTGCAGCATGGGCAAAATCGCCGCACGCCGAAATGGGCGGCGCGAACCGCGCAACGCCGAAGTACCCGACGGTACCGGGGCGGCACGATCGTCTTGATCATCTTCTTGGTGTTATCGAACCCTGTCAAAGCGCACAGCTTGCAACAATGGCATTTTGGAAATCCCCGAAGTTGTTTCCGGCTTATGCCGCGATCGTAATTTTCGATCGGTGCGTGATAACAACGCACCTATCATAATTTTTGCCGATGCGTTCCAGTGATCAGGCTGTGTGCGGGGCACTATCGCCGCAACACATCTTCGGATGCACAAGCTATCTCTGCGTTTCGGAGAACATTAATTTTGCTTCACGATGAATCCGAAATGCCGAAACAGATCACACCCCGTCGATTTAAGGAGAGTCGAGAAAACGACGGTGCTCTTCGCTCATCAACGCCGGGTGGCGAGCCGCGCCACCCAGAAATCGACCGCAACGGCGGCGACGATCGCGCCGGTGCCGATCCAAAAAAGCGGCACATATGTTCCTGTTTCGGCGAAGATGGCCGCGAACGCATAGGCGCCTCCCGCCTGACCCAGCGAGAAGGCAACGGTGGCGAAACTCCACCCACGACCTTGGATCTTGGCGTCGCCGGGCAAGAGATCCTGCACCCGGCCCAGCATCAAGGGGGCGATGCCGGGCACGAAGGCGCCGACGACGACGCTGGAAATGGCCAGCGCCACCGGACCGGCCCAGATCACGGGCAGCGAGACGGCGGCGATCTGGAGCGCGGTTGCGATGCGCAACGCCAAGCGAAACCCGATTCGGTCGCCGGCCCATCCGCCAAGCATCGGTCCGCACATGGCGCCGAGACCGAACATAACCCAGTAAGCCCCGCCCTGGGCGATGCCCTGGCCCAATTCACGCGCGACGTAATCGACCAGAAAGACCATGTGGACGACAAGGCCGACGGCGGCGAGGCCGTACTCGAGACAAACCGCCTTGACCGCAGGCGGCAGCGGCGCGTTGCTTTCGGTACGTGCGGGTCCGGTACCGCCACGCGGAGACGGCCAGCCGGTCCAGGCAACGACTGTCAGAATCAGCGCAACGGCGCCAAGTCCGACCCAGGCCCACGTCAACCCCAGGATCAAAAGCGGCGGCACCAGCGTCCCCGAAGCGGCGATGCCGAGGCCGACGCCGGTGAAGATCGCGCCGGTGACGACGCCTCGTCTGGACGCCGGCACATAAGGCAGCACCGTCGGCGCCGCCAGAACGATGATGGCCGCGCCGGCCAGTCCCGCGGCAAATCGCCAGACAAAGAACCAGGCGAACGGAAACGGCCAGGCGCAGGCGAAAAACGCAACCGTCGCCAGGACCATTCCGCCGCGCAAAGCAAACACGGCACCGACCCGCGCCGCCAAGGGTCGCGCGCCGAGCGCGCCGAGCAAGTAGCCCGCAAGGTTGGCGGCGCCGAGATACGCGGCGGCCGACGGCTGAAACCACCCCTCGGCGATAAGGGCCGGAATCAGGGGCGAGTAAGCGAATCGGGCAAGCCCGATGCCGAGCAGGCTGGCGCACAGGCCGGAAATCGCCGCGCGCCAGAAACGCCCGTCGCCAGCAAGCGCCTTTGTATTTTCGTCTCCCGCCATCCCTCCCCCGAGCCTCGGCAATCCGACCCCAAGACTATGGCGCGGATAGCCGATATAAAACCGCATTTAATGAATAGTCATGCATCGCTCCAAACAATGCATGCCGGTTGGGCTGGAGCCGGGATCGGGTGGAATAGACTCTTCGACGCGAGACTTACCGCAGGCTAATCGGAATCGACACCCATGAGTCGCCGTGCCGCCGCCTTGAGGCCTCGAAAAGCAGCGAGCGCCCGTTCTTTTCCCGCCTTATGGTCGATAATCGGATAGGGATAGGTGTCGCCCAAGCGAACCTTCGCATTTTCCAAAACCGAATCGGGCGCCAGCCAGGGCGCATGAATATGCTTGGCCGGCATCCAGGCCAGCGCCGGAATCCAGTGTCGGACGTAGTCGCCATCGGGATCGAAGCGTTCGCCTTGAAGCACCGGGTTGAAGACTCGGAAATAAGGCGCGGCATCCGCGCCCGACCCGGCGACCCATTGCCAGCCCGCCGCGTTGTTCGCAAGATCGGCGTCGACCAACGTGTCCCAGAACCATCGCTCTCCTTCCTGCCAATCGATCAGCAGGTCCTTCACCAGGAACGATGCCGCGATCATGCGCACACGATTGTGCATCCAGCCCGTATGCCAAAGCTCGCGCATGCCGGCGTCGACGATGGGATAGCCGGTCGCGCCCTTCTGCCACGCACGCAAACCGTCGCGATCGCTTCTCCAAGGAAACGCGGCGAACGAATCGCGGAACGGCGCGTCGGGGAGATTCGGCCAATGATGCAGAAGATGATGCGAGAACTCCCGCCATATCAGTTCGCGCAGATAGGCGTCCGCGCCCTTGCCTAATCCGCCGGTACGGGCTTGGATGCCGTCGGCGATGCGCTGCCAACAGCGGCGCGGGCTTATTTCGCCGAAATGCAGATGGGGAGACAACCGCGACGTACCCGCGACGGCAGGTCGATCGCGGGCCTCGGCATAGCCGGCAAGCCCATCTTCGACAAATCGATCGACGGCGGCCTCCGCGCCCTTTTCGCCCGGCGTCCAAGCTTCGGCGATCCCGGCACTCCAATCCGGCGCGCGGGGCAACAACTGCCATTCGGCAAGACATTCGCTTGCCGGAAATGTTTTGGGCGCGGCGATTTTCTTCGGCACGGGTTTTAACGGTTGAGCGCGCAACGTTTTCATCGCGGCATTGTAGAAAGGCGTAAAGACCTTGTAGGGGCCGCCCACCCCGGTCATCAGCGTTTCGGGCTCGAACAGCAGGTTGCCGCCATGTCGCCGGGCACGTCGACGGTCGGCCTCGAGCAAATGGGCCAGTTCGAGTTCTTCGCGCGCCGCAAACGGCTCATAACGCCGGGTGAAGAAAACATCCGACGCCCCTACTTCCCGGGCAAGCTCGGCAACGATCGACACGGCGCGCCCACGGCGCAGGACCAGGCGATTGCCGCGCGCATCGAGGTCGTTCGCCAAGGCGGAAAGGCTTCGATGCAGCCACCAGCGCGATGCGCCACCCATTTTCCACGACCCCGGTGTTTGGTCGTCCAATATATAAAGCAACAGAACAGGGCGGCCGGTCGCGACGGCGGCGGCAAGCGCCGGATTGTCGACCAGACGCAAGTCCTGACGGAACCAGTGCAGCACGGGGACGGATTCAGGCACGAATATTGGGGCTTTCAAGTCATGGGGCGCAAACCCTAGCATACCATCGCGGCCATCCGGCACTATTGACCGGCCGGACCCGACGACCGAACATGTCGCCCCACCGAGCAACCGAAGGATCCGCCCGACCGTGAACTACGCCGAGTTTGAAACCATCAATAAACCGTTCGCCGCACGCACGGCCGAAACTCTGACCGCCATCGCCGGGGAACGCACCCGCCATGCCCGGTTCTTGAATACACTGTCGATGCTGGAACACATGGGCAGCTATCGCATCATGGTCACGCAAAGTTCGGCGCGCATGACCCAGGGAACCTTGAAGCACCTGGCGGAGGAAGCCCGCCATGCGTTTTTTTTCAAGCGCCAAGCGGATCGCATCGCCGGCAGGCCGCTGGAATACCGCGACGCCGATATGATCGCACCGGCCGCCGCGCGAATGTATTTCCGGCGCTTGGAAAGCATCGTCGCCCATGAATGCCGCAAGTCGCGAAACGGCCGGCGGTTGATCTATCCCTACGTTTCGACCGTCATCGAGTACCGGGCGGTTTGGGGATATACGATCTACCAGCGCGCGCTCGATGCGGCGGGTGTGTCGATTTCCCTGAAAAGCCTACTGGCCGAGGAATCCAATCATCTGTCGCAGATGACGGCGGCCCTCGACGACCCGGCGCCGGGACGACTCGGATCATTTCTCGACACCGAGCACGGCTTGTTCGAGCGGCTACTGGGCAGCCTCGAAATCGCCGTCGCCGAATACCCCATGCCGATCCCGGCCGAATAAAGCATAGCGAACGCCATTCGGTCTTTATGCGGTTTGAGTAAATAGCCTGATACCGTTCTTTTCGTTCCATCATCCTCCCCTTGGCGACGAGCCCCCGCCCCCCCATATTAGCGTCGTCCAAGGGAGGGGCTCGATGAAGAAGAAATCCACCGCCGTTAAACTGGTCCTATTAGGGAGCGCCGGCATGGTCGCCGGCTGCGACGGGGCACCCCCCGACGACGCCAAATTCTTCTCCAGCGCCAAGGATTGCAGCGCCTTCCACGGCGATGCCGCTTGCCAGGACGCGCAAAAGAAAAGCGAAGCCGTCCATCTCGCCGAAGCCCCAAAGTTCGCCCGCAAGGAGGCCTGCGAAACCGAATTCGGCGCCGGCAACTGCGAGACCCGGCAAAGTTCGACCGGCGGCAGCGTCTTTCTGCCGCTGATGATGGGCTACATGCTCGGCAAGAGCTTCAATCAGCCCGTCTATCGCGGCCCGGACGGCAACGCGGTGACCAAGAGCGGCGGCAAATTCTTCAACATCGGTTCGTTCTCCGGCGCCGGGAATGCCGCGGCCTTCAAACCCGCGCCGACCATGACGCCCATCAACCGCGGCGGGTTCGGTAAGACCGCGACCGCGTATCGCACTTCGTCGGGCGGATAACCGCTTGAAGCGCCTTCCCGTGACGCCGCGCCCGGACTGGCGCAATCGCGTCGAGCGCGATCTCGGTTTCGTCTTCCACACCATCGACGGTCAGCCCTATTGGGACGAAACCGCCTGCTACGCCTTCGACGCGGCCGAAATCGACAGGATCGAGGAGGCGACCGGCGAACTCGAGCAGATGGCCCTCGATCTCGTCGGCCGGGTCGTCGCCGCAGGCGAGGACGCTTACGAAAAACTCCGCATCCCGCAGATTGCGTGGCCGGCGATCGAGGGCAGCTGGAACGCCGGCGCGAAGAATCTCTATGGCCGGTTCGATTTCAGCTACGACGGCGAAGGACCACCCCGGTTGCTAGAATACAATGCCGACACACCGACCGCGCTGTTCGAGGCCGCGGTGGTCCAATGGGACTGGCTCGAAAATCTTTCACCCGACCACGATCAATTCAATTCCATCCACGAAAAGCTGATCGATGCGTGGCGGAATTTCGGCCTCGGCCGGGGACCAATTCATTTCGCCGCCGTGAAGGATCATGCCGAGGACGGCGGCACGGTCGAATATCTGCGCGACACGGCGACCCAGGCGGGGTTGAGCACCGTCAGAATAGATATCGAGGATATCGGCTGGGACGGAGAACGGTTTCGCGATCTGGATGATCGGCCGATCGAAACGCTATTCAAGCTCTATCCTTGGGAGTGGCTCGTCGCCGAGGAGTTCGGTGCACACCTCCTCTCGGGCGTCTCGCAAGTCATCGAACCGCCCTGGAAAATGGTGCTGGCGAACAAGGCGTCGCTGGCCCTGCTGTGGGAGATGGCGCCTGGCCATCCAAACCTACTTGCGACCGCGTTCGAGCCCGGCGCCATCGAGGGCGGGGTCGTGCAGAAGCCCATCTACGGCCGTGAAGGCGCCAATGTGCGCGTGGCGACGGATGGGCGAACATTGGCCGAAACCACCGGCCCCTACGGCGCCGAGGGTTTCGTCTATCAGACGGCGGCGCCGTTGCCCGCGTTCGACGGCCGATACCCGGTGCTGGGATCCTGGGTTATCGCTAGCCAACCCGCCGGCCTGGGCATTCGCGAGGACGACACCGCCATCACCCGCGACACCAGCCGTTT
>CAZDFF010000142.1:0-9332 GCA_964504425.1 uncultured Hyphomicrobiales bacterium
TGGCGTCCATGCGCGGCGCCAGGTCGTCCAGCACGGCGCAGATCGCCTCGACCAGGTCGATGTTGCGCCGTTCGGCCTCGCCCCCGACCAGGTACGTTTCGCCGACATGGCCGCGGCGCAGGATCGTCAGCAGCGCGCGGGCGTGATCCTCGACGAACAGCCAGTCGCGCACGTTCTCGCCCTTGCCGTAGACCGGCAGCGGCTGTCCCGTCAGCGCGCGCGTGATCGTCATCGGCACCATCTTTTCCGGAAACTGATAGGGGCCGTAGTTGTTCGAACAGTTCGACAGCACCACCGGCAATCCATAGGTGTGGTGCCAGGCAAGCGCCAGGTGGTCGGACGCCGCCTTGCTGGCGGAATAGGGCGAGCGCGGATCGTAGGGCGTGGCGTCGTCGAACGGCGCGTCGTCGGGCCCGAGCGAGCCGAACACCTCGTCCGTCGAAACGTGATGGAAGCGGAACGTCCGCTGCTTTTCGGAAGAAAGCGCGCGGTAGTATTCCAGCGCCGCCTCCAGCAGCCGGAACGTGCCGACGATGTTGGTCTGAATGAAATCGGCCGGCCCGTCGATCGACCGATCCACGTGGGACTCGGCGGCCAGATGCATGATGGCGTCGGGCGCGTGGCGATCGAGGATCCGGCGCACCGCCGCGCCGTCGGCGATGTCGGCCTTCTCGAAGGCGTAGCGCGGGCTTTTCTCGGCCTCGGTCAGCGACGCCGGACTGGCCGCGTAGGTCAGCTTGTCCAGGTTCACGACCTCGTCGCGGCCTTCATGGACGACGTGGCGCACCACCGCCGAGCCGATGAACCCGGCGCCGCCGGTGACCATGATCTTCATCGCCGGGCGCTCTTCGAAAGTAATTTGGCGACGTCGGCCAAGCTCGGCAGCAGGCGGTCCCGCGCCGACAGCACGGCGGCCTTCACCGCGACCGGCCAGTCGATGCCCAGCGCCGGGTCGTTCCAGGCGACGCCCATGTAGTGCTCCGGCGAGAAGTGGTCGGACATTTTATAAGCGATCTCGGTATCGGCCTCCAGGGTGCAGAAGCCGTGCGCGAAGCCTTCCGGAATGAACAGCGCCGTGCCGTCGCCTTCCGACAAGGTCGCCGTCGCGTGGCGGCCGAAGGTCGGTGACCCCGGCCGCACGTCGAGCGCGACGTCGAACAGCCTGCCCTTCGAGGCCCGCACCAGCTTGGCCTGGGCGCGCGGCGCGCGCTGGAAATGCAGCCCGCGCACGGTGCCCTTGGCGGCCGAGGTCGAAATCGAATCCTGCACGAACGGGGTGTCGATGCCGATGGCGGCGAACTTCTTGCGGTCGTAGGTCTCGGCGAAGGTGCCCCGCTCGTCCTTATAAATGTCGAAGCGGATCAGGACGACGCCCGGGATGTCGGTCGGTTCCGCGTTCATGGCGGCGTTCCCTCGATGAAGCGGCGGACGCCGTCCGCCAGGGACACGCGCGGGCGCCAACCCGGCAGCGCCGGCCCCGACCACGGATGCGAAATCGCACGCGGCGGCGGCGCGTAGCCGCCGACGTTCAACGGCACCGGCTTGCCGCCGGCGGTTTCGAAGACCTTGGCGATCTCGGCGATGGTCTTGCGTTCGCCCGACGACACCGCGAAGCGTCCGCCCGCGACCGACGCGGGGTCTTCTTCCAGCTTTTCGGCGGCATGGACGAAGGCTTCGGCGGCGTCGGCGACGTAGACCAGATCCATGGCGATGTCGTCGGTCGGGATCGGCAGCGGCGTGCCGTTGCGCTGCGCCTCCAGCATCGCGCCCGGCAGCTTCTTGCGCCAGTCGCCGGGGCCGTAGACGTCGAACAGCACCAGGGTCGTCGCCAGGAACCCCTTGGCATCGACGTAATACGCAAGAATGTCGTCGAAAGCCTGCTTGGTCGCGGCGTACAGGTTCAGTGGCCGGTATCCGGTCGCGTTGAAATGCTGGAAATAGGTGCCGGCGGCGACGATGCGCTTCACGCCCGCGCCGGCCATCGCTTCCAGCAGCAGGGTGCCGAAGCGCACGTTGGAATCGATCAGGTCGGCGACCTGGTCCGGTTCGTGCTCGCGCAGGTACCGGGTCGCCAGGTGGAACACCACGTCGGGCCGGGCGGCGGCGACGATGCCCGCCAGCGATCCTTCCTTGCCGTCGTGGACATGAATTTTCGGCGGCTCGGCCAGCCGGTTGAAACGCGCGCGGTCCGATGTCGGGCGCACCACGGCGTGGACCTCGACCCCGATTTCGGTCAACGCATCGGCGAGCGCGAGGCCCAGATAACTGGTCGCGCCGGTGAGCAGGGCCCGCCGCATCGCCGCCTCAATGCTTTTCGGCGAAGGCGCGGAAGGTCTCGCAGACGTAATCGACGGCGTCCTCGCCCATGCCCTGGTGGCAGCCCAAAAGGATGCCGCCCCTCATCACGCGGTCGGCGTTGGGATATCCCATCTCGTTCTCGCGCCGGGGCACGTTCTTGAAGCCGGGTTGGCGCAGGATGTTGCCGGTGAAGACCGTGCGCGTCTGCACGCCCGCCTTCTCCATGCCGATCTGCAAATCGCGGCGGCTGAAAGGGGCCGAATCGTTGACGACCAGCGGCAGCGCCAGCCAGGGCGTGCGCGTGTCGGCCTGCTGGCGCGGCAGGTGAAACCAATGGGCGTAGTTTTCGAAGAACGCGCGCAGCCGTTCGAAGTTGCGGATGCGGCGTTCGGTGTAGTCGGGCAGGCGGTCCAGCTGCACCAGGCCGAACGCGGCGGAAATCTCGGACGGCAGGAAGTTGTAGCCGATGCCCTCGAACACGAACTTGGAATCGTAGGGGATGCCGTCGACCTCGATGCCGAAACGATCCTCGATGCTTTCCGATTCGCCGATCAGGCTGGAACTGCGGCCCCAGCCGCGCAGCAGGGTCGCGCGTCGCGCCAGCGCGTCGTCCGACGTCGAAACCATGCCGCCGAAGCCGCCGGCGGTGACCACGTGCGACGCGTAGAAGCTGGTGGTCGAAATGTCGGAAAACCGCCCCGACGGCTCGCCGCCGACCAGGCTGCCCAAGGTGTCGGCCGAATCCTCGATCACCTTCAGGCCGTGCTTGTCGGCGATGGCGCGCAAGGCGGGCCAGTCGGGCAGGTTGCCGATCAGGTTCGGCACCATCATGGCCTTGGTCTTGGGACCGATCATGGATTCGACCGCGTCGGCGTCGATGTTGAAGGTGTCGGGTTCGACGTCGACGAACGCCGGGATCAGCCCCTGCTGCACCAGGGGCGCGACCGTGGTCGAGAACGTCAGCGCCGGGGTCACGACCTCGCTGCCCTTGGGCAGGTCCAGCGCCGCGACCGCCAGCATGTTGGCGGACGATCCCGAATTGACCATCAGGCCGTGGCGCTTGGCGAACAGGGCGGCGACGCGTCGCTCGAACCTCTTGACCGACGGGCCCGACATCAGGGCCAGGCTTTGGTTCCGCAGCACGTCGGCGACGGCGTCGATTTCCTCTTCCCCGTAGACGGCCTGGGCGTAGAAGACCCGCATGAATGGACCCGCATGGTGGCGACGGAAGGGCCGTTCCTTGCGGCCGGCCGGCACTTTATGATATCGCCCGGCGCGGAAAAAGGCGAAAAATCCTTTTCTTATCGCCCCCTGGCCGTTCCGCGACCGATCCGAAGAGGACCCGACCGACGATGCCCGCGCCGAACACGATGCCGAACCCCTGGCAAGACGTGACCGTGGTCGTCGTCGCCTACAATTCGGGCCATGCCATCGGCGCCTGCCTGAAATCGCTTGGGCCCGGCGCCAAGGTCGTGGTGGTGGACAACGCCAGCACCGACGATTCGACGGCCGTCGTCGAAACCGCGATGCCCGGCGCCACGATCGTCCGCAACGCCGAAAACGTCGGTTTCGGCACGGCGGTCAACCGGGGCTTCGCTCGCGCCGCAACCAAATACGTTCTCCTGCTCAGTCCCGACACGACCATCGATGAAGACGCGCTGGGCAGGTTGATCGCGGCGACGGAGGCGAACCCGGAAGCCGCCATCGTCGCTCCGCTGCTGAAGGACAGCGCCGGCCGCATCGAGCTTTCCACGATGGGCCCCGGCGAACACAATCACCGCCCCGCCGATTTCGCGCCCGACGGCGCCCTGTGCACCTGGTTCGCCATGGCGGCGGTGTGGCTGTGCCGGCTGGAGCATTGGCGCACGGTCGGCGGCTTCGACGAGAAGATTTTTCTCTACGGCGAGGACGCCGATCTATGCCTGCGCACGACCAAGGCCGGGTTCTCCATCGTCGTCGTGCCCGACGCGGTGGCGCTGCATCTCGGCGGGCAGTCGAGCCGCAAGACCTGGAAAAGCCGCTGGGTGCGCGACTGGCACATGACCTGGGGGCATCTGTATCTGGAAAAGAACCATGGCGACGCCGCCAAGGCGGCAAACGAGGCACGGCACTTGTTCCGCCGCCACGGCGCCCGCGCGATTCTTTATTTCCTGTTGCTGCGCTGGGGCCGGGCGATGGGGAATTGGGCGAAGGCATCCGCCGCCCGTGCGTTCCTGAAAGGCCGCGCGGCGCGACCGGTGGCCTAAGGATTTGCGGCTGGCGGCGTTGGCAAGCGGCCGGACCGCGCCTATGTTGCGAAACGGCAAATAGCGGAAAACGGGGAGGAGGCGCCATGTGGGAAAGCCGCATCGTCCAAGCCAACGGCATCGCGCAGCACGTCCGGATCGCCGGTTCCGGTCTGGCGATCGTCCTGCTGCACGGCTGGCCGGAGACCTCTTATTGCTGGCGCAAGCTGGTGCCCGCCCTGGCGCGCACCCGCACGGTGATCGCACCCGATCTGCGCGGCTTCGGCGATTCCGACAAGCCCCTCGACGGCTACGACAAGCGGACGGTCGCCGACGATATTCGTGAATTATTGACGGCGCTCGGGCATCGCCGCGCCGTGCTGGTCGGCCACGACATCGGCGCCCAGGTCGCCTTCCGCATGGCGCACGATTTTCCCGATTTGCTGGAAGGTTTGGTCATCCTCAACGGCCGCCATCCGGGCATCGGCGGGAACGTGATGCACACGCCCCAGCAGTTGCCGGAACGCTGGTATTACTTCTTCAATCAGATCCCCGAGTTGCCCGAGCGGATGGTCGCCGGCAACGTCGAGGCCTATTTCGGCTATATCCTCGATCACTGGTCGCACCCGGATTTTAAGTTCTCCAAGGAAGACCTGGCGGAATACGTCGCGGCATTCTCGAAGGAGCGCGCGCTGACCGGCGGGTTTAACCATTACCGCTGGGGCGCGCGCGAGAACCCGGCGAACTGGGCGGTCGAACGCCTGGGCACCATCGACGCGCCGGCGCTGGTGCTGTGGGGGCGCGACGATCCGGTCAACGTGCCGGCCTACAGCGACGGCTATCACCGCGTGCTATCCGACATGAGGTTTCGGTTTATCGAGCGCTGCGGCCATTTTCCGCACGAGGAAAAGCCCGCGGAAACCGCCCAGGCCATCCTGGATTTCCTCGAGTCCCTGTAACGCGGCGGCGCCGGCAGGCCGCTGGTCGAAGCATCGATACCCTGCTAATTTCCCGGTCCGGCCTCCGGAGGGGGCCGGTCGGACGCATTGTTCGAACTCACGGCCGTTCAGGCCACAAACATTGGAGCAAATTGAATGTCGACCACACTACGCGCCGCCGCCGGTATTGCGGCGCTCGCCGCATCTTGCATGATCGTATCCGCCGACGCACAAGCCCAGCCGGGTTCCCGCCTCTGCGGCTGGCAGACCAGTTCCGTCATGGCACCGGGGAACAAGCCGATGCCGGGCGTGCACGTCGCGCTCGTCTACGAAGCGCGCCAGAAGGAAGCGGCCTACGACAAGAAGTGCGACGAAGCCATCAAGAAGATGAAGGGACAGTTGCCGAAGACGATGAACGTCCCCGTGACGGTTCAGGGCAAGCCGACCAGCGTGCCGTTGACGCTGCAATGGAAAGAAGTGAAGAAGGCGAGTTGCGAATCCGTCGGTGCGTCATTCGCCGGGCAGGGCGTGCCGAAGGACATCTGCGACAAGATGGGCGCCAATCAGGCGTTCAAGTTCGTCAAGTCGTCCGCCGACAAGGCGGCGACCATCGAGCGTTTGAAGTAACGACGCCGTCGCGCATTCTCGAGCCTGCTCCGTATGTCCGGGGCAGGCTCAAGATGCCGTTTCACGCCGCGCGGCGCGACGCCTTGGCGACGATTTCCACGATATCGGCGACGATGCCGTTCAGGTCGAAGTTCTTCGGCGTGTAGATGCGGGCGACGCCGCGCGCCAGAAGCGCGTCCGCGTCGGGGGCCGGGATGATGCCGCCCGCGACCACCGGAATGTCGCCGAGGCCGGCGGCGTCCAGCTTGTCCATCACCGCGCCGATCAGTTCCATGTGCGATCCCGACAGCACCGACAGGCCGATCACGTCGACGTTTTCCTGCGCCGCCGCGGTGGCGATCTCGTCGGGCGTCAATCGAATCCCCTCGTAGACGACTTCCAGGCCGGCGTCCCTGGCCCTGACCGCGATCTGCTCGGCGCCGTTCGAATGGCCGTCGAGGCCCGGCTTGCCCAGCAGCATCTTCGGCCGGCGGCCGAGCCGCTTGGTCAGCTTCGAAACCTTTTCGCGCACCGCGTCGATGGCCGCCGCGTCGGCAGCCTTGGCGCCGCCGACCCCGGTCGGGGCCCGGTATTCGCCGAACACGGTGCGCAGGGCTTCGGCCCATTCGCCGGTGGTGACGCCGGCATGGGCGCAGGCGATCGAGGCTTCCATGATGTTGCGGTCCTCGCGCGCGGCCCGGGCCAGATCGCCCAGCGCCTGCGCCGCCTTGCGTTTATCCCGGGACTCGCGCCAGGCGAGCAGCGAGCGGACCTGGCGTTCCTCGGCCTTTGGGTCGACGGTCAGGAAGGTGCCTTCGCCGGCGGACAGCGGCGAGGGTTCCGCCTCGGTGAAGCGGTTGACGCCGATCACCGGGCGCTCGCCGGATTCGATGGCGGCGACCCGTGTGGCATTCGATTCGACCAGGCGGCGTTTCATGTAGCCCGACTGCACGGCGGCGACGGCGCCGCCCATGGCGTCGATGGCCGCCAGTTCCTCGGTCGCGGCGGCGACCAATTCGGCGACCTTGGCGGCGATCACGCCGGACCCGTTGAAGATGTCGTCGAATTCCAGGATGTCGGTTTCGTAGGCGACGATCTGCTGCAAGCGCAGCGACCATTGCTGGTCCCACGGACGCGGCAGGCCCAAGGCCTCGTTCCAGGCCGGCAACTGCACGGCCCGCGCGCGCGCGTCCTTCGACAGCACGACGGCCAGCATTTCAAGGAGAATGCGATAGACGTTGTTCTCCGGCTGCTGCTCGGTCAGGCCCAGCGAGTTCACCTGCACCCCGTAGCGGAAGCGGCGCATCTTCGCGTCCTCGACGCCGTAGCGGGTGCGCGTGATCTCGTCCCACAACTCGGTGAACGCGCGCATCTTGCAGATTTCGGTGATCAGCCGGACGCTGGCGTTGACGAAGAAGCTGATGCGCCCGACCACGGCGGGAAAATCCTTCGCCGCGACCTGCTTGGTCGCTTTCACCGCGTCCAGGATGGCGATGGCGTTGGCCAGCGCGAAGGCCAGTTCCTCGGCCGGCGTCGCGCCCGCTTCCTGCAGGTGGTACGAGCACACGTTGACCGGATTCCACTTCGGCATCTCGCGACACGTGAAGGCGATGGTGTCCGCGGTCAACTTCAGGCTCGGCCCCGGCGGGAAGATGTAGGTGCCGCGCGACAGGTATTCCTTCATCACGTCGTTCTGGGTGGTACCGGAAAGTTCGGCGCGCTTCGCGCCCTGGCGTTCGGCGGCGGCGGCGTACAGCGCCAGCAGCCACGCCGCCGGCGCGTTGATCGTCATCGACGTGTTCATGCGGGCGAGCGGAATGTCCTTGAACAAGGTTTCCATGTCGCCCAGGTGGCCGATCGGCACGCCGACCTTGCCGACCTCGCCTTTCGCCAGCGGGTGATCGGAGTCGTAGCCGGTCTGCGTCGGCAGGTCGAAGGCGACCGACAAGCCGGTCTGCCCGCGCTCCAGATTGGTGCGGTAAAGCTTGTTCGATTCCTCGGCCGAACTGTGGCCGGAATAGGTGCGGAACAGCCACGGCTTGTCGCCGGGCCCGGTCGCGGGCGTTGTTGCGTCTGCGAATTTGCGGCTCATCCCCGTCCCCTCCGGTTGGAAGCCATGGTCGCGAAGTGTTTGTAATTAATATATAAAATATTCAACGTCGATAATCGCTGTCACAAAACTACCAAATTGTGCATTGCGAAGAAAGCCCCAAGCGATTAAGAATCGGTCAAATCGAGAAATCCCGACGCGGGAACGGTTGGAGGGCCGCCCGACGTCGCAGACACAGGGGACCCGAAATCATGACGCAGCCCGCCGAAGTCATCGCCTTCAAGCCCAACCAGCCCGCCAAGGACCTTTACGGGGTCGGCGAAATCCCGCCGCTCGGCCATGTGCCGAAGAAGATGCACGCCTGGTGCATCCGGCGCGAGCGCCACGGCGAGCCGACCCAGTCGATGCTGGAAGAAGTCGTCGACGTGCCCGTGCTCGACAGCCACGACGTCCTGGTCATGGTGATGGCGGCCGGCGTCAACTACAACGGCGTCTGGGCCGGGCTCGGCAAGCCGATCTCGCCGTTCGACGTGCACAAGGCCGAATACCACATCGCAGGCTCCGACGCGTCCGGCATCGTCTGGGCGGTTGGATCGAAGGTCAAGCGCTGGAAGGTCGGCGACGAAGTCGTCGTGCATTGCAATCAGGACGACGGCGACGACGAGGAATGCAACGGCGGCGATCCGATGTTCTCGCCGTCGCAGCGCATCTGGGGCTACGAAACCCCCGACGGATCGTTCGCGCAGTTCTGTCGCGTGCAGGACCGCCAACTGATGCGCCGCCCGCGCCATCTGACGTGGGAAGAAAGCGGCTGCTACGTGCTGACGCTTGCCACCGCGTACCGCATGCTGTTCGGCCATCGCCCGCATATTCTTCGCCCCGGCCATAACGTATTGGTGTGGGGCGCTTCGGGCGGCCTCGGCTCGATGGCGGTGCAGTTGATCGCGACCGCCGGCGCCAACGCCATCGGCGTGATCTCGGAAGACGACAAGCGCGATTTCGTGATGCAGTTGGGCGCCAAGGGCGTCATCAACCGCAAGAAATTCAACTGCTGGGGCCAGCTTCCCGACGTCGACGACCAGGCGGGCTACGCCGCCTACATGAAGGAATGCCGCGGCTTCGGCAAGGCGATCTGGGACGTCACCGGCAAGGGCATCGACGTCGATTTCGTGTTCGAACACCCCGGCGAGGCGACCTTCCCGGTGTCGTGCTTCG